>NZ_JBRJGW010000004.1:0-341983 GCF_053628695.1 Amorphus sp. MBR-141
GCGGCGTTCGACAGCGACGGTGCCGAGGTCGGCGCCGACGCCTTCCTCGGCCGCCTCGGCCTCACCGCCGTCGCCTCAGACCGCTTCTCCCTCGGCGCGTCCTACCAGGCCGAAATCCGCGACAACCTCACCGCCCACACCTTCTCCGCACAGGCAAGCTTCCGGTTCTGACGGCGGGGAAGACCGCCCGGTGGTGAACGCCGGATCGGCCAGGTCCGTCAGGATGCGCCGAACGGCGGCTGGGAATTCGTCGGCAGGAACCGGCCGCGACAGGAAGTAGCCCTGGAACATCTGGCAGCCGAGGCTGTGCAGCAGCGCGATCTCCTCGGGACGTTCGACGCCTTCCGCGACGATCGGAATCCCGAGCCCGTTCGACAGCGTGACGATGGACGTGCAGATCGCCTTCAGCCGGTCGTCGAGGTCGACGTTGCGCACGAACATCATGTCGACCTTCATCTCGTCGAAGTTGAAGTTCGCGACGTAGCGGAGGTTGGAGTATTCGGCGCCGAAGTCGTCGAGGCTGACGGTGATGCCGCGGCCTTGCAGCTCGCCGATGGTCCGCTTGGCGATGCGGATGTCGGTGAGCAGCACCGATTCGGTGATTTCCAGCTTCAGCCGGTCGTGGGTGATCCCCGCGGCGGCCACCGCCTCGTCGATCGTCGCGAGCAGGTTGGGATCGCGAAACTGCCGCGCCGAGATGTTGATGGCGATGCGGGGCACGTTGATCAACTCGTCGGACCAGGCGGCCGCCTGCCGGCAGGCGGTCTTCAGGATCCACGCTCCAAGCGGCACGATGATTCCGGCGGCCTCGGCGAGGGGAATGAAGTCGCTCGGCGGGATCAGCCCGCGCTCGGGGTGGTACCATCGCAGCAGCGCCTCGGCGCTGACGACCTTCTTGTTGGCGAAATCGATGATCGGTTGATAGTGCAGCTGGAACTGGTCGGTGCCGATCGCCTCCCGGAGCTCCTGGTCCATGTGGAAGCGTTGGCGTGCCATCTTTTCCGTTTCGACGGAATAGAAGTAGATGTTGGAGTCTGACGACGGCTCCACCACGCTCATGGCGGATATCGCTGCGGCCATCAGGGCGTCGGCGTCGACGAGCTCGGCCGAGAGCCGGGCAACGCCCATGAACAGGCGCGGATAGAACGCGTTTCGGCCGTCGGAGACCGGCGCGCTCAGACGCTCCGAAATGCCTTTCAGTTCGTGGGCGGTTTCCGAATGCCCCTTCCAGCGGATCGAGAACTTGAACAGGCCCGGCGCAGCCCGGCCGACGGACAGGATCGCCGGTTCCCGGGTCAGCCGCTCGGTGAACTGGGCCAACATGGCGGCACCGGTGTCGAGGTCGAAGAAGGCTTCGATTTCGGGGCGGTTCACCACGCGCAGCGCGACGATGGCGATCCGTTCGCCGGCGGCGATCTGCTCTTGGAACAGTTGCCGGATCCGGTAGCGGTTCGGCAGGCCCGATTCCGCGTCGGAAAAGGTCAGCCGCATCAGCAGTCCGTCGAGGTCCCGGATGGTGTCCTGCGTGTCGCGCATCAGGATGCCCACCTCGTCGGCGAAGCCGGTCGGAAGCACGGGCATCCGTTGCGAGACGCGATAGTCGCGCAGGGCGCGCGAGGTCTCCAGGATCGGTTTCAGGAGGTCCGAGATGACGAAGAGCGTCAGGCCGGTGCCGACGAGCGTGGCGGCCAGCAGGATCCCGAGCACCGTCAGCACGGTGTTGAGGTCGGCCAGGGAATACATCAGGCTGACGACCACCACCGTGATCAACGGAACGTGAATTCCGAGAAAGGTCACGACCAGGATCTTGCCGGGATAGGTCAGCCAGCGGACCTTCGAGAGTAGCCGGTAAAAGCGCATGTCGCGATGGACGCTTCTGCTCGATCGGTCTTCTGTAAACGGTCGCTGCATGGTGACGGCGTCCGAAAAGTCCGAGCTGGTACTGGGTGCATTCATGTCAGGTCGTCTCGGACTCGATGTCAAATGACTTCGTGAGAATGTATCCGCCATCATACGCGATGCGAGGGCGGCCGGATGTCGGAATCCGCTGTGGCCGCATCGCCCGCCGCCCTTGTGGCCGTCCTTCGCTGCCGTTAGGCTGACGCCCACAGAACATGCAGCGTTCCCCAAGGAACTGAAAGCGATTGCGGTGCGGCCGACCCATTCCGGGGGCCAAGGCCGTGGCTGCCGATGCCGAGTGTGCCGGTCCCGCCTTGCGTGGGGCTGTCTCCTCCTTGATCGGATCGTTGCGCGCATTCGATTGGAAGGAGGCTTTGATGGCCATTCGTGCACTGCTCGCTCTCGTCACCCTTTTCGCCACCGCAGCCGTGCCGGCGCTGGCCCACACCGGGGCGGGCTCCGTGTCGGGCTTCGCCGCCGGGTTCTCCCACCCGATCGGTGGCCTTGACCACATGCTGGCGATGATCGCGGTCGGCCTTCTGGGTGCGTCGCTGGGTGGCCGCTGTATGTGGGCGCTGCCGGCGACCTTCGTGGCGGTGATGATCGTGGGCGGCATCGCCGGCGTCTCCGGCGCCCCGCTGCCGCTCGTCGAGCTCGGCATCAAGGGCTCGGTGGTGGTGCTCGGCCTCGCCATCGTCTTCGGCGCCAACCTCACCGGCGTCGCCGCGGCCGCCCTCGTCGCCGTGTTCGCCTTCTTCCACGGCCATGCCCACGGCACCGAGATGCCGGCCTCCGTCGCCGCGCTCGAATACGGCGCCGGCTTCGTTGCGGCGACCGCGATCCTCCACGCGGTCGGTCTCGGCCTCGGCTTGTCGACCGGCTTCCTCGCCGGTCGCACCGGCGTCGTGGCACGCCAGATGGGCGGCGGCGCCATCGCCGCGCTCGGCCTCGTCGTGCTCTTCGGCTGACGACCGGCTCGGCGTTTCGGCGGGCTCCCGTTTCAATCGGGTGTCGCCCGCCGATCCGGCCTGATGCATCCCGTCACCGGTTGGTGCCGTTCGGGCCCGCCGGGACATGCTCACGTGGTTGAAACTGGAGCCGGTTTTACTGGCCTGGCGATGTCGCCGGCCGTTGGGGCTCCAGCATTGGAAAGGCTCACTCCATGACCGGCACCGACGCGCAAGCGCTCGGCGTTATGATCTGCGGTCACGGCTCCCGCTCGCAGCCGGCGGTGGCCGAGTTCGCGACCGTGGCCACCGCGCTCGCCACCCGCTTTCCCGACTGGCCGGTGGAATACGGCTACCTGGAGTTCGCCAACCCGGTGGTCCGCGACGGCCTCGACCGGCTGCGCGAGAAGGGCGCCCAGCGCATCCTGGCCGTGCCGGGCATGCTGTTTGCCGCCGGCCACGCCAAGAACGACATCCCCTCGGTGCTCAACACCTACGCCGCGGCCAACGGCATCCGCATCGACTACGGCCGCGAGCTCGGCATCGACACCAAGATGATCCGGGCGGCCGGCGACCGCATCCGCGCGGCCCTGGAAGAAGCCGACCGCACCCACGGTCCCCGGCCGGCCCACGAGACCTGCCTGGTGGTCATCGGGCGCGGCGCCTCCGACCCGGACGCCAACTCCAACGTCTCCAAGATCGCCCGCCTGCTCTGGGAAGGCTTCGGCTTCGGCTGGGCCGAGACCGGCTATTCCGGCGTCACCTTCCCGCTGGTCGAGCCGTGCCTGGAGCACGTCGCCCGGCTCGGCTTCAAGCGGGTGATCGTGTTCCCGTACTTCCTGTTCACCGGCATCCTGATCGACCGGATCTACGGCTTCACCGATGCCGTCGCCGCCCGCCATCCCGAGATCGAATGGGTGAAGGCGCCCTATCTCAACGACCATCCGCTGGTGGTCGACACGCTGGCCGAGCGCGTGCGCGAGATCCTGCAGGGCCAGAACCTGATGAACTGCGCGCTCTGCAAGTACCGCGAGGCGGTGCTGGGCTTCGAGGGCGAAGTCGGCCTGCCCCAGGAGAGCCACCACCACCACGTCGAGGGCATGGGGGCCTCTGCGCCGGGCTCGTCGGTGGCCGACTGCGCGCTCTGCGGCACCTTCTGCACCGGCGAATGCCGCCTGGTGGGGGCGGGCCACGACCACGGGCACGGACATCACGATCACGCGCACGACCATTCCCACGATCATGGCGACGGCCACACCCACGCGCACGATCATCATCACGACCATGGTCATTCCCATGATCATGGCCATGCGCACGCCCATGATCACGGACACTCTCATGGGCACGACCACGGCCACGACCACGCCCACCATCCCTATCCCCACGCCGATCACCCGCTCGGGCCGGTGAGCGTGCTGTCGCGCCGCGGGACCGGCTCGGACACGTGACCGGCGCGGGCGACAGGGTGCGCTTCGACTATCTCCGCGATCCCGCGGCGATCTACCGGCGCTCGTTCGAGCTGGTGGCCGAGGCCTGTAATCTCGGCGCGCTGGCGCCGGGCGACCAGCCGGTCGCTGCCCGCATCGTCCACAGCTGCGGCATGCCGGACATCGTCGGCGACCTCCGCTTTGGCGGCGATGTCGGCGCCGCCGTGCGCGCCGCTGTCACGGCTGGCCGGCCGGTGGTGGTCGACAGCCGGATGACCGCCAACGCCATCCATTCCGCTGCGCTGCCGGCCGGTGCGCGGGTCGTCTGCGGCCTCGACGACCCGGACGTCACGGCCCACGCCGAACGTCTCGGCACGACGCGCTCCGCCGCCGGCCTCGTGCTGCTGCGCGCCGAGCTCGATGGCGCCGTCGTGGTCGTCGGCAACGCGCCGACGGCCCTGTTCGCGCTCATGGAACTGATGCTCGACGACGGCGCGCGGCCGGCCGCGATCCTCGGCTTCCCCGTCGGCTTCGTCGGCGCGGCCGAATCGAAGGACGCACTGGTCGATCACGCCGGCGACGTGCCCTTCGTCACCGTGCTTGGCCGACGCGGCGGCAGCGCCATGGCGGGCGGTGCGCTCAACGGTGCGCTGCTCGGGGGAGGGGACGCATGAGCGTCTGGCTGACCGTCATCGGCATGCACCCGGACGGACGTCTCGCCGAGCCGGACCGCGCCCGCGCGGCCCTTGATGCGGCCGACGCGGTGTTCGGCGCCGAGCGCCATCTCGAGGCCGCCGGTGTGCCGGCCGAGCGCCGCCGCCCCTGGCCGACGCCGTTTTCCGACGGGCTCGCCGCGCTCCACGCCCGCCGGGGCACGCCCACCGTGGTGCTCGCCACAGGCGACCCCATGCACTTCGGCATCGGCGCCACGCTCGCATCCCACGTGCCCGCCGACGAGATGGCCGTGCTGCCGGCGCCGTCGGCGTTCTCGCTGGCCGCCGCGCGCCTCGGCTGGCCCCTCGACGGGGTCGCCTGCGTCTCCCTGCACGGCCGCTCGGTCGATGCCCTGGCGCGGGCGCTCCAGCCGGGCACCCGGATCCTGGCCCTCACCAGCGATGCCGGCACGATCGCCACCGCCGTCAGCCTGCTGCGCTCCCAGGGATTCGGCGACAGCGACATCATCGTGCTGGAGGCGATGGGCACGGAGCGTGAGCGCCGCACCGACATCGAACCCACCGACATCGTCGGCGGCGGATTCGACGATCTCAACACCCTGGCGATCCGTGTCCGCGCCTCCGAAGGCGCGCGGGCCCACCCCGCCGTTCCCGGGCTCGACGACGATGCCTTCGCCCACGACGGCCAGCTCACCAAGCGCGAGGTGCGCGCCGTCACCGTGGCCGCGCTCGCGCCGTCGCCGGGCGCGCTGCTGTGGGACCTCGGCGCCGGCTCCGGCTCGGTCGCCATCGAGTGGATGCGCGCCGCCCCCCATGCCCGCGCCATCGCCTTCGAAAAGTCCCCGGAGCGGCTGGCGATGATCGAGGCCAACCGGCGCGCCCTCGGCGTCCCGGACCTGGAAATCGCCGCCGGTGACATGCCCGACAGTCTCGACGGGCAGCCGGCGCCGGATGCCGTCTTCCTCGGCGGGGCGGTGTCCGATACGGAGTTGTTCGACACCGTCTGGGCGCGGCTTTCGCCCGGCGGCCGGCTGGTCGCCAACGCCGTCACGCTGGAGGGCGACGCGGCGCTCATCGACCGCCAGGGCCGCCACGGCGGCGAGCTGGTGCGGATCGACGTGGCCGAGCAGGACGCCGTCGGCCGGTTCCGGGCGCTGCGGCCGCGCATGAGCGTCCTGCAGTGGCGGGTGGTGAAGTCATGAGCGGCGGCCATCTCCACGTCGTCGGCGTCGGACCCGGCGATCCGGACCTCCTCACCTTCAAGGCGGCGCGGATCATCGCGGCGGCCGACGTGGTCGCCTATCCGACCACCGAGAGCGGCGCGGCGCGGGCCCGCCAGATCGCCGCGGCGCACATCGCGCCCGGCACCCGCGAGATCGGCTTCCTGATGCCCATGCGCACGGCGCGCGAACCGGGCCAGGCCGCCTACGACGAGGCCGCCGAGCGGATCTCGGCCGAGCTGTCGTCAGGGCACACGGTGGCGCTGCTCTGCGAGGGCGACCCGATGTTCTACGGCAGCGCCATGTACCTGTTCGAGCGGCTGGCGGCGCGGTTTCCGACCACGGTGGTGCCGGGCGTCACCTCGCTGACGGCGTGCGCGGCGGAGGCGGGCCGGCCGCTCTGCGCCCGCAACGAGATCCTGAAGGTGCTGCCGGCGCCGCTGCCGCCGGAACGGCTGGCCTCGGAACTGGCCACCTGCGACGCCGCGGCGATCGTCAAGGTCGGCCGCCACATCGACACCGTGCGCGGCGTGCTGCGCGGGCAGGGGCTGGAAGCCTCTTCCGTGCTGGTCGAGCGCGCGACGGCGCCGGACCAGACGGTGACGCGGCTGGACGCGCTGCCCGAGGGCGCGCGGCCCTATTTCTCGACCATCCTGGTCTACCGGGGAGACGAAAAATGGCGATGACGCCGGCCCTCTTCGTGCTGACCGAGCGCGGCCGCGAGACCGCCGAGCGGGTCCGCGAGATCCTCGGCGACTGCACGGTCGTGGCCGGCCAGTCGGCGCGGCAGGAGGAGACGAACGCTGGCCGCTTCGGCGACGAGATGCGCGCCGCCTTCGCGGCCGGGCGGCCGATCGTCGGCATCTGCGCCACCGGCGTCATCGTCCGGCTGCTGGCCCCGGCGCTTGCCAACAAGCAGTCCGAGCCGCCGGTGGTCGCCGTGTCGGAGGATGGCTCGGCGGTCGTGCCGGTGCTCGGCGGCCATCACGGCGCCAACGAGCTGGCGCGCAAGCTCGCCGCCGCGCTCGGCGGCGTCGCGGCCATCACCACCGCGGGCGATCTGCGCTTCGGCGTCGCCCTCGACGATCCGCCCGAGGGCTGGAGCCTGTCCAACCCGTGGGACGCCAAGGCGGCCATGGCGGCGCTTCTCGACGGCGCCTCGGCGGTCATCGATCCGGCGCTCGACTGGCTCGACGACGCCCGCCTGCCGCGCTGGGAGTTCGGCGAGGTGCGGCTGCTCTCGTCGGTGGCGCGCGCCTGGCCGCTGGACGATGACGACGACGGCATGGAGACGACGGCGCTGGTCTACCGCCCCCGGTCGTTGGCGCTCGGCGTCGGCACCGATCGCGGCTGTCCGCCGGAGGACCTGATCGCGCTGGTCGACCAGGCGCTGGAAGAGGCCGATCTCGCCGACGAGGCGATCGCCTGTGTGGTCTCGCTCGACCGCAAGGCCGACGAGCCGGCGGTCCACGCCCTGGCCGCCCATCTGGACGTTCCGGCGCGCTTCCTCACCGCCGAGGAGCTGCGCGCGGCCGAGCCGCGGCTCGCCAACCCATCGGACGTGGTGCTGGCCGAAGTCGGCGTCGCCGGGGTCTGCGAGGGCGCGGCGCTCGCCGCCGCCGGACCCGAGGGCCGGCTGCTGGTGGAAAAGACCAAGTCCGCCCGGGCGACGTGTGCGGTGGCCATCGCGCCCCGCCCCATCAATCCGGCCGCCGTCGGCCGCGCCCGCGGCCGCCTGTCGGTGGTCGGCATCGGTCCCGGCCAGGAGGAATGGCGCAGCGGCGAGGCGACCCGGCTGCTCGCCCGCGCCACCGACTGGGTCGGCTACGGCCTCTATCTCGATCTCGTCGCCGATCTCTCGCGCGGCCAGGCCGAGCACCGGTTCGATCTCGGCGCCGAGATCACCCGCGTCCGGCACGCGCTGGCGCTGGCCGCCACGGGGCGCGACGTGGCGCTGATCTCGTCGGGCGACGCGGGCATCTACGCCATGGCGACGCTGGTCTTCGAGTGCCTCGCCGATGCCGCCGCGACCGACGCCGAGCGCCGGGTGGAGGTGGTCGTCGCACCCGGCATTTCCGCCGTCCAGGCGGCTGCGGCCCGCCTCGGCGCGCCGATCGGCCACGACTTCTGCTGCATTTCCCTGTCCGACCTTTTGACGCCGTGGGAGGCGATCGAACGCCGCATCCGCGCCGCCGCCGAAGGAGATTTCGTCATCGCGTTCTACAATCCCCGTTCGCTCCGCCGCCGCGACCAGCTGCCGCGCGCCATGGCGATCCTCGCCGAGGCGCGCCCCGCCGATACACCGGTGATGGTGGCCGGCGACCTCGGCCGGCCGCGCGAACGGCTGGCGGTCACCACCATCGCCGACTTCGATCCGGCAACCGTCGACATGATGTCACTGGTGCTGGTCGGCTCGTCGGCGACCAGGACGCTGGAGCGGGGCGACGGCAGCGTGCGGGTCTACACGCCGCGCGGCTACGAGGCGAAGCGGGGGGCAGCATGACGGTCCATTTCATCGGCGCCGGCCCCGGCGCGCCCGACCTCATCACGGTCCGCGGCCTCGCCCTCATCAAGTCCTGCCCGGTCTGCCTCTATGCCGGCTCGCTGGTCCCGGTCGAGGTGGTCGCCGAGGCCCCGGAGGGCGCCCGGGTCATCGACACCGCACCCATGAACCTCGACGAGATCATGGCGGAGATCGAGGCGGCCCACTTGGCCGGCCACGACGTCGCCCGCGTCCATTCCGGCGATCCGTCGATCTACGGCGCCATCGGCGAGCAGATCCGCCGGCTGAAGGCGGCGGGCATTCCCTACGACATCACCCCCGGCGTGCCGGCCTTCGCCGCCGCCGCCGCCGAGCTCGGCCTGGAGCTGACGCTGCCCGACGTCTCCCAGACCGTCATCCTCACCCGCACGGCGATGAAGTCGTCGTCGATGCCCAACGCCGAGGACCTGGCGACGCTGGGCGCCTCGGGCGCGACGCTGGCGATCCACCTGTCGGTGCGCAACCTGCGCCACGTCGAGCGCGAGCTGGTTCCCCACTACGGCGCCGACTGCCCGGTGGTGGTGATCTTCCGGGCCACCTGGCCGGACCAGGAGATCCTCCGCGGCACGCTGTCGGACATCGCGGAGAAGGTGCGCGCCGCCAAGCTCACCCGCACCGCGCTGGTGCTGGTCGGCCGGGTGCTCGACACCGAGGACTTCACCGATTCCGCTCTCTACGATCCCAACCACAAGCACATCCTGCGGCCGGGGAAAAAGAAGAAGAAGGAGACGGTCAGGGAGCGGCAAGATGCCGGCGGATGAGCGCCAGGCAGCCGTCGACGTCGGCGGCATCGGCCGGCGGCTGGCCGCCCGGCCGGTCCACCATGACGACCGGGATCGCCCGGTCGCGCGCCGCCTCCAGCTTCGCCGCCGTCGCTGTTCCGCCCGAGTTCTTGGTCACCAGCACGTCGGCGCGGTAGCGGGCCAGCGCCGCGCGTTCGTGCTCGAGGCCGTAGGGCGGACGGTCCCGCACCAGGCGGATGCGCTCGGGCAGGGGATGCGCCGGAGGCTCGATGGTGCGCGCCACGATCGTCACGTCGGGACGGCGCAGAAACGGGCACAGTTCCTGGCGGCCGACGGTGACGAAGGCGCAGGCGCCGGGGGCAAGCACCGCTGCCGCTTCGGCGAGATCCGCGACATGGATCCAGTGATCGCCCTCCTCGGCGGTCCAGCCGGGCCGTTCCAGGCGCAGACGGGGACGTCCGGCGGCGGCGGCCGCGCGCTCGGCCGCGACGGAGATGCGGGCCGCAAACGGGTGGGTGGCATCGACCAGCAGGTCGACCGCCTCGCTGGCCAGGTAGCCGGCCAGGCCGGCCTCGCCGCCGAAGCCGCCGCGATGGATCTCGCCCTTGCGCGGGGCCGGTTCGGCGGTCCGTCCGGCGAGCGCGGTCACCACGCTCAGCCGGCCGTCATCGGCCAGCCGGTCGGCCAGGTCGCGCGCCTCGGTGGTGCCGCCCAGGATCAGGATTCTGGTGGTCATGGTCTATCCGTCATGGGCGATGATCTGGCCGCTGCGGTCGACCACCAGCACGTCGACGGCGACCGGGTGGCCCTCAACGACGCGTTCGGCGCGCGCCCGGGCGGCGCGGGCGACCGGGCCGGCGAGGTCGATGCCGGCCGTCGCCGCGATCGACAGCGCCTCGGCAGCGGTGTTGGCATCCAGGATCGCCGCGCAGACGGCGTCGTCCGCACCGGCGGTTCGTGCGGTCTGCGACAGCCACTCGAAATCGACCTGGCTGCGGCCGGAATGCAGATCGAGAAATCCCTGGGCGAGCTTGGTCAGCTTGGCGAACCCACCGGCGATGGTCACCCGGTCGACCGGGTGGTTGCGCAGGTACTTCAGCATGCCGCCGACGAAGTCGCCCATGTCGAGGAGCGCGATGTCGGAGAGGCCGTGATGGGCCTTCACCGCCGCCTCCGAGGTCGAGCCGGTCGAGCCGGCCACATGGGTGAGGCCGGCTGCCCGCGCCACGTCGATGCCCCGGTGGATGGAATGGATCCACGCCGAGCACGAGAACGGATGGACGATCCCGGTGGTCCCGAGGATCGACAGGCCGCCCTCGATGCCGAGCCGCGGGTTCCAGGTCTTCGCCGCCAGCTTCTCGCCGGTCGGCACCGAGATTTCGATCTCCACGTCGTGCGGCCCGCCCAGCGCGTCCGCCAGCTCGGTCACGACGGCGCGCATCAGCGCCCGCGGCACCGGGTTGATGGCCGGCTCGCCGGGCGGGATCGGCAGGCCCGGCCGGGTGACGGTGCCGACACCCTTGCCGGCGCGGAAGATGACGCCGGTGCCGCGCACGCCCCTGCGCACGGTCGCGATGATCAGGGCGCCGTGGGTGACGTCCGGGTCGTCGCCGGCGTCCTTGACGATGCCGGCCGATGCCCAGCGGTCGCCATGGTCTTCGAGGGCCAGCGCAAAGGCGGGGCGTTCGCCCTTCGGCAGCAGGATCTCGACGGGATCGGGAAAGCTGCCGGTGACCAGCGCGGTGTAGGCGGCCTTGGTGGCCGCCGTGGCACATGCGCCGGTGGTCCAGCCGCGGCGCAGCGTGCGGCGCAGGTCGGCGGGCGGTGCGGTCAGCATGGCGCGACGGGCCTCGTGCCGGGAGGTGCCGCATGAGCGGCGACAGCGGCGACCGGACCTTCGCGGCGCTCGACCGCACGGCGTTCCCCGACTTCGAGCCGGGCACCGTCTGGCTGGTCGGCGCCGGGCCGGGCGCGCCGGGCCTGCTGACGCTGCTCGGCTATCACGCGCTCACGCGCGCGGATGCGGTCATCTACGACGCACTGGTCGGAACCGAGATCCTGGACTGGGTACCGCAAGGGACGCTTCTCGAATATGCCGGCAAACGCGGCGGCAAGCCGTCCGCTCACCAGAATGACATTTCCACCCGTCTGGTCGATCTCGCCCGCTCGGGCAAGCGGGTGCTGCGACTCAAGGGCGGCGATCCGTTCATGTTCGGCCGGGGCGGAGAGGAATGCCAGACCCTTGCGGCCGCAGGCGTGCCGTTTCGCATCGTGCCCGGCATCACCGCCGGCATCGGCGGTGTCGGCTATGCGGGGATTCCGGTCACCCATCGCGACACCAATCACAGCGTCCTGTTCCTCACCGGCCACGATTCGTCCGGCACCGTGCCGGCCGGGGTCAACTGGTCGGCGGTGGCCACGGCGGCGCCGGTGCTGGTGATGTATATGGCCGTCAAGAACCTGCCCGACATCGCCGCCCGGCTGATGGAGGGCGGCCGCGCGCCCGCAGATCCCGTCGCCATCGTCTCCCATGCCACGCTCCCGGAGCAGAAGGTGGTTGATTCCACGCTCGGCGAGGTCGGTGCCCTCGCCGCGTCGGGAACGCTCACCACACCGGCCATCGTCGTCGTTGGTCCCACGGTGAGCTTGCGCCAGGATGTCGGCCGCTATGTGGAGCGCATGGGGGTCGGCCGTGTCGGCTGACGTGGCCGAAACCGTCGGGCTGGTCATCGCGGCGCCGTCGTCGGGATCCGGCAAGACCGTCACGACGCTCGGGCTGGCCGCCGCGCTCAGGGCGCGCGGACTGCGCGTCGGCGTGGCCAAGGCCGGCCCGGACTACATCGACGCCCGCTTCCACGACGCGGTCTCGGTGCGGCCGGCCCCCAATCTCGACCTGTGGGCGATGCGGCCGGACCTGGTCACCTCGATCGCCGCCGATGCGGCCGCCGGTTCCGACGTGCTGCTCGTCGAGGGCGTGATGGGGCTGTTCGACGGCCCGGTGGCCGGGCCCGGCTCGACGGCCGATCTGGCGCGCCATCTCGACCTGCCGGTGGTGCTGGTCGTCGACGCGTCCCGGCAGTCGGCGTCGGTTGCGGCGCTGGTGCACGGCTTCACCTCGTTCGACCCGACCGTCGACGTCTGCGGGGTGATCCTGACCCGGGTCGCCAGCGACCGCCACGAGGCGATGCTGCGCGGCGCGCTGGAGGCGGCGGGCCAGCTGTGCCTCGGCTGTGTCCGCACGGATCCGGCGCTCGTCCTGCCGTCGCGCCACCTCGGTCTCGTGCAGGCGGGCGAACATCCCGACCTCGCCGCCTTTGCCGAGGCCGCCGGACGTGCGGTCGCGGCCGGCGTCGATCTCGATGCGCTGCTGATGACCGCGGCGGCTCCGCCCGAGGCCGCGCGGCACCCGACGCTTCCCCCCCTCGGCCAGCGCATTGCGGTGGCCAGGGACGCCGCCTTCGCCTTCGCCTATCCGCACCTGCTCTCCGGCTGGCAGGCCCAGGGCGCCGAGATCCGGACGTTCTCGCCGCTGGCCGACGAGGCGCCGGACCCCGGGGCGGACGCGGTCTTCCTGCCGGGCGGATATCCGGAGCTGCACGCCGGCCGGCTGGCGGCGGCGGGCCGTTTCCACCAGGGGTTGCGCGCGCATGCGGCCGCCGGCCATCTCGTCTACGGCGAGTGCGGCGGGTTCATGGTGCTGGGGCGCGGACTCGTCGACGCCGACGGCGTGGAGCATGCGATGGCCGGGCTTCTCGACCACGTCACCAGCTTCGCCGAACGCCGCCGCAGCCTGGGCTACCGGAGCGCACGCCACGCCAGCCCGCTGCCCTGGCCCGCCGACCTGCGCGGCCACGAGTTTCACTACTCCGCGCAGACGCATCCGCCATCGGGATCGCCGCTCTACGAGGTCGCCGACGCGGCCGGGGCGCGCCTGCCGGCGGCCGGAGCGGTGCGGGGGACGGTCTGCGGCTCCTATCTCCACATTCTGGACGGCCGCTGACGGCCCAGTGGATTCGAAGGGTCGATCGCGCCGCGCCATCGGAGCTAGACTGGGGGCGGAGACAGCAATGCAAAGTTGAATGATCTGCCCGCGAGGCCGACTGCGATCGTTCGATACGGGATGCGCGTTGAAGTCGTGAGATGTCCCGTCTGACAATTTGATGATAGGCTCAATCGGACTGGGCGGCAGCGCATCTTCGCCGCCGCGCCTGTCTTTCGAACGGCAAAGACTTCTGCACCCATGACGAAGCGCCTAGGTTCAACGGATCGGCCGGCCGGGCCGCACACGAAGGAGATGGCTCACGCCATTCGCCGTTCGTTCAACGAATTGGTTGCGGGTAGCTCGACGCCGTTCCAGGTCCTGCTCCATCCGGTTGCGCTGCTGGTGCTGGGCTTCGCGCTCGGCGAAGTGTCTCCCGGCGTGTGGTTCCCGCTCCTGTTCCTGGCCTCGGTCGCGGTCGCCTGCGCCAACATCCTGCTGGTGTTTCATTTTCGCCGGTCGGTCCGTCGCGGCGAAAGGCCCGGCTACTGGCATGCCCGGTTCGTCGTCGGCGCGGCGCTGAGCGGTCTCGTGTGGGGCGCCGCGGCGCTGGTCCTGTTCCGGCCGGACCAGGGCACGGGCCTCTCCGGTTTTCTCGTGCCGCTCTTCCTCGCCGGGTTCGCAGGCGGCTACGCGGCCTCGCGCTCGGCCAGCCCGCTGTCGGTGATGGCGTTTGCCGTGCTGGCGATCGGGCCGCTCGTCGGCATGCTGATCGCCAGGGGAACGGGCGCGGCCTACGGGCTGGCGGGCATCCTGTGCCTGTACGTGTCGCTGCTCGGCCTGCTCTGCCTCAACAACTACCGGACGCTGCTGGAAGCCACCTCGCTGCGGCTGACCCGCGACCGCATGCACGCGCAGATGCGTGAGAACGCGGCGACCATGTCGAAGATCGCCGCGAACCTTCCCGGCGTGATCTTCCAATGCGTCGTCCGTCCCGACGGCACCGGCTATTTCTCCTATGCGAGCGAAGGCATCCGCGGCGTCTTCGGCGTCTCGCCCGAGGAGGTGCGCCGCGACGGCACCCTCCTTCTCGATCGCATCGATCCCCGGGACCGCGACCGGATCCTGCGGACCGCCAGGGAGGCCGGCGAGAGCCTGCGGACCTGGAACGACGAGCACCGGGTGATCCACCCGCAAAAGGGCGAGATCTGGGTCGAGGTCCATGCCACGCCCGAGCGGCGCGGCGACGGCAGCCTGCTCTGGCACGGCGCCGTCCGCGAGACGACCGAACACCGCCAGCTCGTCGATCGGATCCGCGTCCAGGCCGTCGCCATGGACGCGGCGGACGCCGGCATCGCCATCCTGTGCGCGGAAACCGCCGCGCATCCGATCGTCTATTCCAATGCGGCGTTCGACAGCATGTTCGTCGAAGCGGACACGTCGGTGCGCGGGCGGACGCTCGGCGAGTTCCTCGAGGATGGCGGCGGCCACTTCCGCAAGCGGCTCGAGGCCGCCTTCGCAGGCGACGCGCCGACGCCGTTCCGGCTCCGCTTCCGCCGGCCCGGCGGCGCCGCCTTCTGGGGGGAGGTGACGCTGTCGGAGGTGTTCCGGGCGGACGGCCAGCTCTCTTATTTCACGGTGGTGATCAGCGACGTGTCGGACCGTCTCCGGATCGAGGCCGACCTCAAGGCGAGCGAGGCGCGCTACCGGTCGATCGTCGAGGACCAGGTCGACCTCATCTGCCGGTTCCGGCCGGACACCACGCTCACCTACGTCAATCCCGCCTACGCGCAAGCCTTCGGCTGCCGGATGGACGAGCTCATCGGGCGGCCGTTCATCGCCTTCATCCCGGCCGCCGACCGCGCCCGCGCGCTGGCTCACCTGAGCCTGGTCACGCCGGACGACCCGATGCGGTCGTTCGAGTACAAGATTGAGCTGCCGGACGGCGACGTGCGCTGGCAGTACTGGACCGATCGGGCGATCTTCGACGACGAGGGCACGCTGATCGAGTTCCAGTCGATCGGTCGCGACATCACCGAACGCAAGCGGATGGAGGCGGAACTGCGCTCCAGCGAGGCGCGCTATCGCTCCATCGTCGAGCAGCACCTCGACATGATCGTGCGGTTCACCCCGGACACCGCCATCACCTTCGCCAACGAGATCTACTGCCGGCAGGTCGGCGTGGCCATCGACGAGGTGGTGGGCTACCGCTTCATCGAGCATGTTCCCGAGGCCGACCGGCAGGCGGTGATCGACCACTACACCAGCTTCACCCTGGCGGCTCCCTGGAAGGGCTTCGAACACCGGGTGATCAGCAAGGACGGCAGTCTCCGGCTGCACCAGTGGACGGACCGCGCCCTCTTCGACGCGGCCGGGCGCGTCGTCGAGATCCAGTCGATCGGCCGCGACGTCACCGACGACAAGCAGCGCCAGGAGCGCATCCGCCTGCTCGCCGCCGTGTTCGAGGCGACCCGCGACGGGGTCTTCGTGCTCGATGCGCGCCTCAAGGTGATCACCGTCAACGACGCGTTCGCGCGCATCACCGGCTACACCCAGGCCGAGGTCGCCGATCAGGACCTGCGGCGCATTCCGCCCGTGCAGGTGACCGCCGACCTCATCGGCGAGATCCGCAGGTCGGTCCGCGAGAGCGGCTTCTGGAAGGGCGAGACCTGGGGACGCCGCAAGGACGGCAGCCTCATTCCGCTGCTGTGCTCGGTCAACGTGCTGTACGGCGAGGCCGGCGAGGTGCTCAACTACGTGGGCGTGTTCACCGACATCACCCGCCTCAAGCAGACCGAGCAGCGGCTCGTCGAGCTCGCCCACAACGACGAGCTCACCGGCCTGCCGAACCGGCGCAAGTTCGTCGCCGAACTGAAGACCGCGCTCACCGCCGCCGGCCGCGACGGCCACGGGGTGGCGGTGCATTTCCTCGACCTCGACGACTTCAAGTACATCAACGACACCTACGGCCACGACATGGGCGACCGGCTGCTGATCGGAGTCGCCGAGCGGCTGCGCACGGCGCTGCGCGATTCCGACATCGTCTCGCGCTTCGGCGGCGACGAGTTCCTGATCCTGCAGACCGGGGTGCGTTCCAAGCTCCAGGCCAGCGCGCTGGCGGAGCGGGTGCGGGCCTGCTTCGAACGGCCCATCGAGATCGACCGCGATCGCGAGATCTTCGTCGAGACGTCGATCGGCATCGCCCAGTTCCCCGAAGACGGCTCGGAGGCGATGGACCTGATCGGCCATGCGGACGCGGCCGCCTATCACGCCAAGCGCAGCGGAAAGGGCAGCTACCAGTTCTACGACGGCGCCTTCACCCGGGCCTCCGCCCAGCGCCTCGACGTCCAGGCGAAGATCCGCGGGGCGTTGGCCAGGCGTGAATTCGTCGTCTACTACCAGCCCGTCGTCGACATCACCGGCACCCGGACCATCGGCATGGAGGCGCTGGTGCGCTGGCAGAGCCCGGACCGCGGGCTGGTGCTGCCGGGCGAGTTCGTGCCGATCGCCGAAGAGACCGGCCTGATCTTCGAGATCGACCGGATCGTGCTGTTCGAGGCGTGCCGCCAGATGCGGCTGTGGCAGACGCGGATGCTCCAGCCGGGCCTGGTCTCGGTCAACCTGTCGCCCCGCGAGCTGGTCGTCGACGACACCGAGACCACCATCCGCTCGGCGCTGGAATATTCCGGCCTGCCGGGCGAGTTCCTGGAGATCGAGGTCACCGAGACGGCGCTCATGCATTCCGGCGACCGTGGCGACCGGCTGCTGAAGCGCCTGAAGGAAGGCCTCGGCGTCAAGATCGCCATCGACGACTTCGGCCGGGGCTCGTCGTCGCTGGAGCGGCTGCACGAGATGCCCGTCGACAAGCTGAAGATCGACCGCTCCTTCGTCACCGCCATCGACACCTCGGTGGAGAAGTACGCGATCTGCGAGCTGATGGTGGTGCTCGGCCAGAAGCTCGGCCTGACCATCCAGGGCGAGGGCGTCGAGCGCGAAGAGGAATTCGCCACCCTGCGCAAGCTCGGCTGCGGGCAGTTCCAGGGCTTCCTGTTCGGCAAGCCGATGACCGCGGCGGCGATGGAACAGCGGCTCCGGCTGGAGGGGGCGGCCAACGACGCGAGCGCCCGCGGCACGTCGGCCCACTGACAGCCACGCCGTGGGCACCGACCCCGCGAGCGGCATCCGGTTTCGGGACGGTTCGTTGCGGGAGCAGACGACCGGAGTTCCGTTCGTGCGCCGTCGGAGCGTCCCCGCCCTCGGGCGCTGGCGAGATGTGACGGCCTTGCAGGACGGCCTCGGCCAGCCGGACTTCGCCCCGTGCGGGACCTGGTTTCAGTCGACGGCGCGCCGGTAGAGGTGCCAGGTGGTGAAGCCGATCACCGGCAGCGCCACCAGCAGCCCGACCAGGAACGCCGCCATGCCGGCCGCCACGATCACCGTCACCAGCGCCCCGTAGGCGAGAAAGGCCGCCGGGCTCTTCAGCACGGCGCGGATGCTGGTCGTCCAGGCGGTCACCACATCGACGTCGCGGTCGAGCAGCATCGGCCCGCCCACCACGCCGACGAGGAAGGTTGCGCCGGCGAACGCGGCGCCGACGACGGTGCCGATCACCGCGTAGCGGGCGCCCTCGGCGGTCGTCGCGACCCGGGCGAGGAGCTCGCCCAGCGACCAGCCGGGGTGGCCGAACATGCCGTCGAACAGGAAGTCGGCGCTGGCGATCCAGAAGACCGAGATGATCACCTGCACGCATCCGAAGATGGCGATCTGGCCGCCGCCGTGGCGGAATCCGGCGCCGACCACGGCGGGCAGGGTGATCGCCTCGCCGGTCTCGGTCCGCCGGCTGATCTCGTAGAGGCCGAGCGCGACGCCGGGGCCGATGAGCAGGAACGCGCTGAGCGCCGGCACGATCAGGTAGTCCTTGTCGGTCGCGCGCAGCACGGCGAGGATCACCGCGCCGGCGACCGCATAGACGAGGCCGAAGGCCATGCCCGAGAGCGGATGCTCCCGCCAGTCGGCCATGCCGGCGCCGAAGGCGTCGCGGACATCGGCGAAGGTGATCGGGCGCACCGTCGGCCGGCCCGGGTTCGCGGCCGCGTCTGGCCGGTCCTTCCCGCTCC
The DNA here is from genome assembly GCF_053628695.1 of Amorphus sp. MBR-141. NCBI lineage: Bacteria > Pseudomonadati > Pseudomonadota > Alphaproteobacteria > Hyphomicrobiales > Amorphaceae > Amorphus > Amorphus sp. MBR-141. The sequence goes on from NZ_JBRJGW010000004.1 coordinate 18,549, forward strand.
GCTCGCCGTGGATCATCGCCGTCCTCCCGAGGTTCGCGCTTCTGGTCGCCATGCGGCAACCCTCCTTCTTGCGGGGTCGCGCTCAGCGCGCGGTCCCGAATGCTGCAACGGACGTTAGAAACAAAATACGCCGCGCGGTTTGCTCCAGATCAACGGGCCGGCCGACGGGCGCGGACGGCCTGCGGTTGCCGCGGCCTTGGCGATCCCCGGTTTCCCGTCCGGATCCGGGCGGTCCGCCAGCTCGGATCGCTTCGATCCGGCCGGAAAAGCAAATGGCTCATGGCACCGGGCCCAGAGCGGGGCCTGGCTTGGACCGGGGCCGGTTTGCGCGGAGCGGGCCGGAGCCTTTTGCGATCGGGCGGTTCCACCTGATCGAATGGAAGTGGCTCCAACCGCCTGTCTTGACCCGGTTTCGAACGGAGACCCGACATCCCCGTCACCGGGAAACGCTCCAATGCCTTTTCCCGGTCAGGCGGTCACACCCGACCGCCAAGAAATGGCGCCAGATTCAATGCCTCGAGCAATTCCTTTTCGGTCAGATCGCGTCGATCTGACCGGGACATGTTCTAGGCGGCGTCGCGACGGGCCGTCAGCTGCCGCCGCGCCGTCAGCGCGTCGGCCAGCACCTCAGCGCCGGCCCCGGCCCGGCAGGCCTCCTCGGCCAGCGCCCGCCGCCAGGCGCGCGCCCCCGGCGCCCCGTGGAACAGGCCGAGCATGTGCCGGGTCAGCGTCGCCGGGCGGGCGCCGCCGGCGACGAGGTCGGCGAGGTACGGCACCAGGCCGGCGGCGACCTCGTACGGGTCGGGATCGGGCGCGGTGCCGCCGTAGATCCGCCGGTCGACCGCGGCGAGAAGGGCAGGGGTGTGATAGGCGGCGCGGCCGAGCATCACCCCGTCGACGCGGGCGAGATGCGCCTCCGCCTCGTCGAGCGTGGCGATGCCGCCGTTGAGGCCGACGAACAGGTCGCCGAGGCGCGCCTTCAGCCGGTAGACCCGGTCGTAGTCCAGCGGCGGCAAGGTGCGGTTGTCCTTGGGCGACAGGCCCTGCAGCCAGGCCTTGCGGGCGTGCACCCACAGCGCGTCGGTGCCGGCGGCGGCAACCGCGTCGGCGAACCGGTCGAGACCCGTTTCCGGGTCCTGGTCGTCGATGCCGATGCGGCATTTCACCGTGACCGGGATCGACACCGCCGCCTTCATGGCCGCGACGCCGCGCGCCACCATCTCCGGGTCGGCCATCAGGCAGGCGCCGAAGAAGCCGTCCTTCACCCGGTCGGAGGGGCAGCCGACGTTGAGGTTGATCTCGTCGTAGCCGAACGCCTCGCCGATCCGCGCGGCTTCCGCCAGCAACACCGGATCGTTGCCGCCGAGCTGCAGGGCGAGCGGGTGTTCGGCGGGCGAAAAGCCGATGAGCCGCTCCCGGTCGCCGTGCACCACGGCCTGGGCGGTCACCATCTCGGTGTAGAGCAGCGCGTGCCGCGTCAGCTTCCGGTGAAACGCCCGGCAATGCCGGTCCGTCCACTCCATCATAGGCGCCACGGAAAATATAAACTCTTGATTTTTCGACATTATTTTCGTAACTTCAGAACGTTAGGTCGCGTCGTGTGCACTCGATTTTACGCCATGATGCGCCCCAATTTTCGTTTTTCCGACGCGTCAGTGCACACGGAGCGCACACGGATTGGCCACCTTCACTAAACTAAAATCCGGTTCCTGGAGAGCCCAGATCCGTCGGAAGGGGCAGTACGTCAACGAGACGTTCCTGCGCCGTAAGGATGCGGAGGAATGGGCGCTCGACATGGAGCGCCGCATCGACCGCCAGGAACCCGCCATCACGCGCAAGTCTCGTGACGCGAAGCTCTTCCGCGATCTCGTAGCGCTCCATCGTCAGGACATGGAAGAAGTAGGTATCAGGATCGGCCGCTCCAAGGACTTTTGTCTTATCTCCCTGGGCGAGACGCTCGGCCATCTGAAAATTGCCGAGCTTGATCGCGAGCGTCTCATTAAATTCGGCAGGGACCGTGCAAAGGAAGGCGCAGGTCCGGTCACCCTTGGCATGGACTTCGGATATATCAAGACGGTCCTTTCCCATGCTGCGGCGGTCCATGGTGTGACGATCTCGACCGAGCCTCTGGATCTCGCGCGCATTGCATTGAAGCGGCTCGGTTTGATCGGGAAAGGCAACGAGCGCGATCGACGGCCGACGCAAGACGAACTCGATCGCATCGCCACAGCGCTGGACGAGAACCCTCGGCAGGTCATTCCCGTCGGGAGGATCATGCGCTTCGCCGTGGCAACGGCGATGCGTCAGGAAGAAATCTGCCGCGTTGAATGGCGCGATTTCGATCCGAGAACGCGGATGCTTCTTATTCGGGACCGCAAGGACCCTCGCAGGAAGGACGGCAACAATCAGCGCATCCCGCTGCTCGACGTGTCGGGTTACGATGCTTGCAAGATCATCGAGGAGCAGGGGCGCTTCTCGAACGTTCGAGAAGGCCGCATCTTTCCCTACAACGGCCGCTCGGTTGGCACCGCGTTTCGTCGTCAGTGCGAAGACCTCAAGATCGAGGACCTGCACTTCCACGATCTGCGGCACGAAGGCACCAGCCGGCTTTTTGAAGCGGGATTTACGATCGAACAAGTCGCGCTCGTGACCGGTCACAAGGATTGGAAGATGCTGCGACGCTATACCCACCTCAAGCCGGAAGCGCTTCACACGATCCGAGCAACGAGAGCCGCCTAGCTTATCGCAAGGGGGCTATTTGATGATGCGTAGTCCCAGCGGCCGTGTTGGTTTATCGCGCAAGACTTCTGTAAAATCATAAAAATCCGGTAGCTCAGCTTCGGTCATCGTCAATATGCGTGCAAGATCGGCTATCGAATAGCCGAGGTTCTCGATGTGGGCTCGAAGAAGACTCTTGACGATCGTCGGCTCCTCGCGCGGGAAGTCGAGCTCCGGCGGTTCAGCCATGCGAATCTTGGCGATCGAGAACTGCTGCCAGATATAGTTTTTCTGAGCCGGCGTCAGCTTGCCGGCACGGTCAGCGGCAAAGACGAGGCTGGCCATCGACACCCGCCAAACACGCTTCAGTGCGGCGAGCCTTGGGAGGTCCACACGACCAGTACCAAAGTGAGATTTGACGTCCCGTGTTGGCACCAGGAAGCAGCTGGCAAAGTCGTTTGCTTCCTTTTCCATGGTCGGCGTCGGGAACCGGTGCATCACGATGTGCCCCAGCTCGTGGCTCAGCGTGAAGCGCATCCGATCAGCCGGCTGGTCGCTGTTGAGAACGATAAGCGGCGGCAGGCCGGGTACACGGAAGGTTACGCCGGACACAGACGATCCGCCCATGAAGGAATGCACGACGACAACGCCGGCCTCTTCCAGTAGTGCGGTGAGGTTCTTCACCGGTCCAGTAGGCATCATCCAGTGCCTGCGCAACAAACCCGCTACCGTCTCCGGGTCACCATATTCCTCGATATCCAGTTGCGGGATGGTGCGGCTAGGATTGATTTCCGCGGCCTGCAGCAATCGGCGGAGATGCATGATGCGAACGTTGAGCTCGGCAATGACAGCGTCGAGCTCGCCGGCGGAGACGTCCGCTTTCTTGCGCCACATGGGATGCACCGAAACTGGCGCACCATAGACGGTATCTGTCAGTACGAAAAAGCCTTCCGGCACCCGGAAAGCCGTTGCCGCCTTTTCGATGAAAGTCTGCGACGGCTCCTTGGCGTCGTTTTCGATGCGGGACAGATCCGACGGCGAGACGCCCAGCTGCTGGGCCGCCTCGTTCTGGCGGATACCTCTCCTCTGCCGCGCAAGACGGAGCATCGCTCCTGAAAATGGCATGCTACTCGTCGTCCTTCGTGTCTGTCTTTGGCACTGGCCTCACGGTGACCAGAGGCGCCGTCCTGGCAGGTGCGGTAGGGTCGACCGGAATATCGAACGGCAGCGTGGCGATATCAGGCTCGCTACCCATCGGGTAGCCCCAGAGCCGATGCTTTCCGTCTCGGGCGGTCACCTCGACACGATCAAGCTTGGTGCGCAGCCGGTTTTCGTACCACAGCAACTCGACCTTCATCGCCTCAGGCATGCCGAGCAGATCGACCTGGGCATCAATGAAATCATCATTGGCCTGGGTATCGATGTTGCTGCCCAGTCCCCTTGCCGAGCCGTGCTTGAATCGCAGCAACACGCGATCTTTGAAAAGATAGCGCACGCTCTTATCGTGCGCGATGCGGCTCACCCCGGGCATGTCGTCCAACTCGCCCCCGGCTTCCTGGACGATGAAGTCATGCATCATGCCCGTTCCGGTCCTGGCGAAGACCAGAGATGGCCAATCCGGGTTCGAGACCAGCCGATCCCACGCCCTGAGGTGCACGGCCATCAACGGCTCTTCGAAGTCTTTCAACACTCGGTACACTTCGTCGGCGTCGGGATAGCTCACGGTGGCGACTCACCTTGTTATCGATGATTGATCAATACCCCGGAATTTTCGTAAATCAAACGAAAAAATTTCAGGAATGTTGCTGCCTCGGCCTGTCGAACGGTCGTTTTAAGGCGGTGCGAGAGCTTCGCTCCCCGATAGAGTGAGAGTTCGGTCCGGATTTCCGTGACGGGTTGAGGGCTGGGAGAGAGGCTTCCGGCGCCCGTCATGGAGACGACCTATGGCCCAGGTGGAGATTCTGGACGCGGCGCCTGCAGGTGCCGGCGCCTATAAGGTGGATGTGAGCCGGGGCGAGCGGAACGGCCGCGTGTCCTCGGAGTGGTTCTCCCGGCCGGCGGACGAGCGCTATCTGTCCCTGTCTGAGCTGTACGGCGCGGTGCGCGGGCGGTCCGACCGGAGCCGGACGCGCACTGTGGAGAGCGCCGCCATCCGCGTCGAGGCGGGCCGAGAGGCGCCGGACCGGCTGATGCTCGCGCTGCCGGGGACGGAGGCTCCCGTTGCCCCTACCCATTGGAGTTTTGGCCAGCTCGCGAGCCTCGTTGGGGCACCGGCATCTTATCTGCGGCAGCTTCCCGCGCCGCTCGCCGGCATCAACCTGCAGCACGGGTTACTGACGCACCGCGCCGAGCAGGTGAAGACGCTGGAGGTGGAGGATGGCCGCATTGAGCTCCGGGCAGTGACCGGCCCCGACTACGGCCGCATCTATGACCATGAGCTGGTGGACGCCGTGCGCCGCATTGCCGGCAACGGCACGGGCGATACCCGCTGGAAGGTGCCGGGTGTGCTCGATTGGTCGACCGGCATCTACAATCCCCGCGTCGACATCACGAAGGACACCACCACGCTCTACGCCTCCGACCGGGACGTCTTCCTGTTCCTGGTGGACGACCTGAACCCAATCGAAGCCGGGCGGCTGCCTGATGGCTCTCCCGACCTCTTCTTCCGTGGCTTCTATTGCTGGAACTCAGAGGTGGGCGCCAAGACGCTCGGCATCGCCAGTTTCTATCTGCGGGCGGTGTGCCAGAACCGCAACCTGTGGGGTGTCGAGGATTTCGAGGAGATCACCATCCGGCACTCCAAGTATGCCGCGTCCCGCTTCGCCCATCAGGCAGCGCCGGCCCTGGAGCGCTTCGCCAATTCCTCGCCCATGCCCTTCGTCAACGGCATCAGGGCGGCGCGCGAGCGCATCGTGGCGCGCACCGACGAGGACCGCATTGAGTTCCTGCGTCGCAAGGGCTTCTCCAAAGCCGAGACGCAGAAGGTGATCGAGACCGTGCTCGCCGAGGAGGGCCGCAAGCCGGAGAGCATCTTCGACTTCGTGCAGGGCATCACCGCGGTGGCGCGGGACAAGCCGCACCAGGATGCGCGCCTCGATCTGGAGGCCCGGGCGAAGAAGCTGCTCGATCGCGCCGCCTGAGATCCGCAAAGCCTGAGATGCGGATTGCGGTGTTTCTGGCTCCGTGTCGTTCCAGGTTTCCGGATTGTCGGCTTTACGGCGCCGTCCTCAGAGGCAGAGGGCGGCGCCGTGTTTCGTGACGGGTTGGAGGCCAGAGAGAGGTTCTCCGGCCGCCCGTCGCGGAGAAGCATCCCATGGCCACGGCTGTTCAGAAGATCACCCTTTCGTCCTCGCGGGACATTCCCTTCAACAGGCTGGTGCTCAGCCAGTCCAACGTCCGTCGGGTGAAGGCCGGCGTCTCCATCGAGGAACTCGCCGAGGACATCGCCCGGCGGGGCCTGCTCCAGGGCCTCAATGTCCGAGCCGTGATCGATGCGGATGGCGTCGAGACCGGCATGTATGAAATCCCGGCCGGCGGGCGGCGCTTTCGGGCGCTGGAGCTGCTGGTGAAGCGCAAGCGTCTTGCCAAGACCGCGCCCGTGCCCTGCATCATGCGCGAGGGCGGCATCGCCGAGGAGGATTCCCTCGCCGAGAACGTCCAGCGGGCTCCCCTCCATCCCCTCGACCAGTTCCGTGCCTTCCTCGCCTTGCGCAAGAAAGGCCAGTCCGAGGAGGAGATCGCGGCGGCTTTCTTCGTCTCGGTGGCGGTGGTGAAGCAGCGGTTGAAGCTCGCCTCCGTGTCGCCGAAGCTGCTCGACGTCTACGCCGAGGACGGCCTCACCCTCGACCAGCTCATGGCCTTCACCGTGTCGGGCGATCACGCGCGGCAGGAGCAGGTGCTGGAGCGTCTCGCCCAGGCTTACGACAAGCAGCCCTATGTCGTCCGGCGCATGCTGACGGAGGGCGCCGTCCGAGCCAGCGACAAGCGGGCCCGGTTCATCGGCATCGAGGCCTATGAGACGGCCGGTGGCACGGTGCTGCGCGACCTGTTCCAGGGGGACGACGGCGGCTGGCTGCAGGATGTCACCCTCGTCGATCGCATGGTGGCGGAGAAGCTCGCCATTGAGGCCGACGGGATCCGCGGCGAAGGCTGGAAGTGGACCGAAGTGGCGCCGGACTTCGCCTATGGCCACACCTACGGCCTGCGCCAGCTGCGGGGTGAGCTCACGCCGCTGACTGAAGAGGAGGAGGCGGCTCGGGCGACGGCCCAGGCCGCATATGATCGCCTCTCCGAAGAACATGCCGATGCCGACGAGCTTCCCGAGGAGGTCGATGCGCGGCTCGGTGAGCTCGAGGCGGTGCTGGAGGCCTTCGAGACGCGACCCCTCGCGTTCGATCCGGCGGAGGTCGGCCGCGCCGGCGCCTTCGTCAGCATCGCCCAGGACGGCAAGCTCCGGGTGGAGCGGGGCTATGTCCGCCCGGAGGACGAGGTGCCGGTCGAAGAGGAGCATGCCACTTCCACCGAGACCGATGATGCAAACCATGTGGCATCGACTTCTCTCCAGGAGGCGGCCACACCCGATGCCCCTGCTGAGCCCGAGGAGGAAGACGGCCTCGCCCCGATCTCCGACCGGCTGCTCACGGAGCTGACCACCCATCGCACCCTCGGCCTGCGCCATGCGCTGGGCGAGCAGCCCGATGTGGCCTTCCTCGCGGCGGTCCACGCTCTCACGCTGAAGGCCTTCTACGTCTACGGCTCGGACAGCTGCCTCGAGCTCGATCTGAAAAGCGTGTCTTTCAACGCCCAGGCGCCGGGTCTCAACGACAGCGTCTCGGCAGAGGCCATCCGCATCCGGCACGAAAGCTGGGCCAAGGTGTTGCCCAAGGAACCGGTCGCACTCTGGGACACCCTGAGCGACTGGGACCACGACAGCCGCGCTGCCTTGTTCGCCCATGTGGTGAGCCTCTCGGTCAATGCGGTGCATGAGGCCTGGAACCGTCGTCCACGCGCCTTCGCCCATGCCGACAGGCTGGCGCAGGCGGTGTCGCTCGACATGGCGGCGGCCGGATGGAAGCCCACCGTCGACACCTTCCTCGGCCGGGTGACCAAGGCCCGCATTCTGCAGGCGGTGACCGAGGCCAAGGGGGAACGTGCGGCGGAGCGGATTGCCCACCTCAAGAAGGGCGACATGGCGCGGGAGGCTGAAACCCTTCTCGCCGACAGCGGCTGGCTCCCGGAGGCGCTGCGGACCCAGCCCTCCGACACCGCCGGCGAAGAGACGGCGGAGACCGACGGCGAAACGGCCATGGCCGACAGCGAGGACCTCGCCGACACTGAGGAGCCCGAAGCGATCTCCTCCTCGATCGCTGCCGAATAATCCTCCCCGGGCAACCTGGCCCGCCGCCTGTGGCTCCGCGATCCCCCTGTCGCGTGGCCCGGACGGCGGGCCTTTCTGTTGGAGCGTCCCCATGTCGGATGCGGCCCATGATCTGGCCCACAGGCTCGGCCGACAGGCAGAGGCGGTCTGTCGCCATTATCTCTCCGCCGGCCGGCGGCAGGGGCACTATTGGCAGGTGGGCGATGTCCGCAATGCGCCCGGCCGCTCGATGTTCGTGCGGCTGCGAGACTGTGCGAAAGGCCCCGCCGGCAAATGGACCGATGCAGCGACGGGAGAGCACGGTGATCTCCTCGACGTGATCCGGGAAAGTCGGGGCCTGTCCCACTTCACCGATGTGGCTGCAGAGGCTCAATCATTTCTTCGCCTTCCACCGACCTCCCGAAACAAGAAAGCTCCCAATTGCGGGAAACGATCCTCCTCGCGAGACCCCGTCACCTCGGCTCGCCGGCTCTTCGCCGCCGCAGAGCCTATTCCGGGCACAATCGTAGAGGCGTATCTACGGAACCGCGGCATCACGGCTTTGCACGAAACCGGAAGCCTGCGCTTTCACCCGCGCTGCTATTACCGGTCCGATGCGCACACCCCCATCCGGCCCTTACCGGCCATGGTCGCGGCCGTCACCGATCTCAGCGGACAGATCACGGGCGTGCATCGAACATGGCTCGCTCCGAACGGGTCGGACAAGGCAGCCATCACCACGCCCCGGCGCGCCATGGGTCACCTGCTGGAGCATGCCGTTCGCTTCGGCGGGGCTGACGACGTGATAGCCGTCGGAGAGGGCATCGAAACCATCCTCTCCGTGCGCACGGCGCTGCCCAACCTTCCGATGGCAGCGGCGCTCTCGGCCACACACCTTGCCGCCATCGCCTTCCCCCCCGGCCTGCGGCGGCTCTACATCGTGCGCGACAGCGATCCGGCCGGCGACAGGGCGCGAGATAGCCTCATTGCACGAGCGGACGCTGCCACGATCGAGGCCATCGTGCTCTCCCCAGCTCTCGGAGACTTCAACGAGGATCTGCGCGCCTTTGGGGTCGATGCCGTTCGGGCCGGAATCCGAGCTCAGGTCGCAGCAGAGGACGTTTCCCGATTCATGGTGCTGCGCCTGTAGTCCCGCTCAAGGAAGAGAGGGCACGGTCTCGCCTGCGCATTGATGCTTCCCGTCATCGGAGAGGACCACATCCTGGCCTTCCAGAGGGCGATCGGCCAGCAAACGTGCCGGCCCAACAATGGCTGCGGCCGACGATTTTCCGGCGGCGCTGCGCGCCTTTCCATCGCGAAGCAAAATCCCCGGCCTTCGCCATCCTCCGCTGCGCTCCGGCCCCGCGCGTCCCGCGGGGTGCAGGTCCGTCCCGCCCGCCGGCTTCGTCGCCATGAAGGCCGCAAGGCTGCGGTCCAACCGACGGAGCATCCCATGGGCGCCGAGCACGACGAACCCCGCCACACCTCTTCTCCCACCGATCACCTGCTGCAGGAACTCCAGCTCTACGGCTACCGCCCATTTGACGACGAGCCCGATCCCCGGCCGCTTCCCGAGGCCGATCGCATCACCGGCGCCATCACCGACATCTTCGACGCCCTCATCGTGACGCTGCAGGACACCCGCCTCGAGCCGGACCTTCCCGACCTCCTGTGGTCCACCGTCCATCTCTTCCACCGGGCCGCCGGCCGGATCTCGGGCACCCTTGACGATAACGAGCAGGGCCAGCGCCGCAGCCAGCAGGAGCAGGATGGCAGCGAGGTGCGCTCGGTGGAACTGGAACGCCTCATCGCCGAGGGGCAGAGCCTCGTGGAGCGCCGCGACGCCTTCGAGCTGATGCGCGACGAAGCCGCCGACGCCTTCGAGCGCCACACCGGCTCAGTCTGGCGCCCACGCACCGGATCCCTGGTGAACCATCGCAATCTGACTTCCGCTCTCATCGACAGCCGCGACTTCCTCACCGCCCGCAGGCGCTCGGAGACCGAGGTGCTGATGCCCGCAGGTCCGAAGATCGCCTTCTCCGGTGGTGACACGGCCGATCACAAGCTCATCTGGGCCAAGCTCGACCAAGTGCACGCCAAACACCCCGATATGGTGCTGCTGCACGGCGGTTCGCCCAAGGGCGCCGAGCGGATCGCCGCCTGCTGGGCCGATGCGCGCAAGGTGCCCCAGGTCGCGTTTAAGCCGGACTGGACGAAGCACGCCAAGGCCGCGCCCTTCAAGCGCAATGACCAGATGCTCGCGGTGATGCCCATCGGGGTCATCGTCTTCCCCGGCACCGGCATCCAGGACAATCTCGCCGACAAGGCCCGCAAGCTCGGCATCCCGGTCTATCGGTTCGGGTCGGGCGGCGCGTGAGCGCTGCCCCTTTCTCGACCATCGCAATCGAATTTCACGAGCCCTGAACGTTTCTCATGAAAGTGCTGGCTCCGTTATCGATTTTCACCGGACTGACGAGCAGGACCTGTACTCATCAGACGTGGACCTGAACAAAGCCTCCAGAGCCTGCTTATGCAGGGAGACGGCCGCACCTGCCGATCTTCGAGCGACGATCCACCCCCCGCTTTTCTTGCGCTGTTCCTTGGTCCGGCCGAGGGCCTGACGCCATCAACCCGCAAGGGGTCGGCTACGCACAGCGTGCCGCCGCTCGTGCTTCGCCGTCGCGGTGATTGCGGCCCTCGGCCGGACCCGTCGGGAGCCTGTCAGCGGGGGGTGGTCCTCCGCTTCGAGCAGGAGCCGGACCCCATGTCCTCCACCGATGCGCAAGCCTTCGCCCTCAGCCTCGCCAAGACCCTGATGGTCGTCATCGTGATCTTCCGCGCCGGCGACGGCAGCCTCTCGGTCGTACCAGCCGACGAGTTCGACGGTGACGCCTCGCAGATCGTCCGTGAAATCGATCCCTTCGCCAGATAGCGGAGGTGTACGCATGACGTGCCGGGTATCCCCCTTACTGGGATTCCGGCATGCATTTTCTCTTGCTATGCTGCTGATCGCGCCGTGGTGGTGGTGGAAGGCGCGACCGTCAGAGCTGTCCTCACGGAGACACCACCATGATTTTCCTCGGCATCCTGCTTGGTCTCGCCGCCATCGTCTTATTCTGCTGGCTGCTGTTTACGCTCGCCGTCTTCGCGCTGCCGTTCTTCGCCGCCGTCAGCGCCGGCACTTGGGCATACCAAACCGGCGCGGGCTGGCTCGGTGCGATTGTCGTTGGCCTGATCGCCGGCGGCATCACGCTCGGCATCGGCCAGGTTCTGCTCGTGATCGTGCGTCCGATGTGGGTGCGCCTCCCCATTGCGCTCGCCTTCGTCATCCCGGCCGTCATCGCCGGCTATCACGCCACGTAGGGTATCGCGAAGCTCGCCATGCCATCCGAGACGTGGCAGATCGTCTTCTCGATCATCGGTGCTGTTGCCATCGGCATCACGACGCTGTTGCGGGTCGCGGGCATGGCAGCCGCCGGCCCGTCCAGCCGAGACCTTGCGCAGGTCTGAGCACGCTCCATGTCATTCGGCAGGGCCGGAGCCGAAAGAGCTTTTCCGCTCGCGCTGTCCGAGGATGGGGATCGGTGGCGCCCCCGCTTGCGGCAACGGCCCAAGCGGCGGTCGATCGCGATTTCTTGAGCCGAGACCACGCCTCGCGGTCAGTCGCGGACCAGCGCATGGTGGCAGCGATCTTGGCCGGTCGTAACCTTGGCTGCGGAAGCACACGGAGCCGGCCCGGAACGGGGGACGTGAAGCCGAAGAGGATCAGGCCGGTCTTCCGTGAGGTTGCGGCGGGTCGCCATCATCCCCGTTCGGTATCCGTCGGTCGACCGCTCCAAACGGCCTCTCCAATGGGCGGATCTGGCCGAAGGGCGGCTGCGCCTCGACCGCCTCTGCCGCAACGGCGCATCATGACTTTCTTCCCCTGCCGGACCCCACCCCACGCGACAGGTCGCGTGGGACCCCGAGGAGCCGTCATTCCTCGCGAGGCAAGAAAGTCCCTCTCGCGCCGTCCTCCGCTTCGCTCCGGTCGCAATCCTCACCCCATCGCGCCAGCGCGATGGGGACCCCGAGGCGATGCGGCGTCGGTCGCCTCCGGCCTTCCGATCGCCATCGAGGCCGCATGGTGCGGGCTCGGAAACGGAAGACGGAGATTTACCATGGCCACCATCGGCACCTTCAAGAAGACCGGCACGAACGAGTTCAGCGGCGAGATCGTCACCCTCAGCGTCCAGGCCAAGGGCGTGCGCATCGTCCCGGACCTGCGGACCAACGGTGAGAACGCCCCCAGCCACCGGGTCCTGGTGGGCCGGATCGAGATCGGCGCCGCCTGGTCCAAGCGCTCCAGCGAAGGCCGCGACTATCTGGGCCTCAAGCTCGACGATCCGAGCTTCAACGCCCCGATCTACGCCAACCTCTTCGACGACGAGGATAGCGACACCTTCAGCCTCATCTGGTCCCGCCCGAGCGGGCGGCGCACTGCAGACTGAAGCCACAAGAAACGCCCCGCCCGGACGGCCCGGGCGGGGCTTCCGCCAGCCGAAGCTGGATCAGTTTCGGCTCTGCTTCGGAGGCCTTATCTATGCCGCCACACCTTCACCGACGAGACGACGAGGATCAGCGCCAGGATCGGGAGAACAACCTGGTCGGGAACGAGGCCGAGGAGACGACCACCGATGAAGGTGCCCACGATGGAGCCCACCGCCATCACGGCGACGAAGGCTTTGTTCCGCACAACGGTCGCGAAGGCGCTGTCGCGGCTGTAGCGGGTGAAGGCGACGACCATGGTGGGCAAGCTCACCGCCAGTGACAGGCTGCCGGCGAGCTTGATGTCGGCGCCGAAGAGGAGCACCAGCGTCGGGATCAGCAGTTCGCCGCCGGCCACGCCCATCAGAGAGGCGACCACGCCGATGGCGAATCCCGCCACGACCCCGGCGACGATCAGCCAGGGTCCCGAAAGCAGCGCAGACGCTGCGGTCGATCCATGTCCGAACAGGAGGGCGACGGCGATCAGCACCAGCAGGGCCGCCAGGACCCTGTAGAGGGTGCGCGAGTTCAAGCGGGTGGCCCAGCCGGCACCGAACCAGGCGCCAATGAGGCTGCCCGCCAACAGGTTGAGGATGATCGGCCAGTTGGCTGCGATCGCGTCGAAGGGCACCGTCGCCGCCCGGAACGGCAGCGCGCTGGCGACGACGACTAGGCTCATGGCCTTGTTGAGGATGACCGCTTCGAGCGCCCGGAAGCGGAACGGGCCGATCAGCAGCAGCAGGCGAAACTCCGCACCTCCCAGGCCGATGAGGCCGCCGAGGATGCCGATGAGAGCGCCGCCGGCGAAGGCGGGCAGTGGCCGGCGGCTTGGGATGGCGTCATTCTCATCTCTGGGGACGGCAGGCTCGGGCGGCAGTGGAATGGATTGGTGGGACATAGTTGGGCCTCCGGCGAGGACTGCACAGCCGAGGCCGGCCTCATGCACGAAATAATATGAAACTGTATTAAATGAACGAAATAGCGGCTCGATGGCCTCTCGATCTGCATCAATCGTGACAAATAAGAGTGCTTTTACAGGAAGAGTGCAATTCTTGCGGTGGCCAATCCGCATATCTTTGTGCCAAACTGCACGAAATAATATGAAGTGATATGCGGAATTTGCCCATGGATACGCGCAACGCCCTGACCGTCGAGGACGTGGCCGAGCAGCTCAACGTCAGCCGCAGCGGCATCTATGCCTTGATCAAGAATGGGGGAATCGGCTTCTACAAGGTCGGCCGCAAGATCCGCTTCACCGAGGCCCATGTGCGCGACTATATCGAGCGCTCCGGCAGGGCCGCGCGCGCGCTCGCGCCGGCAGGCCGCCCGGCATTCGACGAGAACCGGTATTTCGACCTGTCGGCGGAGCGCCGCGCCAGGGACGGTTTCATCATCTGCGGCCAGGACCTCATCCTCGACATCCTGTCCAACTTCATGCGCATGCACGGCGTCATGGCGCTCAGGGCCTATATCGGCAGCTACGACAGCCTCGTCTCGCTCTATTATGGCAAGGTTTCCGTCGCGAGCGCCCATCTGTGGGACAGCGCAGGCGACGACTACAACGTGCCCTATGTCCGCGCCCTGCTGCCCGGCATCCGCTGTGCGGTGGTCAACGTCACCTGCCGCATGCAGGGCCTGTACGTCGCCAGCGGCAACCCCAAGACCATCCTGACGTGGCGGGACTTCGCGCGCGAGGACATCACCATGATCAACCGCGAGAAGGGGGCGGGATCACGGGTGCTGCTCGACGAGAACCTGAAGCTTCTCGGTCAATACGGCAGCCGGATCAAGGGCTACGATAACGAGAACCAATCCCACCTCGCGGTGGCGAGCGCGGTGGGCCGCGGCGACGCCGACGTGGCAGTGGGGATGGAGAAGGTCGCCCGCCAAGTGGAGAATGTCGAGTTCGTTCCGCTGAAGAAGGAGCGCTACGACCTCGTGGTCAAAAAGGAGCATCTCGACACAGCGGAGGTGGCGACCATGCTCAGCATCCTGCGCTCCGAGCGGTTCCAGAACGAGTTCAAGAGGATCGGCGGATACGACATCACCGACATCGGGAAGATCGTCGCCGAGACGTAAGACTGGATCCACTGCCGTCCTCTGCCCTGCGAATTGCCGGACCGCTCACGGGCTTTCCTCCGTCCTCCTTCAAAGCGCGCAAAATGCAGTTGCTGATCTGGTCCCGCCCCAGCGGGCGGCGCGGCGAGTGAGCCTCAGACGAGGCCCCGGCTGATCAAGCCGGCCCCCCGAGTTCACCGCTCAGTCGTTGCCGTCGGGCCGCACCAGCTCGACATGGCTGACCCCCAGCGCCTGAGCCAGCTCGTAGAGGGTGATGACCGTCGGATTGCGCCGGCCACGCTCGAGGCCGCTGATGTACTGCTGGCTGAAACCGGAGCGCGCCTCGACATCCTCCTGCGTCAGGCCTTTCTCCTGACGCAGGCGAGCGAAGTTCCGGCCGACCAGCTTGCGCATATCCATGCGCAGACGGATCGCAATTTACACACTTTGAGCTTATCAACTATAATATGTAATCAAGCGGTCCTAGCGGGTTAGAGGGCGGCAATGCCGATGCCAATCGCTCGCCGAGCGGCGCCGGGAATGCCCCGAGCGTGCGGGGCTCGCTTCACCATCCGCCGTCGTCTAGAAGGGACGAAGGCTGCGCCAGGCATGGAAACGTGGGGTGACATGACCGACGCGTTTGCAGACACCGTCCCAATCGCTCCCGAGCTCACCGACTACGACCGGGCGCACATCAAGCTCTATGCGCGCCTTTTGGACGCCACGGCGGATGGCGCCGGCTGGAAGGACATCGCCTCGGTGCTGTTCGGCATCGACGCGGCTCGGGAGCCCGAACGGGCCCGTCATGTCCATGACAGCCACCTGGTGCGGGCCCGATGGGTGGCCTCCAGCGGCTACAAGGACCTCCTCCGCCGTCCCGTCTGACGTTGCGGCCCGTTCGCAGGGGTGATGCCGCAGCCGCATCACGCGATGCTCCCCGGCCGACTTCCCCCAATACCCTCAATCCCTGATTGTCCTTGCTCGACACGCACGCTTGATGCGGAGACGAGTGATGAAGCCCGATACATCGCGCTGGCGAGAGGATGCCAGCTACAGCTATTTCGACACGCTGTCGGCGGAGGGCCTCGCCTGGGAATGCCTGCGCCGGGACCAGACCTACCAGGAGCACTATCATTCCCTCGTGAAGGCCGGCTCGGACGCCGACCCGCTCCCCCGGGAGGTGGAGCAACGCTGGGGGCTGCGATTTCGCCGCGCGGCCATCTCTCTCCGCTGTGGAACAGAATATCCCGTGGTCGCCGGTTGTCGATCCGGCCATCGTGCTTCTCGCCCAACAGCCCGCGTTTCTTCCGGGCGCGCCCAGCGTATCGTTCGGCGGCATGGTTGCGCCGCGCGATAGCACCGAGGGACGATACTGGGTCCATGGTCCGGCACCTCATGCCGCGCAGGTGCTGCTGCTGACCGGGACTCGCCCCGACGCGCCACTGGCGGCATTGGTCCCGCTGGACGTGGACACGATTGGGCGGGTGGAGGCACTGACCCGCTTCTGGCGCGCGGTCGAGGGTCGGCCGGCGATCCCCGACACTCGCATCACCGCGCAGCAGCGTGGCCGGCTGCGCACCATGATGCTGGCGGCCGATGGTCGGGCGAACGGCGCCAGCTATCGCGACATCGCCGCGGTCCTTTACGGCCCCAAGCGCGTTGCGTCCGAGCCCTGGAAAACCTCGGCGCTGCGCGACAAGGTCATCGGCCTCGTCAAAGGTGGCCTCGCCATGATCGGCGGCGGTTATCTCAAGCTCCTGCGTCATCGCAGAAGACCATAGCCGTAGCGACGGCATCCTGAGGGTGGGGATTTTCGCCCCCCTCAAATTCCCCATCCCCCTCGACGGCTGCCCTTCGCCACCGTGATCGCCATCCGCCGCTGATGACCAGCGGCCCGAGATCGCCCACGGAGGTTCGATCCATGCGACCCGACGCTGTCCCGCTGCCGCCACGCTACTTGCGCACCAAGGAAGCCGCCGTCTTCCTCAGCCTCTCGCCCCGCACGCTCGAGAAGCACCGCACCTACGGAACCGGACCCGGCTATCGCAAGCTCGGCGGACGCGTCGTCTATGCCATCGAGGACCTGCAGGCCTGGGTCGCCCGTGGCGCCGTCACCTCCACCTCCGATCCGCGCGGCTGCGTGCTGCCGGCCAAGCGCCACGCCCTGCCCGGCGTTGTCGAGCCCCACCGTTTCGCACGCTGATCGGAACCCTTCTCCATGGCGGCGCGGCATCGCTCCCAGCCGGAGCGCGGACAGCTCGATCTGTTCCGCGCGCTTCCCGGCGCGTTCGCGCCACGAGATGCGCAGGATCTCATGGCCTATCCCTTCTTCTCCCTCTCCAAGACCCATCGTATCGCGCCCATCGATTTTGCCGCCGGCGATGTCTCAATCCGGGTCGAGGCCGTGCCTGACCACGGCATGGCGACCATCTGGGACGCCGACATCCTGATCTGGGCGGCAAGCCAGATCGTGGAGGCCCGCGACGCTGGCCTGCGCACGTCGCGCTTCATGGTCGCCACCCCCTATGAAATCCTCAGGTTCGTGGGGCGCGGCACCTCGGTGCGGGACTATCAGCGCCTGAAGGCGGCGCTCGACCGGCTGCAGTCCACCACCGTGTCCACCTCGATCCGCCAGCCGGCCGAGGGACGGCGCCATCGCTTCTCCTGGATCAACGAGTGGAAGGAGCGCACCGATCGGGATGGCAGGCCCGCGGGAATCGAGCTCATCGTCCCCGACTGGTTCTATTGCGCCATCGTGGAGGACGCCCTCGTCCTCACCATCGACCGGGCGTATTTCGAGCTGACGGGTGGTCTCGACCGCTGGCTCTACCGGCTGGTGCGCAAGCACGGCGGCCGCCAGCACGCCGGCTGGCGCTTCGACTTCCGCCATCTCCACCTGAAATCGGGCAGCCTCTCGCCCTTCAAGCGCTTCGCCTTCGAGCTGCGGGACATCATCCGCCGCCAGCCGCTGCCCGGCTACACCCTGTTCCTGGAGTTTGACGCCGGTGCGCGCACGCTGCTCGCTTTCGAGCCGGCCTGTGGACAACCTGTGAATCCCTTCGTGCCATCGGGAACCCGGTGCCACGTGCCATCAGGAACCGGCCGCTCGTGCTTTCAGGAACCGAAACAGGGGTTAACCCTAAGCCCGAAAACGCAAAATCGCGCTCCTAACTTAGACTCTAACATAGAGTCTAACTTTAAAAGGCGCGCAGGCGGTGTGGATAACTACGGTCAGCCGGCCCAAAAACCCGCCAATCCGCGCACCTCTAAGGATGAAGGTCTTCCGTCTTTCCGTAAAGACGGATTTCAGGCGCAAGAACCTCTTTCCGCAACCGAGATGATGCCTGCCGACACATCGGGAGATCCCCGATGATCGTCGCGCTGCTCAACCAGAAGGGGGGCGTCGGCAAGACGACGCTCGCTTTGCACCTTGCCGGCGCGTGGGCGAGCCGTGGTCAGCGGGTCACGCTCATCGATGCGGATCCCCAGGGCTCGGCCCTGGACTGGTCGCAGCAACGCAGCCGTGAGGGCCTGCCGCGTCTGTTCGGTGTCGTCGGCCTCGCTCGTGACACGCTGCACCGGGAAGCCCCCGAGCTGGCGCGGGATGCCGACATGATCGTGATCGACGGGCCGCCCCGTGTCGCCGCCCTCATGCGCTCGGCGCTCCTCGCCGCCGACCTGGTGCTGATCCCGGTGCAGCCCTCGCCCCTCGACGGCTGGGCCTCCGCGGAGATGCTCGCGCTCCTCAATGAGGCGCGCATTTACCGACCGGCGCTGGCCGCACGCTTCGTGCTGAACCGCTGCGGTGCCCGCACGGTGCTCGCCCGTGAGACGGCCGAAACGCTGGCGGATCACGATCCGCCCGTGCTCGCAACCACCATTGGCCAGCGCGTCGCTTTCGCCATGTCGGCGCAGTCGGGGCGGCTCGTCAGCGAGCTCGATGCGGACGGGCCGGCGGCGCGGGAGGTCACGGCTCTCGCGGCGGAGATCGCCAACTTCGCCGGTTCGAGATCTTCGCCATGACGGCGCGACCCACCCGTAAGGGCTTCGCCGCGCGCCCGGCTGATCCGGAGCACTGGATCAAGGCCGCCGAGGCCAAGCCGGTAGGTGATGCCTCATCCGGCGCCTTCACCGCGCGCCTCACCATCGACGTCACGCCCGACCTGCGCGGGCGCATCAAGATCGCCGCCTTCAGTCGCGGCCAGACCGTTGCTGACATGCTCCGCGATCTCCTCGCCCGAGAATTCCCCCCGACATCAGGAGCGGCCTCATCATGAGCCAGGCGCTGCCATCCTCCGTTCCCAAACCCATCGCCCCGTCTCCCGCCGCGCCGACATCAGATCCGCTGACCCATGTGGAGCTGACCTGGATCGAGAAGCGGATCGAGAACTGGATCCGCTTCGGCCGGCCTGCGCAGGCACAAACTCTCGACCGCAGCCGCCGCATCGTATCGTTTGCGCCGAACTCCATCTTCGCCTTCGTCCGCTGGGCCGCAAACGACTTCGGCACCGTGGTGTCGCGCATCGACATCGTGCGCGCCGTCGCACCCGGCGAGGCCTACCAGACGCTGCCCTTCGTGCGCCCGGGCGGCGAAATCCTGCTACGCGCCGATGGCTGGCCGAAGGTCGAGAAGGTGCTCCAGCACATGGATGCCGTCGAGGCCATCGGCATCCACGGCGCGGATGTAGCGCCGGACCATTGGCGGCATGTCCATAACCGCCTCGCGGCAGGCCATATGCCGCGCGCCTACACGCTGGAGCGCCATGCCGCCTGGCTCAAGCGGCGGGAGTGCGAGGCATGACCCGTTTTGGCTACGTGATGGTAACCTACTTCTCTGTCATGGGCGCAGCAGCCGCTTCGTTAGTCCCCACGCCGCTCAAGATGGTGTGGAACGTCTCCGCCAGCGCGCCCGTCGGGCTCTATGCCATCGAGCCGGCGCGCAGGCTGGAGGTCACGGACCTCCTCGCCGTCACGCCGTCGGCGGTGCTCGCCCGCTTCCTGGTGGAACGCGGCTATGTGGGCGCCGGCGTCCCATTGATGAAGCGCGTGGCGGCGCTTCCCGGGCAGGAGGTCTGCCGCAGGGACCGCATCATCACCGTGGATGGCGTGGCCTACGGCGAAGCGCTGGAACGCGACCGTATGGGCCGCCCCCTACCGGTCTGGCGCGGCTGTCGGCGCGTCGCGGAAGGTGAGCTCTTCCTCATGAACTTCGACGTACCGGACAGTCTGGATGGCCGGTACTTCGGACCATTGCCCGCCAGCACCGTGATCGGCCGCGCCGTGCCGCTCTACACCGACGAGGCCGGCGACGGGCACTTCGTCTGGCGTGCGCCGACGCGCTGAGCGCCGCCTCACCTCAACCATCATCAGCTTCGCGAGGCCGCCATGCTGCGGACCGGATTGATTTCGCCTGCCGTGCACCTACTGCTGCGATCGCGCAACGGCCGTCGTGCCGCCGTCCTCCTTCTCCTTTCCGGGGTGCCCTCCGGCTGGTCGACGACGGCCGCGGCGGCTGAAGTGCAGGTGAGCCGGAACGTGTCAGCCGCCGTCGATCGCTACGCCGATTTCATCGCTGAGGCCGCGGAGCGCTTCGACATTCCAGCCACCTGGATCCGCACCGTGATGCGCGCGGAAAGCGACGGCGATGCGCGCTTGACGTCGCCGAAGGGCGCCATGGGGCTGATGCAGATCATGCCCGAGACGTGGGCCGAACTGCGCATCCATTACGGCCTCGGCGACGATCCCTACGATCCCCACGACAACATCATGGCCGGGACCGCCTATCTGCGGGAGCTGTTCGATCGCTTCGGCAATCCCGGCTTCCTCGCCGCCTACAATGCAGGTCCTGGCCGCTATGAGGCCTCGCGCAAGGGGCGTGCCCTGTCACCGGAGACGCGCACTTATGTCGACAAGCTAGTGCCAGAGATCGCGCGCGGCGAGGCCGAGCCGTCCGCATTGAAGTCGGCCGCTCCGCCGGCGGTCGAGACGCCCTCCTGGGCTCAAGCCCCCCTCTTTGCGGTGCAGCCGTTCCGCGCTTCGGCTGCAGATCCGGCGCCACACGATCGTGCCCAGCCGACGCCCGACGTACGGGATGTCTCAGCGATCGCTCCGCGCGCGGAAGGCCTCTTCGTGGCTCTTGGTGGCTCGGGAGGCGTGCAATGACCACGTCCGGGCTCATTCGCACCTCGTCGGGTTTTCTGCCGTTCAAGCGAAGGACGGGGCGGAAGGACTGGGAAACGACCGACCGATGGCGAGATAAAAGGGCGCAGGGTGCGCTGCGGTTGGGCGGTTGTTTCTATTGGGAAATTCGCGACCAAACACACATTGCGGCGTTGATCGGCAATGTGTGTCGAACACTTAAGCCGCTGCCACCGCAGGACTTCTCGCACCTTGCGGGGTCACGCCATGGCCGATGAGCGCGAGTTCCGTGTCAGGCCCGGCCGCATCCGATCCACCCGAGCGCAGCGGGCCCGGCCTTTCATCGCCCAGGCGCTCGCGGCCGCCCAGAAGGCCGGCGGGCACGTTTCTCGATCCGGACGCATCTCGCCGGGCGCGCGCTCGCACTTCGGCCGCGGCCGGACGGCGAGCGTCGTCGCCAACCGTCTGCTCACTGGGCGTTCGCGTGTCGTGGTCATCAAGACCCGTGTGGTGCGGCATACGGCGCGGGCCACGCCGCTCGTCGCGCACCTGAGTTATCTGCGGCGAGAGGGGGTGACCCGGGACGGAGAGAAGGTGCGCCTGTTCGGGCCGGGCGCCGAGGAGGGGGACAGCCGCGCCTTCGCGGAGCGCTGCGCCGACGATCGGCATCATTTCCGGTTCATCGTTTCGCCCGAGGACGCGGCGGACATAGCCGACCTCCGGTCGTTCGCCCGCGACCTCGTCGGTCAGATGGAGAAGGACCTCGGCACAAAGCTCGACTGGGTCGGCGTCGACCACTGGAACACCGACAATCCCCACCTGCACATTCTGGTGCGGGGCCGGACCGATGACGGCCAGGACCTCGTCATCTCCCGCGACTACATCAAGGAGGGCATGCGCGCTCGCGCGCAGGATCTGGTCACGCAGGAGCTGGGCCCGCGCGCCGACCTCGACATCCACCGCGCCGTCGAGCGACAGGTGGAGGCGGAGGGCTGGACCCATCTCGATCGCCAGTTGGTTCGCGATCAGCGCGAGGCCGGTGTCATTGACGTGGCGCATAACGCCGATGGCGGGCCGGATGCCTTCCTTCCGTTGAAGGTGGGCCGGCTGCGCAAGCTCGAGACCCTCGGCCTCGCGGACGAGATCGGCCCCGGCCAATGGGTCATCGACGAGAAGGCTGAGGCGACACTGCGCGCTCTCGGCGACCGCGGCGACATCATCAAGCGGATACACCGGGCACTCACCGCCCAGGGGATCGAGCGAGGCCCCGCAAGCTATGTGCTTGCCGGCGAGGCCCTGGACGCGCCTGTCATCGGCCGTCTCGTCGATCGTGGTCTCGATGATGAATTGAAGGGCACCGCCTATGCTGTGGTGGATGGCGTCGACGGCCGCACTCACCACCTCCGGCTGCCCGACCTCGATGCGGCGGGCGACGGCGGTCCCGGCTCCATCGTCGAGCTCAGGCGGTTCGAGGATGGACGTGGCCAACAGCGGATTGCACTGGCCGTCCGCTCCGATCTAAACATCGATCAGCAGGTTACGGCATCGGGCGCCACATGGCTTGATCGTCAGGCGCTTTCCCGAGCGCCGGCATCCCTCTCCGAAGGCGGCTTCGGGGCCGAGGTGAGCGATGCCATGGAGCGTCGCGCCGACCACCTGATCCGGGAGGGGCTCGCCGAGCGGCAGGGCCAGCGCGTCGCCTTCGCCCGTGACCTGATCGAGACATTGCGCCGGCGAGAGGTGGAGGCATTGGGCGAGAAGCTCGCCGCCGAGACTGGGCAGCCGTTCAATCGGTCAGGAACGGGAGACTATGTCTCCGGCACCTACCGCCAGCGCTTCGCGCTCGCCTCTGGCCGCTTTGCCATGATCGACGATGGATTGGGCTTCCAGCTCGTGCCTTGGTCACCGTCCCTGGAGAAGCACCTCGGCAAGCACCTCTCGGGTGTCGCCCGCGCCGATGGCGGCATCGACTGGTCCTTCGGCCGCCAGCGTGGCCTCGGTCTCTGACACCCAACATCGCTGGAGCTCCGCATGTCCGCGACCAAGATCCTTTGGGGCCAGATCCTCCTGGTCCTGGCCATCGTGCTGGCCACCACCTGGAGCGCCACCCAGTTCGTGGCGTGGCGCTTGGGCTTCCAGGACCAGCTCGGCCCGCCCTGGTTCCTGCTGGGCGCCTGGCCCGTCTATCCCCCGCCGGCCTTCTTCTGGTGGTGGTATTTCTACGACGCCTATGCGCCGGAGATCTTCACAGAAGGCGCCTTCATCGCCGCCTCGGGCGGGTTCCTATCCATCGCCGCCGCCATCGGGCTCTCGGTCTGGCGGGCGCGGGAAGCAAGGCGCGTCGAGACCTATGGCTCCGCCCGCTGGGCCGAGCCCGAGGAGATCCGCGCGGCCGGGCTGCTCGGTCCCGACGGCGTGGTGCTGGGGCGCCAGGGAGGGGACTATCTGCGCCATGATGGACCCGAGCACGTCCTGTGCTTCGCACCCACCCGGTCCGGCAAGGGCGTCGGCCTCGTCGTCCCCTCGCTCCTCACCTGGCCCGGCTCGGCCATCGTCCACGACATCAAGGGCGAGAACTGGCAGCTCACTGCCGGCTTCCGGGCGCGGCACGGGCGTGTGTTGCTGTTCGACCCCACCAACGTGAAATCGGCCGCTTACAATCCGCTGCTGGAGGTCCGACGCGGGGAGTGGGAGGTGCGCGACGTCCAGAACATTGCCGACATCCTGGTGGACCCCGAGGGCTCGCTGGAAAAGCGCAACCACTGGGAGAAGACCAGCCACGCTCTGCTCGTCGGCGCCATTCTTCATGTCCTTTATGCCGAAAGGGACAAGACCCTCGCCGGCGTCGCCGTCTTCCTCTCCGACCCCAGGCGCCCCATCGAGGCGACACTCGCCGCCATGATGATGACGCCGCACCTCGGCGAGGGGGGTCCCCACCCGGTGATCGCCAGCGCGGCACGGGAGCTCCTCAACAAGTCCGAGAACGAGCGCTCTGGCGTCCTTTCCACCGCCATGTCCTTCCTCGGGCTCTACCGCGATCCGGTGGTCGCCGAGGTGACCCGGCGCTGCGACTGGCGCATCGCCGACCTTGTAGCGCACCGGCAGCCGACCACCCTCTATCTCGTCGTGCCGCCCTCGGACATCAACCGCACCAAGCCGCTCATTCGCCTGATCCTCAACCAGGTGGGGCGCCGGCTCACCGAGGATCTGCAGGCGAAAGCCGGTCGCCACCGGCTCCTCCTGATGCTGGACGAGTTTCCGGCGCTCGGACGGCTCGATTTCTTCGAGAGTGCGCTCGCGTTCATGGCGGGCTACGAGCTCAAGAGCTTCCTGATCGCGCAGAGCCTGAACCAGATCGAGAAGGCCTATGGCCCGAACAACTCGATCCTCGACAACTGCCATGTGCGGGTGAGCTTCGCCACCAATGACGAGCGCACCGCCAAGCGCGTCTCCGACGCCCTCGGCACCGCCACCGAGATGAAGGCCATGAAGAACTATGCCGGGCACCGGCTCTCGCCTTGGCTCGGGCACCTCATGGTCTCGCGGTCGGAGACGGCACGCCCGCTCCTCACGCCGGGCGAGGTGATGCAGCTGCCGCCCGCTGACGAGATCGTCATGGTGGCAGGCACCCCGCCGATCCGGGCGAAGAAGGCGCGGTACTATGAGGATGCGCGCCTCGGAGAGCGGATCTTGTCGCCACCTCTGCTTGCAGAACCCACCGAGCAGCGCGCCGACGACTGGACCGTCCTTCCGCTGCCCGCACCGTCGCAGCTGAGCCTGATGGTGCAGGGAAGGGATGATGAGGATACGACCGGGTCAGAGCGCCGACAGCAGCCGGAGCTGGCTCGGGTGGTTCCGGTCGAGGAGCTGGCATTACCGCAGAACGAATTCGAGATCGACCTCGCGGATGAGAGTGAGGACGACCTCGCCAGAAACAGCCGCATGACGCGCGTCATGCAGGGTGTGGCGCGTCAGGTCTCGCTCGACCCCCGCGACGGCATGGAGCTGTGACGGCGATGGCCCCACGTAAGAAGAAGGCGCAGATCACTGTCTATCTCGATCCGGACACCATGGCGTTGCTCGCAGATTATGCCGCGCGCCGGGACCAGCCTCAGTCGCTGATCGCGGAGGCTGCCATCGCATCGTTCCTGTCTCCCGACGCAGCCGAGCGGCGCGAGGCCGCGATCGCCAAGCGCCTGGATCAGCTGGACAGACGGATGACGCGGATGGAGCGCGACGTCGGCATCTCGGTCGAGACGCTGGCCGTGTTCATCCGCTTCTGGCTCGCTACGACGCCGGCACTGCCCGAACCCGCGGCACAGGCAGCCAGGGCCAAGGCGGGGGAACGCTATGAGGCCTTCATCGTCGCGCTCGGTCGGCGCCTCGCGAAGGGACCGAAGCTCGTTCAGGAGGTCACGGAGGAGCAAGCCGCTCCTACACCGTGACAATGAGCACTGTGCATCAGATGCAACCATTCGGGCGTAGCCGGAATGCGAACGTTATTCCGTGCGTTCAGCGTAGCTTGTGGGTATATGGTTACGATGGGTTTCGACAACGTCAGCGCAGAATCAGCATGGGTAAAAAAAAATCGGGGAACGCGACGGTCGTAGCCGTCGAAGCCGTCGGCCGAGCTACCACGGAAATCCCGGTCGAGATCAGCACCCGCTTCCTCGAGCACTTCAGCGAACAGCTCTACTCGTCGCCACAGAAAGCCTTCGAGGAATTGATCTCTAACGGCTGGGACGCAGGCGCGGACTATGTTGAGATTCGTATCCCAGCTGACTTGTCCGCCGCTGACGCGACGATGGCGGTGCTCGACAACGGCTCATCCATGGACGAGCAGGGCCTGCGCGACCTCTGGCATATCGCCTTCTCGCCCAAGCGGGACCAACCCGAACAGCACGGTCGTCGGGTGGTTGGCAAATTCGGGATAGGCAAGCTTGCGACCTATGTGCTTGCGAGCCGACTCACGTACATCTGCAAGGCTGCTGACGGGATTATCCGCCGGGTCACCATGGATTATGGCCAGGTAGACCGGACCGCGGCCGCAGACAAGCTCATCAGCGAACTGACTCTCGACCTTTATGAAGTCAGGGAGTCGGAACTCGAGACGGCGATCGGCTCTGTCGCCTATGGTCCTGACCTGTTGAAGATCATCGCCGAAGGGGTCCAACTCGATCCTGGAGCCGCGGCAGCAGATGACGATTTCGGTGCACCAGCGTCGATCCTGAAGCGGCAGAGCAGAGGTACGTGGACCCTTGTGATCCTGTCGGGGCTGAAACCCACCGGTCGTGAACTCAAAGTGGGCGTCCTGCGTCGGATGCTCGAGGCCGCCCTGCCGCTGAGTAGCGAGATGGTCATTCGCATCAATGGAGAAGCGCTGAACTCCACGAAGCTCGCCGCTGGTGTCGCGCGTGAATGGAGCATCGGTCCGGATCTTAAGCTCGACGAATTGAATCTCGACAACGCGGAAGAGCCGGACGACGCTGCGCCGGCCACCACTTCCACCCAGGCTGGTTCAACCGTCAAGGTAACATCCGGCCTCTCCCCTCATCCCTATATCGACCTGCCTAGTATCGGGCGGGTGACCGGGCGGATCCGCCTCTACGACGAGAAAATCAGTGGGGGAAAGGCAGAGGACCGTGGTGTCTCAAACGGGTTCTTCGTGAATGTGCTCGGCCGTGTTGTCAATCAGTCGGACCCGAGCTTCGGCGCTGAAAATCTGAGCCACGCGGCCTGGGCGCGGTTCCGTATGACCGTGCGTGCCGACGGGCTGAACCCCTACCTGAACACCAATCGTGAGCAGTTTCGCGAGCAGCGCGCACTGCACGTTTTCCGGGCGTTTCTGCGCAAGGCCTTCAACATTGCACGGTCGGCCTATGACAGCGATAGCAATGCCGAGATGCCCGATGGCGGTGACGTCCTGGTACGATCGCTGGGCGTCGTGTCGCTGGCACCACTGCGCAGCGCCGTCTCCGAGGCGCTGCGCACCCAACCGCCCATCCCGGGGCTTTTTGACGAAACGGGGATCTCCGACCGCGAACAGAAGCGTGAGGACTGGCGGAAAAATACCGCCGACCACATCCAGAACGCACTTGGCAAGGTAAAGTACGAGCGGTCGGACGACGACAGCTTTGTGCGGTTTAGGATTCAAGACAGCACCATTGTCGTCAACCGCGACCACCCGTTCGTCGCGGAGCACACCCGTACCAAGGCGGAGAAGGAGTTGGTGCGCACCATCGCCATGGTGAATCTACTGACCGACGTCTATGCCTTGGAAAGCGGTATCGACCCGGCCAAAGTGGAGAGCATGCGTGATTATCGGGACCAACTCATGCGGTTTCGGGCGTTGCAGCGCAGGCAATCGGGCACACACATAGCCAAGCTATTGCTTGGGACACAGCACAAGAGCGGCGCCAGCAAGGAGCTCGAGACCGTCGTCGCCGACGCTCTGCGCTACCTGGGATTTTCCGTGAAGGAACTGGCCAAGCCTGGCCAACCCGAGGGCGTCGCTAGCGCCTACGCTTTCTCGGCACCGCAGCAGCCGGAGCCGACGGAAGAGGAGCCGGAGCCACCGCTCTACAAATTTACCTACGACGCCAAGTCCTCGAAGCACCTGACCGCGAAGACCGGCAACATCTCCCTGGACGGTGTACAGGAGCACCGCAAACGGTATGGTGCCCAATACGCGCTGGTCGTGGCGCCCGGTTTCGAGGAAGGAGCCCTCACCGTCCGCTGTGAGCAGGTGGGCGTGACACCCATGCGAGCCGCCGATCTCGGCAAGCTCCTTGAGTACACCGTGACTTATGGCGCCATCTCGCTGGATGTTCTGGAGGCGATGTTCAAGCTCCGTGATCCCAAGGTGGTGACCGCCTGGGTCGAAGCGCTTGAAGGGAAGCTGAAAAGCAAGCGCAAGCTGACGATCGACGTGTTCCTGAAGGCTCTGGAGCACCTGCGCGGTAAGGTGCCGGACGCTCTGCAGGCGTCTCTGGTATCTTACACCTGCCGTAGTCAACTGGGCGTACCCACCGTCCGCGACGAAGATGTCATTCGGCTGGTTCGGGGGCTCCAAATCCTGATCCCAGACCTGGTCGGCCTAGACGACAACGAGCGCATCATAGTCAACGCTAGCGCCGAGCGGGTGGCGGCGGCTGTCGAGAAGCAACTCGACAACTTGCACGCCGACGTTGACGCTGATGCCGTCCTGGGGGATGCGCAACAATGAATGCCACTATTCACCCATTTCCGGCACGGATGGCCCCGGAGCTGGCGTTGCAGGCGCTTGAGCAGGTCGCCGACGGCGGTGTGGTGGTGGATCCCATGATGGGCTCCGGCACGGTCATCCGTCAGGCTAGCGACCTTGGCCTGCAGGCGATCGGTTTCGATCTGGACCCGCTGGCGGTCCTGATGTCGCGGGTCTGGACGACGCGCGTACAGGACGATCGGATCGGAAGTCTCTACGCCGAAGCCGCGAAGATGGCGCTCGCCACCAACCCGGACGATGTCGAATTGCCCTGGATCGATCGCGACGAGGAGACCCGCAACTTCATCGCCTACTGGTTCGGTAAGCCCCAAGTGTCCGACCTCCGGTGCTGGGCAGCCGCCCTGCAGAAGCTTTCCGACGGCGCCACGGCGGAGGACACTCCGGCGCTGGATGTCATCCGAATCGCCTTGAGTCGAATTATCGTTACCAAGGAGCAGTGCGCCAGCCTCGCCCGCGATACCTCGCATAGTCGCCCGCACCGGGTGGCGCTGCAGTCCAACTATTGCGTCAACCAGGGCCTTGAACGATCGTTGAAGATAGTCCGCAAACGCCTTCTCGCCGCGCCGCCTGCCGGTAGTGCCGTAGTGGGGCTCGGCGACGCCCGGTCCCTGACCCTTGCTGACCACACTGCAGACGCCGTTCTGACCTCGCCGCCCTATCTGAATGCCATCGATTACATGCGCGGGCATCGGCTTTCGCTCGTCTGGCTGGGTCATCGCCTGAGCGAGTTGCGAACCATTCGCTCGACGAGCATAGGAGCTGAACGCGGTCCGGAGGTCGGCAATCCTGCGCACGAAGAGGTTCGCGCGGCGCTGGGTGATCTAGCGGCGCTGCCGAGGCGGCACCTCGCTATGGTGGACCGCTACGTCACTGACGTGATGACGCTCTCGGGCGAGATCCGCCGCATATTGAAGCCGGGCGGCACGACGACGCTCGTGGTCGGAAACTCGTGCCTGAAGGGCGTATTCATTGAGAACTCGGCAGCGGTGTCCAAGGCGCTTGAGTTGCAGGGGATGACCTTCGTCGAGCAGTCGGTTCGGCTCCTACCGGCCCAGAATCGATATCTGCCGACGAACGAAGGGAGTTCCTTGGCCAAGCGCATGCGGGAGGAAACCGTTCTGAAATGGGCGGCCTAGACGCGAGTTCCTGTGACACATCATGGACCGACCAGGCCGATGCACTTGGTGTGGATCGAATGCGTGCCGAGGCATTACTGATGGGGCACTTTGCACAACCCGCTGACCTATTTCCGTCAACTTAACGACAACGTTACCTTAACCGACAAATGGTCGACACCGGCGAGCCGACGACGAAGTTTCTGGTCGCCGACGCGACACGGTACTGGGAACATGCACCGGATCCTGGCGCTACCGCTGTTCCGCCCAGGTGCGCAGCGCGGCCCCGCGCCGCTGAACTGGTCAGGCGGCGAATGAGAAGGCGAGGTTCTGGATGAATTGCAGGCTGCCCTGGTTCTTGTAGAAGAGGCGTGCACGTCCTTCCGCGTTGTAGAAGATCTTCACATGGTGGACGGCGGTCGGGAATTTCTTCGGCTCCAGCTGTGACTTACCCATGAAGCCGCGGGCGCGGGAGATCGCCACGTGGTTGGCACTGGCCCCGTAACTGGCGATGGACGAGGCATTGTGGATCGCTAGACCACCGCCACCACCGGCGAGTACCGCCTTGATGAACTCGATGAGAAAGCCAGGCAAGGCGTCGTTGCCGATTTGGTGGCGCAGCGCTGCGAGCGTCGCCGGATCGGTCGCGTTCTGCATGACCAGTTGGTCGAACTCCGGACTGAAGTCGAATAGCCCGAACGCCATCTCTCCCTTGTCCAGTGCCACCGTGGCCTTGTCGATGCTGGCGCCCGACGCCACGGACACTCGTCCGTCCCCCAGCCAGACGGGCGAGCCAAGGTTCTCCTTGATGGTCTCCAGCGCAAGGCGATGGAACACGAAGCACCGGTGCCAATCCGCGTACAACTGGGCAGGAATGGTCAACTCGAAATGCTCAAGGTAGTTTCCCCGGGCCCCGAACATGCGTGCACGCTGGATGTAAGTGTCTTGCTGCAGTCTGTGCCGAACGTCGCGGGTGAAGAACATTGCCAGCAGATTGGGAAAGGTCACGCCCCGAGAGACGATGTTGCCGCCGATGATAATGCTGAACGGCGAAGACGGATCGGTCGCGTTGTCGCCGGCCGCCTTGCGATCCCGCTCGCTGTTCAAGACCGTCAGTGTCGCCCGCGACGCGTTCGCAACCACATAGCCGGTGAGATTGTCAGGGTTTGCCTTAGGGTAGAGCTTTTCGGCTGTCGCGAGCACCCGCGCGACTAGGGCGGCGAACGCTGGGCTCTCCGGCTTGGTCAGGGCCAGTACCGCGTCTTCGATCGTTGCCCGATCGGCCTCGTGGTCGATCTTCTTTCCGCTGGTGTGGACCAACATCGTATAGTTCTGTTCGGTCGCGTTCACCTTTTCGTTGAGATAGGCGGCGGTGACCAGGAATCGGACCAGGGCATCCCGAGCCTCCTGCGAATTGCCGCCCTGTGACAGGCATGTCAAGCGATAGAGAGGCTGCTTGTTGAGCGGGAAAAAGGTGTCCTGACCGGTGTACTTTCCATGCGGTGGGAAATTAACCCACTGCTCGGTACTGTTTTGGAATGTATTGTTAAGGTCCAGCCGCGCCGGCGTGGCCGTGACGCCGATGTAGTAGCCGTTTCCCCCGATCAACTGGCCCACCAGGTCGTTAATCGGGGTTTTGATGCCCTGATTGACCTTGGAGTTTGGCGTTGCGTAGTCGGCCTCGTCGTCGATCACTACGATTGGGCCGGCCCCCGACAGGCGGGTAATCAGCTTCTCCAGGTCACGTCCGTTTTTCTTGCAGAAGACGATCAGTTCCTCGGGCGTTTGGTCTTTCCCAGTTTGCTGCAACTCGGTGGCGGTGCGCGGCGCAGGCGCCAGACCGGAGGTCTTGAAGCGCCGTAAGTTCTGCGACAGCAGATCGACACTGTCGTTCATCAGGTGGACGATGACCTTGTGGCCCTGATCCAGCAGCTTGGCCGTTAGGCAGATCATCATCTCAGTCTTTCCGCTCTGCGGCTCGCCATAGATAACCAATGCCGAGGTCTTGGCGGTCGTCATCTTGGCGATGGCAGCCTCGACCGCGCTCTCGACGCAGTCGGTTTGCACCCCGGCAAGTTTCAGGCGCTGTAGCTGTTTGGGGTAGCGGTCTTTCAGCTTTGCCTCGTCCTTGAACTTCTCGATATCGAACACACCCGGACCTCAGAATCGACCTAGGATGCGAGATCATGCGCTGCGGGACTAAGTCGCGCCAGTGTGGCGCAGGCCCCCCCGCGAGCTGACTGTCCACAGGCAGTTGAAAAATCGATGCTGGCCGGCGGGGGACCGAGCCGGGCTGGTGCCCGAAAGCGGACTCTCTGAAAGTCGCCTATGGGTCATTCCCACTATTTGAACCGGCCCGCTAATGCCCATTGGTCTCAAGCAGCAACAGCCTGTGCTCTCGTCGTCCGCTATGTCCTCTGCTCCGAGCCTCTTCGCTCCTCAGGTACAATAGCAGCACCCCGCCGTTCTCAAGTATCTGCACGCCAGACCGCGACGCCCGCATTGGCTTGTTGAATCCTCCCAATTTCCCCCTCTTTTAATCATCCCCGTCCGGGGCGCGTCTGCGTCGTCCCCGACAAGCGCGGGGATGGGATGGCGACTTCACCTCACAGTTCGGAAAGCCTGACGCGGGGCATGCGCATGCTGCGCTCCGCGCTTGGCCCCGTGATCTCCCGCCTCCTAGAGGACCCTACCGTCGTCGAGGTCATGCTCAACCCGGACGGATGCCTCTGGATCGACCGGCTGTCGGACGGGCTCAGCGCCACGGGCGAGCGATTGGCCCCTGCGGACGGCGAGCGTATCGTCCGCCTCGTTGCGCACCACATCGGCGCCGAGGTCCATGCCGGCGCGCCGCGGGTGTCAGCTGAGCTGCCCGGGACGGGAGAGCGGTTCGAGGGCCTGCTCCCGCCCGTCGTGGCCTCCCCGACCTTCGCGATCCGCAAACCGGCCGTCGCCGTCTTCACGCTCGACGACTACGTGGTCGCCGGTATCATGTCGGAGCTTCATGCGGAAGCTCTTCGCCAGGGTGTTGCCTCCCGCGCCAACATCCTGGTGGCCGGCGGCACCTCCACCGGCAAGACCACGCTGACCAACGCTCTCCTCGCCGAGGTGGCAAAGACCTCCGATCGCGTCGTCCTCATCGAGGACACGCGGGAGCTCCAGTGCGCCGCCCCCAACCTTGTGGCCATGCGCACCAAGGACGGCGTTGCCTCGCTCTCCGACCTCGTCCGCTCGTCGCTCCGCCTGCGGCCGGATCGCATCCCAATCGGCGAAGTGCGCGGCGCCGAGGCCCTGGACCTCCTGAAGGCCTGGGGCACAGGGCACCCCGGGGGCATCGGCACCATTCACGCGGGCAGCGCCATCGGGGCCCTGCGGCGTCTCGATCAACTCATCCAGGAAGCCGTCGTCACGGTCCCGCGCGCCCTGATCGCCGACACCATTGACCTCATCGCCGTGCTGTCGGGCCGGGGCTCCGCGCGCCGCCTCTCCGAGCTCTCGCACGTCGAAGGTCTCGGGCCCGACGGCGACTACCGCGTCCTCCCCATCACCGCTCCCTCCGAAGAAGGAACCTCCCCGTGACTTTCACACTCCCTCCGTTCTACCGCCGGCTGCTGAAGGCCGTGGCCGGCGCCACCGCCTGCGTGTGTGTTGTCTCCGCGGCCCACGCCTCCGGCTCCTCCATGCCATGGGAGACACCGCTGCAGTCGATCCTGGATTCGATCCAGGGGCCGGTCGCCAAGATCATCGCGGTGATCGTCATCATCTCCACCGGCCTCGCACTCGCCTTCGGCGACACCTCCGGCGGGTTTCGCCGGCTGATCCAGATCGTATTCGGCCTCTCCATCGCCTTCGCCGCATCGAGCTTCTTCCTGTCCTTCTTCTCCTTCAGCGGCGGAGCCCTGGTCTGATGCCGGGCGATCTCGGCGGGGTGCCAGGCTTCTCCGTCCCGGTCCACCGGGCCCTGAGCGAGCCGATCCTGCTCGGCGGCGCGCCGCGGGCGATCGCGATCTTCAACGGCACCCTCGCCGGCGCCGTCGGGCTGGGGCTGAGGCTCTGGCTCGTCGGCCTCGCCCTTTGGGCCGTCGGCCATCTCGCCGCCGTCTGGGCCGCCAAGCGCGATCCGCTCTTCGTGGACGTGGTGCGCCGCCATCTGCGCATCCCCTCCCATCTGTCGGTCTGAGGGGCGCGCACCATGATGAACCTCGCGGAGTACCGGCGTCACGCCAGCCGATTGGCGGATTTCCTGCCGTGGGCGGCACTGGTCGGCTCTGGCGTCGTCCTCAACAAGGACGGCAGCTTCCAGCGGACGGCTCGCTTCCGCGGGCCGGACCTTGATTCCGCGGTGCCGGCCGAGCTGGTGGCGGTGGCGGGTCGCCTCAACAGCGCCTTTCGCCGCCTCGGCTCCGGCTGGGCACTTTTTGTGGAGGCCCAGCGGCATGCGGCGGGCGCCTATCCCACGAGCGTCTTCCCCGATCCCGCCTCCGCGCTGGTCGAGGCCGAACGCAAGGCCGACTTCGCGGAAACCGGCAGCCACTTCGAATCCAGCTATTTCCTGACCTTCACCTGGCTCCCGCCGGTGGAGGATGCCGCGCGGGCCGAGAGCTGGCTCTATGAGGGCAGCGAGCGGAAAGGGCTCGATCCCCGTGAAGCTCTGGGCGGGTTCATTGATCGCACGGATCGCATTCTGCGGCTCGTCGAAGCCTTCATGCCCGAGTGCCGCTGGCTGGATGACGCCGACACGCTGACCTATCTGCACGGCTGTGTCTCGACACGGCGCCAGCGGGTCCGCGTTCCCGAGACGCCCATGTATCTCGACGCGCTGCTAGCCGACCAGCCGCTCACCGGCGGGCTCGAGCCCATGCTCGGGACCAAGCACCTGCGCATCCTCACCATCGTGGGCTTCCCGACGGCGACGACGCCCGGGATCCTCGACGATCTCAACCGGCTCGCCTTTCCCTATCGCTGGTCGACCCGGGCCATCCTCCTCGACAAGACCGATGCGACCCGGCTTCTCACGAAGATCCGCCGGCAGTGGTTCGCCAAGCGCAAGTCCATCGCCGCCATCCTGAAGGAGGTGATGACCAACGAAGCTTCGGTGCTGGTGGATTCGGATGCCGCCAACAAGGCGGAGGACGCCGACCTCGCTCTGCAGGAGCTCGGCGCCGACCATGCCGGCATCGCCTATGTCACGGCGACGGTGACGGTCTGGGACGCCGATCCCCGCATCGCCGACGAGAAGCTCCGGCTGGTGGAGAAGGTGATCCAGGGGCGCGACTTCACCGCCATGGTCGAGACCATCAATGCCGTGGACGCCTGGCTCGGCAGCTTGCCCGGGCACGTCTATGCCAATGTCCGCCAGCCGCCCATCTCCACCCTCAATCTCGCGCACATGATCCCGCTCTCGGCGGTCTGGGCGGGCGACCAGCAGGACGCGCATTTTGCGGCGCCACCATTGTTCTACGGTAAGATGGAGGGGTCGACCCCATTCCGCTTCTCGCTCCATGTGGGAGATGTAGGGCACACTCTGGTGGTGGGCCCGACCGGCGCCGGCAAGTCGGTGCTGCTGGCGCTCATGGCCCTGCAGTTCCGGCGCTATGCCGGATCCCAGGTGTTCGCCTTCGATTTCGGCGGCAGCATCCGAGCCGCGGCCCTCGCCATGGGTGGCGACTGGCATGATCTGGGCGGAAGCCTCGCCGAGGACAGCATCGCGCTCCAGCCGCTCGCCCGCGTGGATGAACTGCCTGAACGCACATGGGCGGCGGACTGGATCGTGGCGATCCTCACCCGGGAAGACGTCTCCGTCACCCCGGAGGTGAAGGAGCACATCTGGTCGGCGCTTTCCTCGCTCGCCTCCGCGCCCGTCGAAGAGCGCACCCTCACCGGCCTTGCCGTCCTGCTCCAATCCAATGCGCTGAAGCAGGCCCTGCGCCCGTATTGCATCGGTGGCGCCCATGGCCGGCTGCTCGACGCCGAGGCCGAGCACCTGGGGCAGGCGTCCGTCCAGGCCTTTGAGACCGAAGGACTGATCGGCACGAGCGTAGCGCCGGCCGTACTGTCCTATCTGTTCCACCGCATCGAGGATCGGCTCGACGGATCGCCCACCCTCCTGATCATCGATGAGGGATGGCTCGCCCTCGATGATCCGGGCTTCGCCGGCCAGCTGCGGGAATGGCTGAAGACCCTGCGCAAGAAGAACGCCAGCGTGGTGTTCGCCACCCAGTCCCTCTCGGACATCGATGGCTCGGCCATCGCCCCCGCCATTATCGAAAGCTGTCAGACCCGGCTGCTGCTCCCCAACGAGCGGGCTGTCGAGCCCCAGATCACGGCCATCTACCGACGCTTCGGCCTCAACGACCGGCAGATCGAGATCCTCGCGCGGGCAACGCCCAAGCGGGACTATTACTGCCAGTCCCGACGCGGCAACCGCCTGTTCGAGCTCGGGCTCTCGCAGGTGGCTCTCGCCTTGTGCGCCGCCGGGTCCAAGACCGATCAGGCTGCGCTCTCGCAGATCCTCGCCGAGCATGGGCGCGATGGTTTCCTCGCCGCCTGGCAGCGGCATCGCGGCCTCGGCTGGGCCGCCGACCTCATCCCCACCCTCGACCTTCTGGAGACACGCTCATGATCCGCTCGATGCTGCGGGCGGCGTTCGTCGCCGCGCCGCTCCTCATGTGCCCGCTCGCGCCCGCCGCAGCACAGGCCGTGGTCTTTGACCCCTCAAACTATACTCAGAACCTCCTCCAGGCGGCACGGGCGCTGCAGCAGGTCACCAACCAGATCACTTCGCTGCAGAACGAAGCGCAGATGCTGATCAACCAGGCCCGCAACCTCGCGAGCCTGCCGTACTCCTCCTTGAGTGCGCTCCAGCAGCCGGCCCAGCGGACCCAGCAGTTGCTCGGGGAAGCGCAGAAGATCACCTATGACGTCACCGCCATCGACCGGGCATTTCAGGGTCAGTACGGCTCGGTCTCCCTGAGTGCCACGGATGCCGCCCTGGTCGCCCAGGCCAAGACCCTCTGGCAGACCACAGTCGCGGGCCTTCAGGACGCCATGCGGGTGCAGGCCGGAGTCGTCGGCAATCTCGACACCAACCGCCAGCAGAACGCGACGTTGCTGGACCAGAGTCAGGCGGCGACCGGTGCGCTGCAGGCCATGCAGGCTGGCAACCAGCTCCAGGCGCTCCAGGCCCAGCAGTTGTCCGATCTCACTGCCGTGGTCGCCGCCAGCGGAAGGGCGCAGGCCCTGTCCGAAGCCGAGCAGGCGACCGCGGTGTCGGAGGGGCAGGAGCGCTACCGCCGCTTCTCCAACCGGTCGAGCTACCAGCCGTCTGCCGTCACCATGTTCCGTGGCAACTGAGGAGCCATCATGGATCAGGGCACCGCGCTCAGAACTCTCATGGTCGCGGCCGTGGTCGGCGCCGTGCTGGCGGCGCTGGCCACCGCAGCCGGCCGGCGAGCGGAGCCAAACGTCGTCGTGAGGGAGAAGGTGGCACCTGTCTCGTCGGCGGATCTCAAGGGCTGTGCCCAGATTGAGATCGCTGACCCCATCGACGCGCGCTGCGCCGCGATCTGGGAAGAGAGCCGTCGCCGCTTCTTCGGCAAGCCGGCCGAGGGAGGGACGCCATGAACGACGTGGGCGTCATCGACACCTTCCTCAACACCTTCACCACTTACATCGATTCCGGCTTCGGCCTGATCAAGGGCGAGGTGACGGGCCTCTCCTCCATGCTGATCGCCCTCGACATCACCCTTGCCGGTCTGTTCTGGGCCTGGGGCGCCGACGAGGACGTGATGCGCCGGCTGGTGAGGAAGACGCTCGCCATCGGCTTCTTCGCCTGGATCATCGGCAACTTCAACGGCCTTGCGAAGATCGTTTTCGAGAGCTTCGCCGGGCTCGGCCTCAAGGCCGGCGGGTCCGCCATCGGCACGGCGGAGTTCCTGCGCCCGGGGCGCCTCGCGGAAGTCGGGCTCGCCGCCGGCCAGCCGCTGCTGGATGCCGCAAGCCAGCTCACCGGGCCGGTGGCGATCTTCGTCAATGCCGTGCAGATCGCCGTGCTGCTGGTCTCATGGCTCCTAATCCTGATCGCCTTCTTCATCCTGGCGGTGCAGCTCTTCGTCACCCTCATCGAGTTCAAGCTGACGACGCTCGCCGGCTTTGTGCTCATCCCCTTCGCCTTCTTCGGCAAGACCGCCTTTCTTGCCGAGAAGGTGCTCGGCAACATTGTGGCGTCCGGCGTGAAGGTGATGGTGCTGGCGGTCATCGTCGGCATCGGCTCCGGGCTGTTCTCTGAGTTCACAACCTCCTATGGCGATGCCCAGCCGACCATCAGCCAGGCCCTGTCCGCCGTGCTGGCAGCACTGGCGCTCCTCGGTCTGGGCATCTTCGGACCCGGCATCGCCACCGGACTGATCACCGGCGCGCCACAGCTGGGCGCTGGCGCTGCCGTGGGGACCGGCCTTGCTGGGGGAGGTGCTGCGCTCGCGGGAGCCGGCGCGGCTGGCCTCGCGGTGCGAGGGGCAGGTGCTGCGCTCGCCGGAACAGCCGCTGCGGCTCGTGCTGGCGTGAGCCTCGCCGGAGGAGCCGCATCCGCGTACAGCGCGGGAGCTGCCGGTCAATCCGGGGTGTCCGGCGTCGCAGGAGGTCTGGGCGGAGTCGCACGCGCTGGGGCAGCGGCGGCAACCTCTCCTTTGCGCGGTTCAGCCGCCGCGTCGCCCGCCTCCGGAGCCGCTGCTACCGCGTCGAGCGCGCCGGCTTCTTCCGGTGATGTCCCTGATTGGGCCCAACGCATGCGGCGCTCCCAGCAGGTCGCCCACGGCATTCAGACCGTGACCCATGCGGTGCGGTCCGGCGACAGCCATGGCGGTGGCTCCTCCATCTCCCTCTCCGAAAGCGATCGATCATGACGCCCTTCAAGCGACCCTCGGTCCATTACGGCCGCTCTCCCGAGCCCGAGACGCCCTACCAGCGCGCGGCCCAGGTCTGGGACGATCGCATCGGCTCCGCCCGCGTCCAAGCGAAGAACTGGCGTCTGATGGCCTTCGGCTGCCTCGCCCTCTCGGCTGGCCTCTCCGGGGCCCTCGCGTGGCAGGCCCTCAGCGGCTCGGTGGTCCCGTGGGTGGTTCAGGTGGACAAGCTCGGTCAGGCACAGGCCGTAGCCCCGGCCGCGGCGGACTATCGTCCCTCCGATCCCCAGATCGCCTTCCACCTCGCCCGCTTCATCGACGAGGTGCGCAGCATCTCCGCCGATCCTGTCATCGTCCGGCAGAACTGGCTTAGGGCCTATGCCTATACGACGCAGGCCGGCGCCATCGCGCTCAATGACTATGCCCGCGCCAACGATCCCTTCGCCCGGGTCGGCAAGCAACAGGTGGCGGTGGAGGTCTCGAGCGTCATCCGCGCCTCGCCGGACTCCTTCCGCATTGCCTGGACCGAGCGCCGCTACCAGGACGGCAGCCTCGCCGACACCGCCCGCTGGAGCGCCATCCTCACCGTCGTGGTGCAGGCGCCGCGGGACGCCGAGCGCCTCCGCGCCAATCCGCTCGGGATCTACGTCAACGCCATCAACTGGTCGAAGGAGCTCGCACAATGACGACGACCATCCGCATATCCGGGAGGCCGGCGCGCCGTGTCCTCTCCTTTCCGGCTTTCCGTAAGTCCGGCTTGCCGCTTCTCCTCATTTGCACTTCCGCGCTCGCCGGCTGTGCCACCTTCGAGAAGCCGCCGGAGATCGAATATGACGATGCGCCGCCCGCCGTCTTCAAGGCCGAGCCGCCGGGGCCGGTGCGCATCGTCGAGCTGCCGAAGCCCTTGCCCCTGCCGGGCCAACTGAAGCCTGTGGGGAAGGACGGCAAGGCAGAACCGGAAGCGACCGACCCTGCAGCTCGCGTGAACCAGGCCAATGCCGCCGCGCGCGTGCAACCCGTCCGCAACGGCTTCATCAATTCCATGCAGGTCTATCCCTTCGTGGAGGGCGCCCTCTATCAGGTCTATGCCGCGCCCGGGCAGGTCACCGACATTGCCCTACAGCCCGGCGAGCAACTGGTGGGGGCGGGGCCCGTGGCCGCCGGCGACACGGTGCGCTGGATCATCGGCGATACGGAGAGCGGGGCAGCGGGCGGGAAGCAGGTCCACATCCTGGTGAAGCCCACGCGGCCGGACCTCACCACGAACCTCGTCATCAACACCAATCTGCGCACCTATCACATGGAGCTGCGCTCCACCGAGAAGACCTACATGGCCTCGGTCTCCTGGCAATACCCTCAGGATCAGCTCATCGCGCTGCGACGCCAGAATGCTGAGGCGGCAGTCGTGCAGCCCGTTGCCACCGGCATCGACCTCACCAAAGTGAACTTCCGCTATGAAATCACCGGTGACCGGGCGCCCTGGCGGCCGTTGCGGGCGTTCGACGATGGCCAGCAGGTATTCATCGAGTTTCCCAGGGGCATCGCCCAGGGCGAGATGCCGCCGCTGTTCGTGGTCGGTCCCCAGGGCGACACCTCCGAACTCGTGAACTATCGCGTGCGCGACAATTACATGATCGTCGACCGGCTGTTCGCCGCGGCCGAGCTGCGCTTCGGCGCCGACAAGGACCAGAAGCGCGTGCGCATTTCCCGCACCGACGGGAGGCCGGTTCTATGAGCGGCATCGAACCCGGGAAGGAGAAAGGGCCGGGACCGACAGGCGATGCCGACGCCCGGCCAATGACAGGGGAAGCTGTTGCGGCCATGCGGCTGCGGCCGGAGCCGCCACGGGTGACCCGCCTGTCGCGCAAGGTGCTGGCCGGACTGGGGCTGGTTGCCGGGCTCGGGATCGGCGGAGCCCTGATCTACGCCCTTCTGGCGCGCAAGGACCACGGGCCAGGACAGGAACTCTACGCCACCGATGTCAAGGCGACGCCGGACGGACTCGCTGGCTTGCCGAAGGACTACACCGGCATCCCCAAACTGGGGCCGCCGCTCCCAGGCGACCTCGGCCGGCCCATCCTCAATGCACAGACGGCAGCGCAGCCACCGATCCCGGCGATGGGAGGCATGCCCAATCCCGCTCTCAGCCCCGAGGAGCAGCGCCAGCTTCAAGAGAGCGAGGCGGCGCGGACCGGACGGCTGTTCGCCCAGACCAACACGCGGCCAGCTAGTCCTGTCGTGGCGCAACAGGTGAGCGCGGCGTCGGCAACGACGGCGACTCCTGTCCCGGATCTGACGTCCCTTGGCCTCGTTCCGTCGGCGGCGATACCGACGGCCCAGGAGCGGCAGGTGGCCTTCCTCAACCAGGCCGTGGACCGGCGCACCGTGTCCCCCGACCGCGTCGCGGCTCCGGCCTCGGCCAACATCCTGCAGGCGGGCGCCGTCATTCCAGCGGCGCTGATCACCGGCATCCGTTCGGACCTGCCGGGTCAGATCACCGCCCAGGTGACCGAGAACATCCATGACAGCCCGACCGGCCGGATCCTCCTGATCCCCCAGGGCACCCGCATCATCGGCCAGTACGACAACGGCGTCGGCTTCGGCCAGCGTCGGGTTCTCCTGGTCTGGAACCGGCTGATCTTCCCCAATGGCCGCTCCATCGTGCTGGAACGCCAGCCCGGTGCCGACGCCGAGGGCAATGCCGGGCTGGAGGACGGCGTGGATTACCATTGGGGCGAGCTATTCAAGGCGGCGGTCCTCTCCACCATCCTGAGCGTCGGGGCGAGCGCAGGGACATCCGGCAGCGACAGTGATCTCGTCAGCGCCCTGCGCGAAGGGGCGTCCGACAGCATCAGCCAGACCGGCCGGCAGATCGTCCAGCGCCAGCTCAACATTGCGCCGACACTGACCATCCGGCCGGGATTCCCGGTGCGGGTCATCGTTGCGCGCGACCTCGTTCTTGAACCCTACGGAGGCTGATATGACGAAGTTGAAGCTCGGCCAAATCCCCGACGACAAGCCGGTGAAGATATCGCTGGAGCTGCCCGCCAGCCTGCATCGCGACCTTGTCGCCTATGCTGAAATCCTCGGCCGCGAGAACAATCAGTTGCCGGCCGACCCATCTCGTCTGATTGTCCCGATGCTCGAGCGTTTCATGGCGACAGATCGCGGTTTCGCGAAGGCCCGGCGTTCGGCCCATCTGAATCGTGCGCGTGGGATATTGCATGGCTCGCTCCCGAGGAGCGAGCCATCGCTCGAGCAAGGCTGAGCAATGTCCGAAACGCGGGATTGTCGTTTTTCGGCGACCAGGCGGCATAGAACTGGAGCACCTCGCCGCGCAGAGACCGATAGGTCACGCCGGGGACCTTGACCAAATTTTCGGATTCTATGACCAACGTTATTCCGCGGCCGGACGCGACGAGATTGAGAAGCTTATATCGCCCAACCCGCTGAGCCTCGACACGCGGCTCGCATTCGACTTCCCGGATTTTGCGAATGACATAGTCTTGGATTCTCATCCCAGCCGCAGTGTCTCGGATAAGAATTTTCTCAGAACTGAGATCTCGCCACGTCAACGCGTCTTCGGCGGAAAGCGGATGGCCTTCGGGCAATGCCACAAGGACCTGTTCCGACCAAAGATAAGTCGTATCGCATCCCGGCCAATCGGCCAGTCCAATGACAAAAGCGATATCAAGCTGAAATTGGCGAATGGAATTGATGTGATCGTGTGCTTCGCCGTCGATGAAATCTATATGAACAGAGCTATATCTTGCATCATATATTCGAAATAAGTTCGACAGAAAACCAGATGAAAGTGACGAAAATAGCCCCACCTTGATGTATCCGTCCTCCGCACGACCAATGGCTGCCACCTCCGCTGCTCCGTCGCGAATGTGGTCCAACGCATGGCGGACCCGATGGAGGAAGCGTTGTCCTGCTATGGTCAGGTTGATCCCTCCAGGGTGTCGCAAGAACAGGGACGCGCCGACTTGATCCTCCATGTCCCGGATCCGCCGACTCACAGAGGACTCTTGCACACCAAGTGCCGTTGCAGCCTTCCGAAAGCTTCCATGCTCGGCTGCTGCGATGAAATATCGAAGATGGCGAATCTCTATTTCGATATTATCGTACGACATCGACATAATCTCCGTCATTAGTCTTTATTAAGATAAATATAACAAAAATAGCGCGTAATATAATTTTAATAACTTCTTTTAAAAGACATTATTGGTTAAATAATATCATGATCCATTTCAGCCATTAGATAATTGAATAATTATTACATAATATCTTAGTACAGCTGTGCCGGTGGGAGATGTCCAATCCATCTCGCCGACCATATAGCCCGCCACGCGTCCGCGCCCGTCGAGTCGAGCGCATTTCCTGTCACCTGATGGAAGTCCGCATGCCGCCCTTGCGCGGCGAGGAGCCTCGTGTACTGCACCTGCTTGTCACGCCAGAGGGCGGTCAGCGGCGCTGTCTTTTCCCCGAGCTCATCGGCGCATGCGCGTGCAGCCGAGGAGAAATCGAACAGAGTGCCATAGGTATCGAACACGCAGACCTTGATGTCCTTAAGCGGTGCGAGAGTCATTTGGGCTTCTCCTCGATTGAAATCACACGCGTTGCCCGGTCCCATAGGCTGACGCTGAACCTGCGGACGAAGCGCCTATCGATCCAATCTTTCCAAAGCCAGACCAGCCGCCCCTCCATCGACCAGCCGCCGCGCGAGGCGACGGCATAACGGCTGCCGGCGGAGATGAGGCTGAGCCAGCGTCTCGGGGGGGCGAACGGACGGAGGACGCGGCCAGTCGCGTATCGACGCAGATTTTCCGCCAGGACCGGGCCTTGTCGGACGGCGATCACTCCCGCCTTCGGTAGGGCGCCCGTGATGGAGCCGGCCGCATCGCCGGCACAGAAGATGCCCACATGGGAGGTCGATTGCAGATCCGCATCGACCGCCACGAATCCTGCGGCGTCGAGCGCAAGACCGGAATGCATGAGCCAGCGCGCCGGGCGGACGCCCGTCGCCTGCACCAACGCATAGCGGTGTCCGCCGGTCTCCTCATTGAACCGGCCGGCGGTGGTAATGCCATGCCGGCCCAACAGAACGGCGAGCCGCTGTCGCACCCTGGCGGGGAAACCTGGCAGAAGGCCCCCTTCGTCGATCAGCAGGACTCGGCTTTCGCACGCGTCGACCGAGGCAAGGTGCATCAGCCGGTGTTGGATGGAGAGGGCAAGCTCCACACCAGCCGCGCCCGCTCCCACGACGATGACCTGGATACCATCATCCGCCATCAGCTCATCGAGTAGACAAGGCCAGCCTTGCAGGAAGTCATCGATGGGCTTGGCATTCAGTGCGGGTCCGCAGGCGGCTGCCGACGTCCGCTGCGTCACTGCGCCGACATTGATAGAAATGCCATTGGCCGCAAGGGTGCGACCGTCGCGCAAGGTGACGCTCCGGCGTTTGGCGTCGAAACCGGTGATCTCCGCAACGTGGAGCGTGCACTTCGCCGCGCGGCACAACGGTGCGAGTTCGATACAGATATCTTGCGCGGAGTAATGTCCCGCCACGAAGCCGGGCAACATACCGGAATAGACCGCATGGGCACTTTTGCTGATCAGGCTCAGCCGCACGTCCGGCAGAGGATCGCGCGCGAAGCTCCGCAGCACTTCCAGATGGGCATGTCCCCCGCCCAGCAGGA
Source organism: Amorphus sp. MBR-141 (assembly GCF_053628695.1). Classification (NCBI taxonomy): domain Bacteria; kingdom Pseudomonadati; phylum Pseudomonadota; class Alphaproteobacteria; order Hyphomicrobiales; family Amorphaceae; genus Amorphus; species Amorphus sp. MBR-141. Next base: position 62,327 of record NZ_JBRJGW010000004.1, read on the forward strand.
GCAGGTGCCTGCCAGACGCGGCGTCCGTTACCGTCTCTGTTCCGGCGGGTGTCATTCAGTCCTCACTGAACCAGATGTCACCGTAGAGAGCCTCGGCGCGGCCACCGTGATTGTCCGTGTCAGTCATGAGGGCAACCGCATCGATGGCGGGAATGTCCTCCCCGAACGCCTGTCTCAGATCAGCCCGCAGATCACGCTTGTGATGCACCCATTGGCCCAGGTCCTTCGCGCCAGAATCGAGCGCGAGAAGCTGCACCTGCCCTGAATAGGGGCTCGGCCACAGGCTGCCGGTCGCCTGGCGGTTCGCCCAGACATAATTGAGCGACAGCGATCCCATGCCCATGATGCCGCGCTCAACGACCACGTAAAGGCGGGCGGCGAAATCGTCCCCGGCCTTGGTCCGCTCGTCGATGTCGGGAAAACTATTGCTCACCTTCCAGGACCAGTTGAGGAAGGGCGTGCGGTTCAGATCGACCTTGATCTTTCGGAAGCGCCCGGACGCCGAAGCGTCGGCGACTGCCCGCAGGGCGGGTGCCTTGATGTCCGGGTCGGTGATGACGGTATAGGCGGTTTCTCCCTTAAAGGACCGGCTTTCCCATCCGGCGACCGTCCCATTGGAAAAACGGCCGACCTCGACGCGGTCCTGCGCTGCCGCTCCTTGTGCCAGGGCGGCGAGCATGCCGGAAAGGCCCAGTAGCTTCAACGCCGGCTTCATTGCTGCACCTCTCCGAAAATCCGCCAGCCCCAGAGCCACCGCGTGGCGGTGGTGACGAGGGCTAGGGCGGCGAAAATCCAGGCGAGAACGGCAAAATAGTCCGGCCAGACGCACATGGCGGCGAAGATCAGAATGGTTTCCGCGCCTTCAGTGAGGCCGCCGAGATAGTAGATGCCCTTCTGCGGGAAGGCGCTCGCAGCGAGCCCGCGCTTGGCGGCAATCACCGCGAAGGCGAGGAAGCTGCTGCCGGTGCCGACGAAGGCCAGAAGCAGGGCCGCTGCGGCCAGCGCATTGCGGGTGGGATCGGCTAGCGCGAAGCTGAACGGCACCGCGGCATAGAAGAAGAAGTCGAGCGCGATGTCGAGAAAGGCGCCCCGGTCGGTGGGTACGCTCTGACGCGCCACGGCTCCGTCGAGCCCGTCGAACAGCCGGTTCAGGAGAATGAAGCCCAGGGCAGGAAGATAGAACCCACCGGCCACCAGGGCGCACCCCATAAGCCCAAGTGCAAAGCCGCTGAGACTGAGGCTATCGGCCTGGACGCCCCGGGCCGACAGCACACGCGCAGGATTTGCCAGTATCCGGCGCTGAAGGGGAAGAAGGCGATGGTCCAGCATCAGCGATCGTCTCCTAGGCGCCACGCTGCCAGCGTAGCCAGCGCTCGGAGAGCGACAGCGCCCACGCAGGCGCGTGGCTCCGCCTCCACTCTCCGGCGACCGCCTTGTTTGCCTCCATCCATCCCGGATAAGGGTGAATGGTGCGCAGGATCGCACCGAGCGCCAGGTGGTTCTTCATCGCGAAGGTGAATTCCGCGAGCATGTCGCCGGCGCGCGCACCGACGATGGTGGCGCCAAGGATGCGGTCCTTGCCTGGGGTGGTCAGAACCTTGATGAAGCCGGTATTCGCCTCGTCGGCAATGGCGCGGTCGAGCTCGGCAAGATCAAAGCGTGTAATCTCGCAGGCGATGCCGGCGCGGTGTGCTTCGTCCTCCGTCAGACCGACCCGGGCGATCTCCGGATCGGTGTAGATAACGATAGGGAAGACGCTCACATCGACTTTCCACGCCTTGACGTTGCCGAACAGGGCGTTGACAGCCGCGAACCAGGCATAGTGACCGGCGGCGTGGGTGAATTGCAGTTGGCCGATGACGTCGCCCGCCGCGAAGATGCTGGGCAGTCGCGTGCGCAGCCCCTTGTCCACCACGAGGCGCCCCTCGTGCAGGAGCCCGAGCTCTTCGAGGCCAAAGCCGCTCACGCGTGGCCGTCGCCCGGTCGCGACAAGAACCTGATCGAACGCCAGGATCCGGCCATCGTCCAGATGCACGACGCGCCCTCCCTCGCCCGTTGCGAAACGGACGATACCCACGCCGAGATGGAGTTCGACCCCGTCCTCGGCGAGGATCTGATGCATCGTCCGCCCGACCTCCTCGTCCTCGCGCACCAGCAGGCGTGGAGCCGCTTCGATCAGGATGACCCGGCTGCCCAACCGGGCGAAGCTCTGGGCGAGTTCGCAGCCGATGGCACCGCCACCGACCACGAGCAGAGTGGAAGGCTGCTGCTCCAGCGACCATAGCGTATCGGAGGTCAGCGGTGCCACGTTGTCGAGACCGGGAATGGGCGGAAGTGCGGGCTCGGCGCCGGTGGCGATGACGATCCGCCGCGTTGTCAGCGTGTGCGACCCGACCGTGACAGTCCAGGGACCCGTAACGCGCGCGGTGCCCCGAATGACCTCCACCCCGAGGCCGCGGTAACGCTCCTCGGAATCATGGGGCGCAACGCGGGCGATGACGCGCCGGATGCGCGCCATGAGCGCGGGAAAGTCCGGCTCCAGCGATCCCGTGAGGCCATAGTGCTCGGCGAGGCTGGCTTCCTTTATCAGCTTGGCCGAGCGGATCAGCGCCTTGGACGGTACGCAGCCCGTGTTGAGACAGTCTCCACCCATGTCGCCCTGCTCGATGAGGGCAACACGCGCCTTCGCCGCGGCCGCGATATAGGCTGTCACGAGGCCCGCCGAGCCGGCACCGATCACCACGAGATTGTAGTCGGCGGTCGGAGGGCGTGGCCAGCGGCGCAGCCGTGCCCGCATCTCCCACCAGTTCTGGACCCATTTCACGGCGAAGGGCAGCAACGCGAGCGCCGCGAAGGCAAGGATCAGCGGCCAGCTCAGCAGGTCGCGCGCGCTCTGCAGCGAGGCCAACTGGCTGCCGGCATTCACATAAAGGACCGTGGCCGGCAGCATGCCGATCTGACTCACCCAGGCGAAGGTGCACGCCGGCATCTGGGTCAGCCCCATCGCAGCGTTGACAGCGAAGAAGGGGACAACAGGCACAAGCCGAAGACCGAACAGATAGCGCGCGCCGTCGCGTTGGATGCCTTCATTGAGCTTGCCCATCAGTGACGCGAAGCGCGCCTCAACCATGCCGCGAAACAGGTAGCGGGCCGCGAGCATGGCCAGCGTCGCACCGGCAACGCTGGCGAAGGAGACAAGCACGGTGCCGGCGACAAGTCCGAACAGGCTTCCGCCCACCAGGGTCAGCGCTGTCGCTCCGGGGATCGAGAGCGCTGTGGTGGCGGTGTAAATGACGAAGAATGTGAGAGCCGCGAGCACGGGATTGGCGTCGAGCCACACCTGCCAGGCGGCTCGGTACTGGGACAGCACCTGCCAGTTTAGAAGTTGGGGGCCTCCGGCAAGAAAGAAGAGGATGAGCGCGGCGGCGATAACGGTGGCGATGGCGAGCCGCGGGAGCAGCCGCCGGGATATAGAGGCGGGCTTCATCTTTCCCTCCAGTGGGTGCGCTCAATCAGCGGCAGTGGGTGAGAACAACCGCGGCAGACTTTTACGTCCGCTGCGCAAGGGTTGGTCCGCGGATATCACCGTAACGAGGAGCTCAGAGGTCGATGACTTCTCCACGCGCCGGATAGTCGATCTTCAGCACGAACTCGATCGCACCCAGAATGTCCGCGAAATGCGGGCGCGCGAAGGGCATCGTCTGGATGCTGCCGAAGTAAAGCGTGCCATCGGCGCGCACGAGATAGAGCGCGGGCTCGGAAAACCGGGCGGGCTCTTCAATTCCCAGAGATGTCTTTCCCCGTCCTTCCGAGACGAACAAGCCCCATCCACGCGCCATTTCCAGGCCGAGCCCATAGCCGATCCGCAGCCGGGGCAGTTCCCAACTGGACTTGGCATCAACCGCGCGCTCTTCGGTATCGGACGAGAGTGCAACAACGCCGACACCGCGTGCCGCGAACTCATCGAGTTTGGCTTCAAGGTCTTTCAACTGCGTGCGGCAAATCGGGCAATGCAGGCCGCGGTAGAATACCACTAGCGTGAAATTTTCCGGCGATTCCGCACGAAGATCGAACGTCCCGCCACCCGCGAGCGGGATCGCTAAGGACGGAACCGACTGGCGGGGGAACAACGTGACGAGGTCGGTCATAGGGCACCTGGAAGAACGATAGCGGGGATCAGAACTGGGTGGTGAGCTGCTGCGTCAGCCAGGCGGGAGAGATATCGCCAGTGCTCATCGGCGGCTCGCAGAAGCGACCTTGGCCACACCGAGTGTCGCCGGGGCTGAAACTCTGGTCATTTTCGCGGCGTGCGCGCCGGAGTTCGGCTGGCGCTTACTTTGCCGCGCCGCATTTTGCGGAGCATGGGGTTGGCTTCCTGGTAGTGCCGTACTTGGCTGAGGCGCCACACTTCGCGGAACACGGCGCCAGTTTCTTCCCGGCACCGCATTTGGAAGAGGCCGGCGCACACGCTGCGGAAGCCGGGCCAATGAGCGCCGGCGTGGCAGCAACGAGACCTCCGGCGACCAGCATCATGGCCAGGGCGCTTGAACTTTTGATCGACGGCATCGGCTTATCCTCTTTTGGCTTGTTCCCACACCGTTGGTCCGACCAGGACGCACGGCGTTACAGGTGCGTTTAGGAAATAAGCACGGGTCGCTTGCCAATTTGGGCCTGGGGCCGGTTCTTCGAGATAAACAATCACGGCTTCGCGAGCGGTGTAACGGGTGTGGGTATCGCGCGACTAATCTACGTGACACTCATGAGGGCCGAATTTCGCTGGATCACCTGATCGCCGGTATGTTCCGGACGGGCAGCCATCCCCACGCCGCAAACGAGGTCTGAATGGAATCAATCTATTGGTCCATGTCTTGGGCGTGTCATCGCAAGTGCCGTCACTGCTATGAAAACAGGTTTCGCCCCTATGTCCGAGATGGTCTAAGGACAGTCATCGACGAGGCTATCGCCAATTTTCCTCGTATTGTCGCTAACCTGCCGGATCGAATGATCTATCGAGACGTGGGGGCCTCGGCAGGTTCTGATGACGCGCCGATGGAAAAAACTGGACGTATCGTCCTCTCCGGCGGCGAAGCGCTAATCGACGGCATTCGCGAGAATGTCACCTATCCACTCATTGATGCGCTCGTGTCGCGGTATCGGGACAAGGGTGGGGTGAAGATCGTTGTACAGACCACTGGCGATCTTCTCACCGGTCCGATCGTCGAGAACCTTGTCACCCGCGGCATCTACATGATCGCCGTCGCCGGCGTGGATGACTTCCATGTGGGCCTTGAAGGTGCGGAACGGCAATCGGCATTCATGGAACGGCTGGCGAAGATGTTCAGCGAAGCCGGGCTGAAGCCGTCCGGGCTGTCCTCCGAGACCCGCAAATGGCACGAGGAAGACGGTCCGCTCTTCAGCTTCTTCGGCGCAACGCCAGGCAGTTGGATCGGAAAGCTGTGGCCGAGGGGGCGCGCATGGATGAACGACCTGTCCACTGCCACGCTAGAAGACAATTTCTGCAACCGCTGGTCGGGCGGTCTTAACTTCCTGCGGCATAGCCATTCGGGCTCTGAAGTCTCAATCGAGCCGAGCGGCGATCTTTATCCTTGCTGCGTCAAGACCAAGGCGCCTCTTGGCAACCTGCTGGACGACAAGCTGATCGATATCCTCGATTCTCTGGCCCAAGAGCCGGCCCTAAAAGCCATCTCCATGGGTCATCCGGAGCAGATGGGCCTCGCCTATGGCTGGAGCGAGGAGACGTTCTTGAGCCGCAGTCGCACGAAGACGCCGAAAGGACACGAATACGCGAACTTCTGCATCGGATGCGATGCATTTCATGAGGAGATTCTCGGCCCGATCCTCGTTGCCGCGGGCGAGAGAAGGCGGCGGAACGGATCGTCGACTAGTTCGATCATTGGGGGAACGCATGCAGCGGCTTAAGAGCCTCGCCATTGGCCTCGTTCTGGTTTTCTCCACCCTCGGGTGGGCTGAGGCTACGGAGACTCGCAATTGGGACGAGATCACAGCCAAGGCGCGCGGTCAGACAGTTTATTTTAATGCCTGGGCCGGGGATGCGCAGACCAACGACTTCATTACTTGGATCGGCACCGAGGCGTTCAGACGCTATGGCGTCAAGGTCGAGCAGGTGAAGCTCAAGGACACGTCGGAGGCCGTCACGCGAGTGGTCGCGGAAAAGACCGCCGGCCGCGACAGCGGGGGCACGGTCGACCTGATTTGGATCAACGGGCCGAACTTCCTTGCGATGCGAAAGCAGGACTTGCTGTTCGGCCCGTTCGCAACCGACCTACCGAACTGGCGCTATGTCGATACCACAACCAAGCGTTCGAACCTGATCGATTTCACTGTGCCGGTAGACGGGTTTGAATCCCCCTGGCGCATGGCGCAGTTCGTGTTCATCTATGACAGTACTCGCACGCGCCTGGACAGCCTGCCAAAATCCATGGCGGCTTTGGAGCCGTGGGCGAAGGCCCATCCGGGTCGGTTGACGCATCCGAATGTGCGCAACTTTTTGGGCGCCACCTTCCTCAAGCAGGCGCTCTACGAATTAACTCCCGACCCCGGCGTATTGCAGCAACCGGCAACCGATGCGAACTTCCCAGAGGTCACGGCTCCGCTATGGGCCTGGTATGACCGCCTGAAGCCCCATTTGTGGCGCGGCGGGACAGACTTTCCGGCTTCCGGTCCTGTTCAGGAGCAATTGCTGGGAGACGACGAAATTGACCTCGCCCTATCATTCAACCCGGCCGCGGCTGCGGTGGCGAGCCGCAATGGGCGGCTGCCGGACAGCGCGCGCGTCTACGTCCTCGACAATGGCACGATCGGCAATACCAGCTTCGTCGCCATTCCCTATAACGCCGCCCACAAGGAAGGGGCCATGGTAGTCGCGAACCTTCTGCTCGACCCCGAAGTGCAAGCGCGCGCTCAGGACCCAAAAACGATGGGCAATTTCACAGTTCTCGACTTGGCCAAGCTCACCCACGATCAGCGCCAGTTGTTCGAGCGTCCATTAGATGCTGCGGGCCTACCGACCAATGCCGAACTCGGTGTGCCGCTGCTCGAACCGCACCCAAGCTGGATGACTCGCATCGTAGATGCGTGGGAAAAGCGCTACGTGAAGTGAGAGGGGCTGTGCTGCTGCGCCTTGCGCCTGCTGTTACGCTGCTCGCGCTGGCAGCGCCAATTGTGCTCGGCACAGCGTTCACGCTTCTGCCGGCCTTCGGATTTTTCCCTGCCATCGGTGGTGCATCGTTCGGGTTCCATGGCTGGAACAGCCTGTTCGCCACCCCTGGTTTCTCGACGGCGTTGCGGCTCACGCTGACGACCGGGCTTGCGGCAACAGTGCTGTCCTTCGCATGCGCTGTTGGCTTCTCCGCGACGGCAGCGCAATGGCCGATCTTCGCGGTCCTGCGCCGCAGTCTCGTGCCGCTGCTGGCCAGCCCACATAGCGCAATGGCGCTCGGCTTTGCATTCCTGGTAATGCCAAGCGGCTGGCTTGTGCGCCTCTTTTCTCCTTGGGCCACCGGGCTGGAACGGCCACCCGTGAACCTCATCACAGTGCAGGATCCTCTCGGGCTCGCTTTGGTGGGCGGACTCCTCCTTAAGGAGATACCTTATCTGGTCCTGATGATACTCGTCGCCTCCGCACAGATTCCGGTCGGGCGTACTCTCTCGGCGGCGCGCGCACTCGGCCAGCGGCCGGCAGTCGCCTGGCTTAAGGTGGTGTTTCCACAGATCTACCCGCAGATCCGCTTGCCAATTTTTGCTGTGTTGGCCTTTTCGCTGTCTGCGGTCGATGTCGGCCTGATCCTCGGCCCCGATAATCCGCCGTCGCTGGCCGTACTCGCGACACGCTGGTTCAGCGATTACGACCTCGCCAATTACTACCCGGCCGCTGCGGCCGCGACGCTGCAACTTCTTCTCGTGATCGCCTGCGTCTTCGGCTGGTGGGCAGCAGAGATACCAGTCTCGTACATGGCACGGCGCTGGATCGAACGCGGCGGCACCGATCGTCTGTCCGGGATTCTGGCCGGTAGCGCTGCCGCGGGCTCGGTTCTGGCGGGAGTGCTGGGGCTTTTATCGATTTTCGATATGGCGATATGGGCGTTTGCACGGGTTTGGCGATTTCCCGACGCCCTGCCCACCGGATGGCAGATCTCCACCCTGGTGCGACAGGGCGATCACATGCTTGCCACGGCGGGCACGACCACTGCCATCGGCGCGCTCTCCGTCCTCGTCGCCTTGATCCTTACGCTCGCCTGCCTCGAGAACGAACAGCGCCGGGCTCTGCGACCGGGTGCAACGGCGCTGTGGCTGCTCTATGTGCCGCTCGTCATGCCGCAGATCGCGTTTCTGTTTGGTGTCCAGGTGTTGTTGGTGCGCATCGGGCTGGACGGTACGCTCTTGGCCGTAGTGTGGGTCCATCTGATCTTCGTTCTGCCCTATGTCTTCCTGAGCCTAGCCGATCCGTTCCGCACGCTTGACCCGCGCTATGCGGCGAGCGCCGCCGCGCTCTGCGCGAACCCGCGACGTGTCTTCCTGGCCGTGAAGCTGCCGCTCCTGTTACGGCCAATACTCATGGCGGCGGCCGTCGGTTTCGCGGTGAGCGTGGGGCAATATCTTCCGACTCTGTTCGCCGGAGCCGGCCGGGTCGTCACCTTGACTACGGAGGCGGTGACGCTCGCCGGCAGCGCAGACCGGCGCGTTATCGGCTTTCTCTCGCTCGTGCAGTCCATGCTGCCGCTACTGGCCTACGGGATCGCACTTGCCGTTCCGTCTCTCCTGTTCCGCCATCGACGGGAGCTTCTGCGATGACGCCGCCGATCGAGCCGGATGCTCTTTGCCTCAGCGGTGTGACCATTTCCCTGCGCGGACAATCCGAGCCGCTGATCCGGGATCTCAGCCTGTCAGTGGCGCCGGGGCGTATCGCGACGATCATGGGCCCGAGCGGCTCCGGCAAGTCGACGCTGCTCGCTTATGTCGGGGGCTTCATGGACCGCGCCGCTTTCCAGGGGCAGGGACGGGTGACCATAGGCACGGAGGTCATAAATCAGAAGCCAGCGGAGCAGCGGCGTCTGGGCGTGCTGTTCCAGGATGCCGTCCTGTTTCCCCATCTCTCGGTCGGCGGCAACCTCATGTTCGCACTGCCCCGTGTAGCCCTGAAATGCAGGGCCGCGCGCCGGGCTGCGGTTGACGACGCCTTGGCATCCGCGGGGCTAGCCGGTTTCGCCGACCGCGATCCGGCGACTCTCTCCGGCGGGCAGAAGGCGCGGGTCGCCTTATTGCGCACGCTGATGGCGGGACCGCGTGCGCTGCTGCTGGACGAGCCGTTTGGCAAACTTGACGCTGGGCTTCGGGCGGAGTTCCGCGGCTTTGTCTTCGCCCATGCGGTGGAGCGGCGCCTGCCGACCCTTCTGGTAACCCATGATCCCGCCGATGCTGTCGGCGGCGTCCTCATCCGGCTGGATGCCGGCAAGGAAAAGGGCGTATGAGCGCCGACGCCCTTGCCGGGCTGTCGATCATCATTCCCGCGCTGAATGAGGCGGCCGGGATCGGCGAGACCCTCAACCGGCTCGCCCTCTGTCGTGCGCAGGGCGCGGAGGTCATCGTGGTAGACGGCGGAAGCACGGATGCCACCATGGAGAGGGTGAGAGCACAGGCCGTGCGGGTGATCGAGGTGCCGCCCGGACGCGCCGTGCAAATGAATGCGGGCGCCCGCGCCTCACGCGGGGCGCTGCTGTTGTTCCTGCATGCGGACACCGCCCTGCCTGAGGAGGCGGACACATTGCTCGCCGCGATCCTGCGCGACGACACCAAGCTCTGGGGCCGGTTCGACGTGCGCATCACCGGCCGTCATTGGATGCTCAGGATCGTCGCGACCATGATGAACCTGCGGTCTCGCATCACGGGAATTGCCACGGGAGACCAAGCGATTTTCGTGCGGAGGGAAGTTTTCGAGGCAGCTGGTGGCTATCCCACCATCCCGCTGATGGAGGACATCGCGCTGACGCATCGTCTGAACCGCTTCGCCAAGCCGGTCTGTCTTTCCGCGCGGGTTATGACTTCGGGGCGGCGCTGGGAGACCCATGGCGTGATGCGGACCATATTTCTCATGTGGAAGCTGCGCCTCGCTTATTGGGCGGGTGCGGACCCACGGCAGCTCGCACGGCGATATCGCAATGGATCCTGACCAACATCCCTCCGCCACCGTGGTCATTTTTGCGAAGGCACCGGTCGCGGGCTTTGCAAAGACCAGGCTGATCCCGCGCCTTGGCCCCGAGGGGGCCGCGCGCCTGCAGGCCGACCTGATCTCCAGAACGATCCGCACCGCAGTGGATGCGGGAATCGGGCCTGTTCATCTCTGGTGCGCGCCCGACTGCACGCATCCGGCTTTCGCCGACCTCGCGTGCCAGTATCCGATCATGCTTCGCGAGCAGAGAAGCGGGACGCTGGGCGATCGCATGCATGGAGCCTTCCTCGCTGAAGCGGGGGAAGGTCCGGTCCTCTTGATCGGGGTGGATTGCCCACCCCTGGGAGTGGAGCATCTGCGAGTTTGTGCCCGCGAACTCGCGAGGAAGGACGCCGTATACCTGCCCGCCGAAGACGGTGGCTATGTCCTCGTGGGACTACGCCGTCCGGATCCGCACGTGTTCGCTGACGTTCCCTGGGGTGGCGCAGCGGTGATGGAGATCACACGCCAGCGGCTCAGGCAGCGGAATCTGTCCTGGACGGAACCTGCAACCCTCTGGGATCTGGACCGGCCCGAGGATTTTGAGCGCTGGGAGGCGTTTCGCAATGGGATCATCTGAGGCCGCAAAGCCCTGCGCCAGCGAGTGTCAGGCGGACGAAGCCGGCGCTTACAGCATCCAGACATCGCAAAGCCTTCCCTCGCTTTTGGAATCGATACCGCTGATTGCTGCGCGTCTCGGTGGGGCGGCGCAAGACTGGCAGGTCCGCGAGATCAGCGACGGCAACATGAACCTCGTATTTGCTGCAACGGGGCCGTTGGGCTCTGTCGTGGTGAAGCAGGCTCTGCCCTTCATACGGGTGATCGGCGCAAGCTGGCCGTTCCCGCTCGCCCGCATCCGTTTCGAGCACGAGGCGCTATTGATCCATGAGCGGCTTGTTTCAGGGCGCGTCCCACGTGTGCTGCATTTCGATGCCGCGCGTGCACTGCTAGTCATGGAGCATCTCGATTCACATGTGGTGCTGCGGAAGGGCCTTATCGCAGGTCGCGTTTATACGCATGTGGCCAGGCACCTTGGGGCCTTTCTCGCCCGCTCGCTGTTCTTCACGTCCGACTTCTTCCTGAGCACGCCGGCCAAACGAGAGATGATGGCGCGGTTCGATGGCAACGAAGTGCTTTGTGTCACCACCGAGGACGTGATCTTCACGAGCCCCTATGCCGAAGCGCCGCTGAACCGCTGGACCTCGCCGGAGCTGGACGCAACCGTCGCATCCATCCGCGCGGACCATGAGTTGAAGCTTGCTGCAACCGAGCTGAAGCTTCTCCTGCGATCTTCGACGGAGGCGCTGCTTCATGGAGATCTACACACGGGTTCGGTCATGGTCAGCGATACCGACACGCGGATCATCGATCCGGAGTGGGCACGTTTTGGCCCGATGGGCTTCGATGTTGGCGCGCTGATGGGAAACCTGCTCTTGGCCCATTTCAGCCAGCCTGGGCACGCCACAGCCGGCGACGACCGGCGGGCCTATCAGGAATGGCTGATTGCGACTTTGAAGGAGATCTGGACAGCATTCGAAGAGGAAATGCGCCGTCTCGCACAAGAGCATGATAGTGAACTCATCCCCTCTGCGCTGTTCTCCCAACCCTCCATGGCGGAACCGCTTATCACCTCCCGCCTGCGCAGCATATTGTCGGACGCCATCGGCTTTGCAGGCGCCAAAATGATCCGGCGGATTATTGGTATTTCGCATGTGGACGACTTCGAGGCGATCAAAGATCCTCGTACTCGCGCGTGCTGCGAGGCGAAAGCGCTTGCACTGGGGCGTGTGATGATGACCAAGCGCATGACCTTCGGTAATATTTATGCGCTCGCAGAAACTACCCGATCAATGTCGGCTCGTGAAATGATATGATGATCGATCTTGACCGTCCCGACGAGGGCGACAAAGGTAGCCGTCGACGCTGCATTTTAACAGCTACTTTTCTTTAGCGATTGTTCAAAACACGTTATAAATCATCGAAGCGGAGTTCAGAGATTGTCGTCTGAAAAGAAATTTTATATCGGCGCGATCCTAGGTAAAGCGATGCAAGCGTCTTGTGCGCGCGGCTTCGAAGCAACGTCCATGCAGGACCTAGAGCATTTTCCGCTCATATTGGCTCATATCCTGCGGCGAGGAAAAAGTTCTGGCATTCCTTTTGCGTGAAGCAGTCGATGAGGCGGCCGATGGCGTCCCACAGGCCGGCGACGGAGCGCTCGGCGGCTTTGCGCAGGAGCGCCTTGAGCTTTGAGAATGCCTTCTCGATGGGATTGAAGTCGGGGCTGTAGGGCGGAAGATAAAGCAGGCTGGCGCCGGCAGCCTCGATGGCGGCGCGGACCCGAGGCCCCTTGTGGGAGCCGAGATTGTCCATCACCACCATGTCGCCGGGCGAAAGCTCGGGAATGAGAACCTGTTCCACATAGGCCTGGAACGCCACGGCGTTGATCGGGCCGTCGAGCACCATGGGTGCGAGGATGCCGGTGGACCTCAGGCCGGCGACGAAGGTGGTGGTCTTCCAGTGGCCGTGCGGCACGCCGACCCGCAGGCGTTTCCCGCGCCGGCAACGGCCGTGGCGGCGCGCCATATTGGTGGAAGCCCAGGTCTCGTCGATGAAGACGAGCCGCTCCGGGTCCAGGTCCAGCTGGCCGTCGAACCAGGCGTCGAACCAGGCGCGGCGCTGCTTCAGGATATCGGGGCGGTCCTGCTCGGCCGCGTGCGCGGTCTTTTTTTCCAGGTGATGGCGTGACGATCGAAGAAGCGCCACAGCGTGCCGATGGCAAAACGGTGCCCGTAGGAGGCCAGCTGCTGCTGAAGCTCCATCAGGGTGATGTCGCTTGTCTCCTCCACCAGCTTCAGGATCAGGTCGGCCTGGGCCTCGATCCGGGCGGAGAGGGTGTCACCGCCGCGCGGCTTGGCCGCAACGCTTCCGGTGTCCCGCACCCTGGCGCACCAGCGCACGGCACTGGCGATGCTCACCCCAAAGCGCTCGCCCGCCTGCCGCCGCGACATCCCGCCCTCGACGGCGGCAACCACCCGCTCCCGCAGGTCCAAAGAGAGCGTCCTGGCCATGCATGTCGGCCTCCGTCTCCGACACGAGGCTTGAATCAGAACGCCGCCGATTTGGGAATCCCATCCGAGTCAAGACGTAAGGAAAACGCTCTAGCCGATTGCACGGGCATCGATCGCCGCAGTCTTTATACCACATACGGAGACAAGCGCAGGCTATTTTTCGCGGCGCTGCGCATGCGGGCGAGTGCGGATACAGGAAACGCACGGCGGGAAACAGTCATGAATATTCCTTCATGCGCAAAAACGCAAGTTAGATGGCTAATTCCTTGGTAAATTATCTCCACATCCATGATGAATCTGCGGTCGGTTGGTGAGGTAACCGTGATATGGAGGATTTAGGTACCGGTGGCTCCCGAAAATGCGCCAATGCCGCTGGTCGTTTCCCAGAAGCATTGTCGAGCAACTGAGGTTTTCCGTTCGGCCCCAGGACGAACACAGCGCGCACCTGCCATTTGATATACGCGATGTTGCCGTTGGGCGTCGTCATGACGAGGTAGCCGCGCGGGTAGCCGCCGACGCCGGGAACAATGTCGTGCATTCCAAATTCGACGACTTTTGTTCCGTTCAGAAGGCCTGTGCCCTTCGCCTCTCTGACACGACGAGAGCCGAGGAGCGGAACGATATGATGATGGATACGGCCCAGATCGGAGACAATCGTCCCGTTTCTTGGGGCGTCCGCCCTTCGGGCTCGGACCGGATACTGGAGTGTAGGCTTTCAGCTGTCAGGACGCTCGCCCGAAGCGTCCTGTCGTGGATCATCCGCGCTTCTCCACATCAAGTGATCGAGGGCGGTCTTCAGCCGGGGAGCCGCAAAATCGACGAAGGCGCGAATCTTGGGCGCGACGAACCGGGCGTGCGGGTAGACCAGGTGCACCGGCTCGGCCGGCGGCTTGAATGCGTCGAGGACGGGCACCAACGTTCCGGCGCGGATCTGGTCGCTGACCATGTAGGACAGGGCAATGGCGATGCCGTGCCCCTTCTCGGCGATCTGGATGGCGGCCACCGCGTCGTTGATTTCGAAGGCCGGGTTGAGGTTCAGGCTGCCCTGCTTCTGCCCGTTCAGGAAGCGCCATTCGCGGTTCGGCATGAGGCCTGTGAAAGCGATGATGGAATGGAGCCGCAGGTTGGTGGGTGCGACCGGCGCCCCGCGCCTGGCGAGGTAATCCGGGCTTGCGACCAGGACCCGATGGACCGCGCCGATCCTTTTGGCCATCAGGCTCGAATCCGGCAGGTGGCCGATGCGCACGGCGATATCGATGCCTTCCTCGACGAGGTTCACGACCCGATCGAGCAGCAGAACGGATGCCGACACGCGCGGGTGCTGAGCGAGAAAGCTGCAGACCACCGGTGGAAGCGCGGATCGCCCGAACGTCACCGAAGCCGTGATGGTGAGGTGGCCTTGCGGCATGGCCGTTTCGCCGACTGCTTCCTTCTCGGCCGCGTCGAGATCGGTGAGGACGCGCCGTGCGCTTTCCAGGAAGCTTCGGCCGACATCGGTGATGGTCACGCTGCGAGTCGTCCGATTGAAGACGCGCGCGCCGAGGCGGTCCTCAAGCGCAGAAATGGCGCGCGTCACCGCCGGCGGCGACAGGCGCAGCCGTACGCCGGCCTTGGCGAAGCTGCCGGCGTCCGCCACCGCGATGAACACCTCGATTTCATGCAGCCGGTCCACACGTTATTCCTCCATGCGAAATAAATGGTTCCACATCTCGGGCATTCTTTCAAACGCCACGATGAGCCAAATTGCATGGGAGCGGCGCCGAGGAGCACCGCACCATCAGATACGGAAAGACCAATCCCATGGCTCGTGTTGCCGTCATCGACCCCCAGACCGCCACTGGCGAGGCCAAGCAGCTGCTTGACGCCGTCCAGTCCGGCCTCGGCATGGTGCCGAACTTCATCCGTGTGCTGGCGAATTCTCCGGCCGCGCTCAGCGCCTTCCTGGGCCTCTACGGGATCGCCGGCGCCGGCGTGCTCGACCCGCAGACGCGCGAGCGCATCGCGCTGACGGTCGCCGAGCAGAATGCCTGCCAGTATTGCGTCTCAGCGCACACGGTGATCGGCCGCAAGGCCGGTCTCGACAATCAGGAGATGCTCGCCAACCGCGCGGGCCGGTCCTCGGACGCCAAGGCGGAAGCCGCCCTGGGCTTTGCCCGCGCGCTGGTCGCGCATACGGGCCAGGTGAGCAAGGCCGAGTTCGACGCGGTCCGCGCGGCGGGTCACTCCGATGCCGAGGTGATCGAGATCATCACGCATGTGGCCATGAACATCTTCACCAACCTGCTGGGCAAGGCCACCCAGGTGGACATCGATTTCCCGACGATCGAGCTGAACACGGCCGCTTGACCCGGCGACGGCGACATGGCGCGGTTTCGGCCGCGCCATCCGTCTCTGGGGCGGATGGAGGAGGGTATCATGCCACACCACTTCGCGGAGATCGCCTTCACGCCCATGGTGAAGAAGGTGCAGGAGGACCTGGGCAGCCGTGCGTCCTATGCTCGGATGGAGCACCTGCCACATGCGGTGAATTATCGGCTCACGGATACCGAGGCCGGGTTCATCGCGGCCCGGAACTCGCTTTACATGGCCACCGTCAGCGAGACGGGCTGGCCCTATATCCAGCATCGCGGCGGACCGACAGGGTTCGTGCGTGTGCTCGACGCGAGCACGATCGGCTTCGCCGATTTCCGCGGCAACCGCCAGTATGTCAGCGTCGGGAACCTGATGACGGACGACCGCGTGTCACTGTTCTTCATGGATTACCCGAACAAGACCCGCCTCAAGCTGTTCGGCCGCGCCAAGATCGTCGGGTCCGACGATGAGGCGGTGCTGTCGCACCTTGAAATGCCGGACTACCGGGCGCGGATCGAGCGGGGCTTCGTCATCACGGTCGAGGGCTTCGACTGGAACTGCCCCCAGCACATTACCGAGCGCTTGACGCTCGATGAGGTGCGCGCGGTGACGGCGCCGCTGACGGCCCGGATCGCCGAGCTGGAGGCCGAGCTGGCGCGGCAGGCGGCGCAGCGGGCAAGATGAGGTGCGTCACGCCAAACCAACCGCTGACGCTGGATCGCTTCCCCTTGCCCGGACATTCGCGCCAGGAATGGCGGTCGACAATCGAGCCCGGAGAAACCCTGGTCGAGGGATTTCGATATTTGATCCTCGCCGCGGCCGAGCCGGAATCCGAACTCGTCACCTCCTGTTGGTTCGCCTCACGCAATGGCATGTGAATTCCTGTGCCGCCTGCCCCCGACAGCCTTAAGGATCCGCGTAATAGCGCAGGAGCCGGAGCGCTGCGGGCGATGTCCAGTCCATCTCGCCACTGAAATAGCCGGCCACGCGGCCGTGGCGGTCGATGATGTAGGAGATGGGCATCCCGTAGAGCCTGAACAGCGGCCTCGCGTCGGGCCCCTGAGCTTGCGTCAGTTGTCCGCCCGGATCGAGATAAGGCGTCAGTTTGCGGACCCCGAGCCGATCGAGAAACGGCTTCACCACCGACGTGCCTGAGCGATCGATGGAGACCGCGACGATCTCGATCTTCTCTCCGCGGAGCATGGCCTGGAGTTGCTCCAGTTGCGGGATCTCGCGCCGGCAAGGCGGACACCATGTGGCCCAGAAGCTCAGCAGGACGACGCGGCCGCGGAAGGACGAAAGATCGATCCGCTTACCGTCCATCCGCTCGACGCCCACCGGGGGGAGGACACCGTCCCCCGCGACGATGATGAATTGCGACCGCGCCGTTCGCAGCTCGGGCGGATCATCCTGGAGCGGCGGCATCTGTGCCCCGGCGGCGGACGGCCAGATGAGGCTGGCGAGGCCGCCGATGACCGTCCGCCTGTTCATGAGACTTCGCGCGCGCATGGGAAAGCTGTTCCATGTGTTGTGATCAGCGTGTTGTGATCAGCGGCCGGCGTCAACGCGTCGACAGCGCGCGGCGCCGACCGTGCACGCGCATCGCTCCAAGCCGTCGTCCGTGGTGGCAGCGTCCGGTCCGCTGTCCTGAGCGCGCCTAAGCCGCCCCGACCAGGTCTGGGAGAGCGGCAAGGGACGTCACCACGCGATCGGGTTTCCCGGGGAGCCGTTCGGGTCTTTGCCCATAGCGGTTGCACCAGATGACCCGCATCCCGAACGCCGAAGCCGCGTGGGCGTCCCACGCATTGGACGATTGGAAGGACACAGCCGACGCGGGCAGGTCCAGCCGGTCGAGCGCAAGCTGATAGACCTTGGGGTGGGGTTTGAAGACCCCGACTTCCTCGACCGACAGCACCGCGTCGAGGACGTCGCCGAGCTGAGCGGCCCTGACGGCGGCATCGAGCATTGCGGGACTGCCGTTGGACAGGATGGCAAGACGCAGTCCGGCCGCCTTGAGGCGATGCAGAACTTCGCTCACCTCGGGAAAGGGGCGCAGGGTGAAATAAAGGCCCATCAGGCGCTCGCGCAGGCCCGCATGGCTGATCGCCAGGGTCTCCAGGGCGAAATCGAGCGCATCACCGGTCACCTGATGGAAATCAGCGTGCCGTCCCTGCGCGGCGCGCAGCCAAGTGTACTGAAGCTGCTTGTCGCGCCACAGCGCGGCAAGCGGGGCGGATTTGTCTGCCAGCACATCGGCACAGTCCTGTGCCGCGGACGAGACGTCGAACAGGGTCCCGTACGCGTCGAAGACGCAGGCCCTGATTCCTTGAAGCGGTGCGGAATTCATGTGGATGCCCTCCTCATCGGTTTCGTTCTCGCCTGTCCTCGGCGCGCAGCCAGCGCCGCGCTCTGCGCACCACGCGATCACGACCGAACGGCAGGACGACTCCGAGCGTGCGCAATGGCTGGTGCAGAAACAGAATGTCGAGGCGGGTCATAGATCGCCTCCGCTTGCGGCGACCGGTCAAAACTGCGTGGTCAAATGGGTGAGCCAACCGGGGGAAGCCTCCACCAGGGCCGCCTCCAGGCGCTTGTCGAGGCCCGTCAGGATGAGCAGGCCGATGATGATGAGGAGGGCGCCGAGCACGGACTTGCCGCCTTGGCCGAACTGCAGCAGCCGGTCACGCCAGCGCATCATGGCTTCGCGCGAGAGCATCCCCAGCCCCAGCAGCGGCAAGGCCGCGCCGAGGCCGAAGGCGAGCATGACCAGGGCCACCTCGCCGAGGTTCTCGCCTTTGGCGGCGAGAACGGACGCGGCCCCGAGGGTGGGACCGACGCAGGGGCTCCAGACCGCGCCGAGCAATAGCCCGACGGCGAACTGCCCCTTCAGCCCGGCGGCGGAGAAGCCGCCAAACCGCTCTTGCGCCCAGCCGGACGCCGGGCCTGCCGCATTTGCCAGGCGCGCCTGGAAGATCGGCACGAGCAAAACGAGGCCGACCGCCATCAGCAGCACCGCTGCGACGGCCCGAAACACCCCGGCATTGAGACCGATGGAAAAGCCGATGGTCGCGACGAACAGGCCGATGGTGACGAAGGACAAGGCAAGGCCGCCCGCCAATGCGACAGGCCCCAGCCGATGTTGCGAGGCCGCTGCCCCCAAGACCAAGGGCAGGATGGGCAGCACGCATGGCGACAGCGTCGACAGGATGCCGGCCAGGAATGCGAGAAAGCTGTCGCCGAAGGTCATGAACCGCGCCTCACCGGGCGAGTGACGATTTCACCAGCGCGGCGATCGAAGCGGGGTTGGTGTCGCCCACCGACCGCGCCGTCTCGGTCTTGCCCCGAAATGCGATCAGGGTGCTCTGGCTTTGCGCGTTGAAGCTGCGAACCACGGGCTTCTGCGTGTCGAAATCCACCTCGAAGATGACCAAAGCCTTGGTCTCCGGCTGCGCGGCCAGGGCATCGATGATCGGCTTTTGCGCCTTGCAGGTGGGACACCAGGGGGCCGAGATCTCCACCAGAATGGGCGCACTCGCCGCCTGGGCAGCCGCAAAGACGGCCGGGTCGAAGGGCTTGCGCTCGGCGGCGGAAGCGGAGAGCGATCCCAGCAGGACCAGAGCGCAGGTCAGGCCGGCGAGCAGCGGGTGCAGTCGTTTCATGAAGGTCCTCCTGAGAAATCGGCACTTGTTTTTTTGATCGCGCGATCTAAAAAATCAACGACGATCCCTATTGCACAGGTCACGTTTCAAGGAGCACGAGCCGTGGGACGACACCGCGCCTTCGACGAAGAAGAGGTCATCGATGCCGCCGTCGCCGGCTTCTGGCAGAACGGATATGGCGCGACCTCCATCAGGGACCTCGCGGCCCGGATGCAGATGGGCGGGGCGAGCCTTTACAATGCGTTCGGAGACAAGCGGGGGCTGTTCGTCCGCGCGCTCCAGCGCTATCTCGACCTCTCGTCGCGACGGCGGATGGCTGAACTCGATGCCGCCGCCGATCCGCTGGCCGCTCTGCACGATTTCTTCGCGAACCTTATTGTCGCCTCCCTCTCCGATCGCCGTGGCTGCCTCCTCGTGAACGCCGCCATGGAGGTTGCGCCCATCGATCTCGAACTCGCTGCGGACATCAGGGACGGTCTCAAGGAAGTGGAGGACGGCTTTCGCCGCACCATCGAACGGGCGCAGCAGGAGGGTTCCGTCGACGCCGGCATGCGCTCCGAGGATGTTGCCCGCCGCCTCTTGTCGGCGGTCATCTCGGTCCGCGTGCTCGCCCGCTTGGGTGAGGACCGCGCGCTCCTGGAGAGCATCGTCCGGTCCGCGCTGCCGCCACGGGAGCGCTGAGATGGCCGATGAGGGATCCGGCTGCCACCCTGGAGGCATCATGATCATGCGCTTTCTCTCCTATGCCCTGGAGGCCGGTATTCCCCGCCGGTCCTTCGGCGTCGCCGCGGTGGTGGGCACCGTCCTCAACCTCATCAACCAGGGCGACGCGATGGTGGGCGGACGCGCGCTCGATTGGACCAAAATCGCACTCACATTCATCGTGCCCTATTGTGTCGCCACCTATGGCGCCGTCTCGTACCGCATGCGCCAGGAGCGGGACGCCAGCTGCACCGGGGTGCCCCCTCGCTCGCCAAGTCCTGCGACGGAGAGCCAGACGGAAGACGCAACGCCTGATGGTTCGTCTTGTCTGCGTGCGCGCCGTTACACCGACGCGGAAATGAAGCGATGACCCCGGCCGCGCCTCTGATGCTCGAGGGCATCATCACCTGCCCGCACTGCGGCGCCATCGCGTCGGAGCCGATGCCTGAAGATGCATGCCTTTTCTTTTATGCGTGCAAGTCATGCGGCGTTGTGCTGCGACCCAAGTCGGGCGATTGCTGCGTCTTCTGCTCATACGGATCAATGCCCTGTCCCCCGGTGCAAGCGCAGCGGGCCGGGTCGATGGGCGAGGCTCAGAACGAATGCTCAGGGCTTAAACCTAAGCGGGGGCCATGATGAGTGGAGGGAAGCAGCACGGCCCGGGCGAAACCGAACCGGATGCAGCTGTGGCGCGGCTGCGGGCGGGGGACGAGGTCGCTTTCCGCGAACTGGTGCGCAGCCTCAACGGCGCCATGATCAGTCTGGCCCGCACCTTCGTCAAAAGCCGCCCGACCGCCGAGGAGGTGGTTCAGGATACCTGGGTCGCCGTGATCACCGGCCTCTCCGGTTTTGAGGGGCGGTCCTCCCTCAAGAGCTGGATCTTCGCCATCCTGGTCAACAAGGCCCGCACGCGCGGCGCGCGTGATGGACGCACGATCACCTTTTCGGACCTGGGCTTGGATGGCGATCCCGCTGTCGATCCTGGTCGTTTCAAACCCAATGGCATGTGGGCCGATCCTCCAGCCTCCTGGTGCGACCTCACCCCTGAGCGCATTGTCGCGGGACGCCAGATGCTGGAGCATGTGCGTGCGGCTCTGGATACCTTGCCGCCGGCCCAGCGCAGCGTCATCATCCTGCGCGACGTCGAAGGGTTGGAACCGGAGGAGGCCTGCGCGATCCTCGGCGTGAGCGAGGCCAATCAGCGCGTGCTCCTCCACCGCGGCCGCGCCCGGCTGCGCCAGGCCATGGAGACGCTGCTCGCTCGGCCGGAAATGGGCAGCCCGCCTCGCACGACGCGAAAAGTGTAACAGCAGGATGAACTGCGAGACTGAGAAGGATCCTCCTTTCGTTCGTATAGAGATCCCTAAATCGAATTTCGGAGACGTATCGTGCTGAGTTGCCGCGAAGTGACCGAAAAGGCGAGCGCCTATCTAGATCAAGAGTTGAGCTGGTCGGCACGCGCGCAATTTCGGCTGCATCTGATGATGTGCAAGCACTGCCGCAGATATGTCGATCAACTGGCGAAGACGGTGACACTGCTGCGTGAAGCGGGACAGGCGGAGGCGCTGGATCGCGGCACGGAAGACAAGCTCGCAGAGCTGTTCCGCAATGACGGCGAGCCTCGCCGCTAGTGCGTTTTCGGCAAAAGTGGATTCCGGTTTTTCGTTAAGAAAACGCGCCAAAACAAAAGCCTAGAGCACGTTCGGCGAACCGGTGTTCGCCGAACGTGCTCTAGATCGTCTCAGCGGTCTTGGCGCGCTTCTCGAACCGCAGTGATCCAGCCGTCGATATCGACCGGACGCCGCGAGGGAACCTCCAAGTCGGGATCGCCCCACCTGCCTGCGCCTCCGCCGGTTCCGAGCACCGCATCGCGTTCTTGCAGCAGCCGGGCGATCACCGGCTGGTGGAGGGCAATGAAGGCGGCAAGCCACCGGGCGGCAAGGGATGCTGCTCCCGGATCGGAGAAAGCGAACCGATCAATCAGCGGGATCACCGCATCGGCAGGATAAAGCCACTCGTCCGTCACCCATTGATTGGTGGTGAACAGTTCAACCGGCACACCTCTGTGATCCATGGAGATCGCCACGAGGTGGCACAATTGCTTGCCGCTGTCATCGGCGTCCGGCCGAGCGAGCGGCGCATCCGGCACGCGCAGCCTCGATCGCTCGACGAAGCAGTGAAAATGGCCGTGCTCGCCGGCTCCGCGGTCTTCGGGTGCGTGGGCATGGTAGAAGAAAAGCGCGCCAGTATCGGTGTCGTGCACATCTTCCGCCGGATAGTGGGACCACTGAGTGAAGGGCACTTCCCCGATCAGATCGAGCAGGAAATGTCGCCCCTCATTCACCGTCTCGGACAGCACCGAAAACAAGGTGTCGGCGGCAGTGGCGAGCCGTTCCCGCCGATCGGTCGGCAGCATCGCGAGCATGTCTTCATCCGGATGTGTCATCGGCGTCTCTCGTACGAATGGCTCAGGAGCTGCCGCGGCAGCGCCTGAGCCGATCTGTCATTGCCCCCGCTATTGTGCTGCCGCCCCGATCATGCCGGAGAAGCAGTTCGGATTCACTTCGCGGCGCCACACTTTGCGGCGCAGGGCGCAGACTTCTTGGCCGCG
Source organism: Amorphus sp. MBR-141 (assembly GCF_053628695.1). Classification (NCBI taxonomy): domain Bacteria; kingdom Pseudomonadati; phylum Pseudomonadota; class Alphaproteobacteria; order Hyphomicrobiales; family Amorphaceae; genus Amorphus; species Amorphus sp. MBR-141. The sequence goes on from NZ_JBRJGW010000004.1 coordinate 84,965, forward strand.
CCGCACTTAGCGGAGCACGGCGCCTGCGTCTTGCTCGCGCCGCATTTGGCCGAACACGGCGTCTGCTTCTTTCCGGCACCGCATTTGGCCGAGGTTGGCGCACAGGCGGCGAAGGCAGGGCTCACGAGCGCAGGCGCGGCCGCGACCAGCCCTCCCGCCACAACCATCATGGCAAGCGCGCTAGACGTCTTGATTGAAGACATTTCACTTCCCTCTGTTCGGCCGGCTCGATCCCGTCACCGTGCTTCGTCATGAAGCCCGCCGCGCAAGCCCGACATGAGGTGAGTCACGTGGACGCGTTGTCCGTTACAGACGCCACCGTGAAAAACCCCTCCAGACGCAAGTATTTCGCAATGCACGTGCGCGCGGCGTCGCCCGCTGTCACACGGTAGCGTTCACGGTGTCGCGAGCGATGTAACCAGCGAGGAGGTCAGATGACTAATCCATGTGCCGCTCCTTCGGACATGGTGGTTTAGCCGCCGCCCGAATGCTCCAGCGGCACAACAGGATACAAGGAGCCCTCCGTGGTCACCATTTCTTCCCGTCGCAGGACGTTTCTCTCCCTCACCGCAGCCGCCGCCATCGCGGCGATGTCCGGCGTCTTTGGCGGGGCGTTCCCATCACACGCGGCCGAACCGACCAAGGCCACCGTCGAGCTCAATGTCGATCAGACCGGATTGATGCTGCAAGGCTACGACCCCGTCGCCTATTTCACGGACGCCAAGCCGGTGAAGGGATCGGAGCAGATCTCCGCCGAGTATCAAGGCGGCCGATACAATTTCGCCTCGGCCGCACACAAGGACCTGTTCGTGAAGGATCCGGCGAAATACGTGCCGGCCTATGGCGGCTTCTGCGCCATGGGAACCGTCTTCGACAAGAAGCTCGAGGGCGATCCCACCCTGTGGAAGGTCGTCGATGGGCGCCTTTATCTGAACGTGAACGCCGACGTCGCGAAGAAGTGGGCCCAGGACGTGCCCGGCAATATCGCCAAGGCGAACGTGGAGTGGCCGAAGATCAAGGACATCCCGGCGAAGGATCTGAACGCCAAGTGACGCGTCGCGCCTCAACAATCCGCATCTGCGCATAACCTCGGGAGAAAAGACATGTCTGATTCACGCACCATCGCCACCATGACGAGCCTTGCCGGCGCATTGGCCACGGCCGCCCTGCTCCTCGCCCAGCCGGCGGCCGCCCAGGACGTCGCCAAGGAGAAGTGCTTCGGCATCGCCCTCAAGGGACAGAACGACTGCGCCGCCGGGCCCGGCACCACCTGCGCCGGCACCTCCAAGGTGGACTACCAGGGCAACGCCTGGAAGCTCGTGCCCAAGGGCACCTGCGCGACCATGAAAGTCCCCGGCGATCGCACGGGTTCGCTGGAGGCGCTGACCCGCGACGTTCCCAAGACCTGAGCATTCAGGACCTGAGCATCCGCGCCCTGAACGCGCGCGGAGGAGCTCAGTTGCTCGAACACGCTGCCGCCCCCTTCACGGAGGGGGCGGACGCCGCTCCCGCCCACACCTGAACACGGAGACCACGATGTCCGCCGACACCCCTGCGTCCTTCCCCGTCTGCGCGCAGGTGCCCCCGCATGCGGGGGTGGGGCTGAAGCCGCAGCATTATCGCGAGATCCTGGCGATGGCGCCGCCCGTGGGCTTCTTCGAGGTGCACGCCGAAAACTACATGGGCGCCGGCGGGCCGCCCTTGCGCCATCTTCAGGCGATCCGCGAATGCTATCCGCTCTCGCTGCATGGCGTCGGCCTGTCCATCGGCGCGGATCGGCCGCTGGATCTCGATCATCTTGGCCATCTGCAGCGGCTGATCGAGCGCTTCGAGCCGGGCCTGTTTTCCGAGCATCTCGCCTGGTCCACGCACGAGGCGGGCTTCCTGAACGATCTCCTGCCGTTGCCTTATACCGACGAGGCCCTGGTCCGCGTCTGCGATCATGTGGATCAGGTCCAGGCGCGCCTCGGCCGGCGCATGCTGCTCGAAAATCCTTCCACCTATGTGGTGTTCGCTGAGAGCACGATCCCGGAGGTGGACTTCCTCGCCGAGATCGCGGCGCGCACCGGCTGCGGCCTGCTCCTCGATGTCGCCAACGTGGCGGTGTCCGCCACCAACCATGGCTATGATCCCATCGCCTATCTCGACGCGTTTCCCATGGCGCATGTGGGTGAGATCCATCTCGCCGGCGCCGCGGAGGCCGTGGACGATGCGGGCGCGCGGCTCCTGATCGATGCTCACGATAGGCCTGTGGCGGCCCCCGTGTGGGATCTCTACGCTTATGTGATCGCGCGTCTCGGCCCCGTGCCGACGCTCATCGAATGGGACAATGACGTGCCCTTGTGGCCGGTTCTGTGCGCCGAGGCCGAACGGGCCGAAGCCGTAATGGCGCGGCTGGCGCCGGCGCGCGCCGGGCAGGGAGGCCGCCATGTCGCCCACGCTCTGTGAGACGCAGCGGGCCTTCGGCGCGGCCCTCCTCGATCCGGACGCGCCTGTGCCGGCCGGCGTGGGGGCGCCTGGCGGGCGGCCGGATGCCCGGCGCTTCGCCGTCTATCGCAACAACGTGATGGTCGGGCTGATCGACGCCCTGTGCGCGCGCTTTCCGGTCTGTGCGCGCCTCGTCGGCACGGAATTCTTCCGCGCCATGGCTCGCGTCTTTGTAGACGCCCACAAGCCCCGCTCGCCGCTCCTGATGGCCTATGGCGACGATTTCCCCGATTTCATCAAGGGCTTCGAGCCTGCGGCAGCGGTCCCTTACCTTGCCGATGTGGCCCGGCTGGAAGTGGCATTCTCTCAGGCCTTCCACGCCGCGGAGGCGGTGGCGCTCCATGCCGCGGTGCTCGGGCCCTTGTCGGCCGAGCGCCTCGCCGGGCTGCGGCTCGTTGTTCATCCCTCAGTGCGGCTCGTGCGTTCGGCTTTTCCCGTCGCCTCCATCTGGATGGCGCATCAGCAGGACGGCGCCGTCGAAGGCCCGGACGACTGGCGCCCGGAGGATGTGATGGTGATCCGCCCGGACGCGGAGGTGCTGATGCATCGCCTGCCTCACGGAGGCTTCGCCTTTCTCGGCCGCCTCCGCAACGGAGGGTCCGTGATCGAAGCCGCCGCGGCCGGATATCGCGAGGCACCCGATTTCGACGTCGGCGGCACCTTGCTCGCTTTGTTCACCTTGGGCGCTGTGGTCGGCGTCCTCGATGCCCCTTTTGTGGAGATGAGATCATGAGTGAAACCGAGCTTCCTCTCCTGCCGCGATGCATCGCCCGCGCCGACGGCCTGCTGGCGCGGTTTCCCGCCTCGCTCACCCAACTGGCCCTGCGCATCGCGCTGGCCGTCCCGTTCTTCAGATCGGGGCTGACGAAGTGGGATGGCTTCTTGCAGCTGTCCGACAGCGCGGTCTATCTGTTCACCGAGGAGTTCCGGCTGCATCTCTTCGGGCTGGAGGTCGCCTATCCTGCCCCGCAGCTCATGGCCTTCCTGTCCGGGGCGGGCGAGATCATCCTGCCCATCCTCCTGGTGCTTGGCCTCGGCACACGGTTCGCCGCGCTTGGCCTCCTCGTCATGACGGTGATCATCCAGCTCACCATTCCCGACGGCTGGGCGAATTTCCATCTGCCCTGGGCGGCCATGGCGCTGGCGGTCATGACTTATGGCCCCGGCCGCGTGTCGCTCGATCACCTCGTCGCCGCGGGCGCGGCGGGCACCCCCCGGCACGCCGCGAACCTTTGAGATCGACTGGCGCGTGTCCGGCGGAAAGGCTGCGCTATTTTTCTTGAACGACCGTTCTAAATGGCGTAGCGTGTGTTTTAGAGGTGATGGCATGCCCGCAGAAAAGCAATTTGATGTCGATCAGGTCCTCGATAAGGCTATGCAAGCGTTCTGGGCGCGCGGCTATGAAGCAACGTCCATGCAGGATCTGGTCGATTGCACGGGCGTCAATCGCGGCAGTCTTTACGCCACCTATGGAGACAAGCACACGCTATTTCTCTCGGCCCTGCGCATGTATGACGAAACCATGCGCAAGAAAATGCTGGAAGATTTCGAGACGCGCTTCGCGCCGCGCGAGGCGATCCGCCGTCTCTTCCTGGCATTCTCGGAGCAAGCCTCCCCCAAGGGCTGCAACCGCGGCTGCTTCTTGACCAATACGGCGCTGGAACTGGCAGCTCACGACAGGGAGGCGCGCGACATCGTGGCGGAGGCGCAGACGCAGATTGAGGCGTTCTTCGCCCGGATGATCCGGAAGGGACAGGAGAGCGGCGACATCGCCCGCCATATGGACCCCCCCAAGGCCGCCTCGGGCCTTCTGGCGTCGCTGGCCGGCCTCGTCGTTCTGATCCGCAGCCGCCCGGAGCCGATGCTGCTTCAAGCCGTCGTCGATGACGCGGTCGGGCGCCTCGGCTGATTTTTTTGCCCTGTTTGGAACGATCATTCCAGAGAGGGGTGTTCCCCGAGCAACCAAAGGAGAAAGCCATGAGTGCCGAATACCGACTGACCCTGCCGTTCAAGACCCTCGAAAACGCCGACCCGAAGGCCCGGGAGGTGCTGGAAAAGGCGAAGGCACAATTGGGCTTCATCCCCAACATGTATGCCGGCATGGCGAATGCCCCCGGCCTCCTCGACACCTATCTGGACGGCTATGCGCGCTTCCGGAAGGAGTCCGGCTTCACGCCGGCGGAGCAGGAAGTGGTGTTCCTGACCATCAGCCGCGCCAATGGTTGCGACTATTGCGTGGCGGCGCACAGCCTCATCGCGGACCAGATGTCCAAGGTGCCGCACGCCGTCACCGAAGCCATCCGCGACGGGCGCCCGATCCCCGACGCCAGGCTCGCCGCGCTGAGCACCTTCACAGAGACCATGCTGCGCACCCGCGGCCTGCCCTCCAACGCCGACGTGGCGGCGTTTCTTGACGCCGGCTATGGCGAGCGGCAGGTGCTCGAGATCATCCTCGCCATCGCGGTAAAGACGCTCAGCAACTATGCCAACCACCTGCTCCACACCCCGCTCGACGCCATGTTCGCCGGCCGCGTGTGGCGGCAAGCCGCCTGATCAACTTCCAGAAATCGAAGGAGAAAATTCATGCCGCTGGTCCAGATCAAGGGCGTCGGGGGCTACCTCACGCTTCAGCAGAAGCAGGACATGATCCGCAAGGTCACCGACGCCGTGCTCTCGGTGGAGGGCGAGGGCCTGCGTCAGGTCACATGGGTCACCATCGAGGATGTCGAGCCCGGCGCCTGGGGTGTCGGCGGGCGGCCCGTAACGGCCGACGACCTGCGCGCCCTCGCGCGTCAGGATCCGGCCGGGTGAACCGGAGGGCGGCATACCGGCCCTGACCGGGGCATGCCGCCCTCCCAGTACTGGCGACGGATCGCAAAGCAGGAACCAACGCTGCGGGATGCTCGGTCGCAGTCCGGCAGCCGTCCTGACCGTGGCGCAATGCTTGAGCGGCGACCCGTCAGCAAGCCACCTTGCGATCGACGCAGGAATCCAAACCATGCACGCTGGCTAAAGCCAAACAACGGCATGGTCGTCACGGGGATCACCCGTTGAGCCATTTTTATAGATGGCTTCCTTGAATGAGGCCGGAAGCCGAAGCGTCGTTAGATCTCGCTATCCTCAAACCGTCACCCCCGTTACCGGGTGGCAACCGTATCCGCCGCGATCTTCGCGAAAATGGTGTCGAGCTCCGATGCAAGCGCCTTGAGATCTCCCCCAGCGCCTGTCAGGTACGGTTCGAAGACCGTACTGGGTGTCTTGTAGGCGAGGCTCGCGGTGGTGTCGGGATTTTCGACGATATAGAAGCGGATCGGTGCCTCGATGCCTGCTGGCAGGCTCGCCGCGAGCATGCGGCGCGCGAAGTCGTTTCGATACACCCCCACGACCCGATTGCCCGGAATTGTGATGCCCTGGGCCTTAGCGCCATCTGACGCGCTCGCGGTGGTGACGATGCCCATCTTGTTCGATTTGACGGCAGCCTCCAGCATTTCCGAGAGCGCCTGAAACGTCATCTTCGTATCGAAGACCTTCCATCCAGGCCGTGGTTCCAGGCCGCCAGCGCGCGCGGGCAGCGCAAGGAGCGTAATGGCTATGCAGGTGAGCAGCAGGCGGTTTGCCATCATAGAGAAATGTCCTTTTCCTGGAGGATTTTCAGCTGCGAAACATCTGAGCAATTTGCTTCAGATGAACGTCGTCGACCGCCTCAAACGCGGCCCGCGAAAAGGTCACCTTCCTGCCGGCCGCGTAAGCTGGATGCCCTCAGGAGCGGGCGAGTGCGACCCCGGGCAATGCGCGGCGGGAAATCGTCATGGATATTTCTTCACGCGCCAAACGCGCGTTCGATCGCTCATTTCTTGGTAAAGATATCCCCATCCAGGATGAATTTGCGGTCGGTCGGCGAGACAGCCTTGATGTGCAGGATACCAGCACCAGTGGCGCCAGAAAAAGCACCAGTGCCGCTGGTCAATTCCCAGAAGCCATTGTCGAGCAACTGAGGTTTTCCGTCAGGCCCCGGGACGAACACAGCGCGCACCTGCCATTTGACATATGCGATATCGCCGTTGGGCGCCGTCATGACGAGGTAGCCGCGCGGGTCGCCGCCGACGCCGGGAACAATGTCGTGCATTCCATATTCGACGACTTTTGTTCCATTCAAGAGGCCGGTGCCCTTCGCCTCACCTTCGCGGCGTACCATCAGAAGGAAGTGCTTGGATCCGTCGTTAAAATCGAGCTGGATCTTTTCCTTCGGCGCCATGATGGCCTCGACCTTGAGGGGTTCGGAAGCCGCGGCGCTCAACTGCAACACCAAAATTGTCGAGACTGCGAGAAAGGTGCGGAAGATGGTCATGATCTCTCCAGGCTGTGGGCACAGATAATCCGCCGCGCGAGCGCGATAGCGCGCGTTCAGAGAGCTGCCAGTGAAGCGCTCGGTAATACTTCGATCTCCGGCGGGGAAACGTTACAGCGTCACGAACCTGTGAAGGGTTGGGTCCCCCAACTGCGAAATGCGCGGTCCTGCGTCACCTGTCGCGGGCAATCCGATCACTCCGATTGGAATTACCGGACCTTGTGCATCCAGATAAACAAGCGGTTCGGCACCAACGAGCCTGACGGTCTTCCACCGGAGCGATCGGCAATATGGCAGCGTGTCCTCACGCAGCTTTGGCGGGAGGGTGTGACACAACACGTGGCAGCCCGCCTGAATATCCCTGAGGCAGAACTCGACAATCTGCTGTTTGGGCTCACCGGGGATGTGAATCCACCGTCTGTTGGCGGTTCGTCTCTCCGGCTAGTTCCGTGATTGTGCCCGGAAGCATTGCCGTTGCGAGCGCCCTGCAGGGAAACCTGCCGCGGATACCATCAGCGGCCGCGTCCCCAACTCTCCTCGTATGGCGCGGCCTCTCTGCGTTTGCGACTGATGCTGGCGGATCCTGCTTAGCTCCGTGAGTGACCTACCCGGTATGTGATCCGGCGACGGCCGTTGCGATGCCTCCGCTTCGCTGGCCGTGCGTGTCCGCGACACACGCTCTCATCTGGCAGAATAGCAGTGGCATCCCACCTGCCACGAACCTGTGACAGCTTCGTACCGCTGCTCGCATTCCCAGAATGCCCCGCCTATGACATGTTGCGCTGCATGAAGGTCGCCGCTTGGCTCCGCAGGCTGCTCCCGATCCTTGCGATCGTGGGGCTTGTTGCCGGACCGTTCACCGCACCGGTGAACGGCGCCACGATGGCGGTCGCCTCTACTATGTCCATGCCCGAAATGGCGGGCGACATGCCGTGTTGTCTGGATGAGAAGCCAGCGGTTCCCGACTGCCAGAAGACCTGCCCATTAATGGCATTGTGCGTGGCCAAGTGCTTCTCGGTGGCACCGACGCTTTCGAGTCTGGCCTTCATTTTTTGGGATCGGAGCGATGCCCTCCGCCCGGGCAGCGACGTCGCGGGCGCCGCGCTCGCGATAGAGCCGCCAGCTCGACCTCCTCGAACCTAGAACATCGCCGGCGTTTCCACGCCGGTTCGTGCCGCCCCAGCGAGGCTTGGGCGGCCGAGGGCACGTGGCCATAGGCCGCGCAACGCCGAGCCATGCGCACGGTGCTCCGACGAATCTGGGATTTTCAAACTATGACGACCTCTTCTATGAAGCGCGCCGCTGCGGCGGCGCTCGCGGCCGCGCTTTCTGTGGCGGCCCTCTCGACGGCGCGCGCCGACATCACGGACTACGAGTTCCGGCTCGTCCAGACGGACGTCAAGCAGGGCAACGGCGCCATCGTCACCGTCCGGCTCGTCGACAAGCGATCCGGCAAGGCGGTTCCGGACGCCGTCATCTTCGCGACCCGGATCGACATGGCTCCTGACGGCATGGAGACGATGGCCGCACCGATCGAGGCGTTGCCGTCGACCGAGCCGGGCGTCTATCGCTTCAAGACCAAGATGATGATGGCCGGCGGCTGGCGGCTTTCGCTCGGCGCCAAGATCCAGGGGGAGACCGGCACGATCGAGAACAAGCTGGCCCTGAAGGCTATACCGTGAAACGGATCGCCCTTATGGGCCTCGCCCTCGCCGCCGTTCTGGTGGCGGGGGTCGGAGGCTATTGGGCGGGCGTCCGGGATTTCCCGGTAGCCGGCCTTCGCAAATGGTTCGGTGTCGAGACAACCTTTGCCGCGGCTGAGTTGGCCGGCACGGGAGCGGTGATCTATTATCAAGACCCCGACGGCAAGCCAGTCTATTCGATAACGCCGCGCCGGGCCGGGGACGGCAGAGCTTTCCGCGCCGTTCGCGCCAGCGAGGATGTGAGCTTCGAGAACAAGCTGTCGGCGCCAGCAGAGGCGACCGGGCAGGCAGGCCCGCGACGCATTCTCTACTACCGCAACCCGATGGGTCTGCCGGACACCTCGCCGACGCCGAAGAAGGACTCGATGGGGATGGACTACATCCCCGTCTACGAAGGCGAGGATGATGGCGGCTCGGTCCTGCGGGTGTCGCTTGGCAAATTGCAACGGTCCGGTGTGCGATCCGAGTTGGCAGCGCGGCGTACCGTCGGCAGGCAAGTGCGTGTACCGGCAATGGTCCAGCTCGACGAGCGGCGCATCTCCGTGGTTGCAACCCGGAGCGACGCCTTCGTCAACGAGGTGGCGAGTGTCACGACGGGAGACCGTGTGACCAAAGGCCAAGTGCTTCTCAGGCTCTATTCGCCGGACATTGCCGCCGCCGGAGCCCAGTTCCTCTCCGATCTCAAGAGCGGCGGCCGCGACAGCGCTGTCGGTGGCGCCCGCCAGCGCCTGGAAAATCTCGGGCTGCCACCCGAGGCGATCGCCGAGATCGAGCGGACGCGCAAGGTGCCGCTGTCGATGATCTGGCGCGCGCCGCGCGATGGTGTCGTGCTCGAACGCAACGTCGTCGACGGCATGAAGGCGGCGCCAGGCGACGTACTTTTCCGCCTAGCCGATATCTCGACCATCTGGGTGTTGGCGGATGTGCCGGAGTTCGACCTCGGCGCCGTTCGGCTCGGGGCGCCAGTGACAATCCGGGTGCGGAGCCTGCCGGGACACAGCTTGAACGGCCGGGTGTCGCTGATCTATCCGCAGGTCGGCGAAGCCACGCGGGCCACAAGGGTACGGATCGAGATCGCGAACCCGGACGGCGCCTTGCTGCCCAACATGTATGCCGAGGTGGAGATCGGCACCGGCGATGCCGCGCCTGTGGTTGCCGTGCCGGACGATGCCGTCATCGACACCGGCACACGGCAAGTGGTGATCCTCGACCGCGGCGAAGGTCGGTTCGAGCCGCGCGAGGTGAAGGTCGGCCAGCGTGGCGACGGCTTCACAGAGATCCGCGAGGGGATTGTCGAGGGCGACCGCGTCGTCGTCGCGGCCAATTTCCTGATCGATGCCGAGAGCAATTTGAAGGCGGCATTGCGCGGTCTCACTTCGCCGGAGGCACGGCCATGATCGCACGCCTCATCGGCTGGTCGGCCCGTAACCTCGTGCTGGTCTTCGTCGGTACGGTGTTTGCCGTCGCCGTCGGGCTTTATGCGCTGAAGACGCTGCCGCTTGACGCCATCCCCGACCTCTCGGACGTGCAGGTGATCGTCTACACCGATTATCCCGGTCAGGCGCCGCAGGTGGTCGAGGACCAGGTCACCTATCCGCTCACCACCGCGATGCTGACGGTGCCGAAGTCGAAGGTGGTGCGCGGCTTCTCCTTCTTCGGCGTCTCCTTCGTCTATGTGATCTTCGAGGACGGCACCGATCCCTATTGGGCGCGCTCGCGCGTGCTCGAATATCTCAACGCCGCTGTGCAGCGATTGCCGGCGGGCGTGACACCAATCCTCGGGCCTGACGCCACCGGTGTCGGCTGGGTCTACCAGTACGCCGTCGTCGCCAAGGAAATGACGCTCGCCGAACTGCGCTCGCTGCAGGACTGGGTGATCCGCTTCGGCGCGTCCAAGGCGGAGGGCGTCGCCGAGGTCGCCAGTGTCGGCGGCTTCGTGAAGCAATATGCGATCGTGGTCGATCCGAACCGGCTGCGGGCGCTCGGCATCCCGCTCGGTCGGGTGCGTGAGGCCGTCAAGGCGAGCAATGCCGATGTCGGCGGTCGTACTGTCGAACTCTCCGAGTTTGAGTTCATGGTGCGCGGGCGCGGCTATATCAGGAACGTCGCCGACATCGAGAACGTGGTGCTGAAGACCGATCGCGGCGTGTCGCTGCGGGTGAAGGACGTGGCCCGCGTCGAGATTGGACCGGACGAGCGGCGCGGTATCACCGAGCTCAATGGCGAAGGCGAGGTGGCGAGTGGCATCGTGCTGCAGCGCTTCGGTGCCAACGCACTGACCGTGATCGAGAACGTCAAGGCGCGGCTCGCCGAGATCGTGCCGGTCTATGATCGTTCGGAACTGATCGGCCGGGCGATCGAGACGCTGAAGGGCACACTGATCGAGGAGAGCATCATCGTCGCGCTGGTGTGCGTGGTGTTCCTGCTGCATCTGCGCAGCGCCCTCGTCGCTATATTGATGCTGCCGGTCGGCATCCTGATGGCGTTCGCGGCAATGAAGGCGATCGGGCTCGGCTCCAACATCATGAGCCTGGGAGGAATCGCCATCGCCGTCGGGGCCATGATCGACGCCGCCATCGTGATGATCGAGAACGCCCACAAGCATCTGGAGCGCGCCCCGCCGGACAAGCCGCGCGTTGAGATCCTGATTGAGGCGGCGAGCCAGGTCGGACCGGCGCTGTTCTTCAGCCTGCTCGTCATCACCGTCTCTTTCCTGCCGATCTTCACGCTGGAATCGCAAGAAGGCCGGATGTTCGGTCCGCTCGCCTTCACCAAGACCTTCTCGATGGCCGCCGCAGCGCTGCTGTCGGTGACGCTGGTGCCGGCGCTCATGGTGGTCTTCGTGCGCGGCCGGATCATTCCGGAGCACAGGAACCCGATCAACCGCCTGCTGATCTTCCTCTATCGCCCGGTCATCCGCGGCGTGCTGAAGGCGAAGACGCTCACCATCATCATCGCGCTCGTCGTACTCGGCGTCACGATTTGGCCGGCACGCCAGCTCGGTTCTGAGTTCATGCCGAACCTCGACGAAGGCACGCTCATGTACATGCCGACCACCTTGCCGGGGATCTCCGTCACCAAGGCCGCTGAGTTGCTGCAGGTGCAAGACCGGATCATCAAGAGCTTCCCGGAAGTGGCTTCGGTCTACGGCAAGGCCGGGCGCGCACTCACCGCGACCGACCCGGCGCCGACCGAGATGTTCGAGACCATCATCAACCTTAAGCCCAAAAGCGAATGGCGGCCGGGCGTCTCCATTGACAGCCTGAAGGCCGAGATGGATCAGGCGCTGCAATTCCCCGGCGTCTCCAACGCCTGGACCATGCCGATCCGAGCCCGCATCGACATGCTGGCGACCGGCATCCGCACCCCGGTCGGAGTCAAGGTGTTCGGGACGGATCTCGGCCAGATGGAACAGATCGCGCGCGAGATCGAGCGGGTGCTGCGGTCCGTGCCGGGAACATCGAGCGCCTATGCCGAGCGGGTGATCGGTGGCTACTACCTTGACATCGTGCCGGATCGTGACGCGCTAGGTCGCTATGGCCTAGCCATTGGCGATGTCCAGGGCGGGATCGCAAGCGCGCTCGGGGCCGAGACGGTGACGACCACAGTCGAGGGTCGTGAGCGCTACGCAGTCACGATCCGCTACCCTCGCGACTTCCGCAGCAACCCGCAATCGATCGCCCGCGACGTCCAGGTGCCGCTGCCGGGCGGCGGCACGGTGCCGCTCGGCGAAGTCGCCAAGGTCGAGCTGACCCGCGGCGCGACCTCGATCCGCACCGAGAACGGCCAGTTGGCGGTCTATGTCTTCGTCGACATTGCCGACCGCGATCTCGGCGGCTATGTCGCGGAGGCCCAAGCGGCGGTGGCGAACGAGGTGAAGCTGCCGCCGGGTGCCTACGTTTCGTGGAGCGGCCAGTTCGAATATCTGCAGCGTGCCGAAGCCCGGCTGAAGATCGTCATCCCGGTGACGCTGCTGGTCATCTTCCTGCTGCTCTATCTCAACTTCAGGGCGCTCACCGAGACGCTCATCGTCATGCTGTCGCTGCCCTTCGCACTGGTTGGCGGCATCTGGCTGATGTGGTGGCTCGGCTTCAACATGTCGGTCGCCGTGGCGGTCGGCTTCATCGCGCTCGACGGCGTTGCCGCCGAGACCGGCGTCATCATGCTGATCTACCTCGAGCAGGCGATGGCGGAACTGAAGGCCGGACGGGAGGCGGAAGGACGGTCTTTCACCCGAGAGGATCTCTACCAAGCGATCATGCTCGGCGCCGTCGAGCGGGTGCGGCCGAAAATGATGACCGTCATCGCCATCACGGCCGGGCTCGTCCCGATCCTGTGGAGCACCGGCACCGGCTCGGAGGTGATGCAGCGCATCGCCGTGCCGATGATCGGCGGCATGCTGTCCTCGACCATACTGACGCTGGCCGTGATCCCGGCAGTCTACGGCCTGATCAAGGGTTGGCGATTGCCGCGGAGCGCGGCGGGCGCCGAGACCGAGCACGAGCCCGAACCGGCAGACCTCAAGGCCGCTGCCGAATGAGGAGGTTCAGATGATGCACGACATGATGGGAGCCATGGGGTGGGGCATGGGCCTCACCGGCCTGGTCGGTCTGGTCGTCCTGGTGCTGGTGATCGCCGCACTCGTGAAATACGTCTTCTTCCGGTGAGGTGAATCACCCGGCAAACACGTATCCGAGATCGCAAAAGCCTTGACCGCGTATCAGCGATTAGACAACCCCATCACGTCAGTGAGAAAGCGCATCAATTGAAATACCTTAGGCTGCCGCCTGGAAAAGCAATTTGAGATGGCTGCGTGCCCCCGCAATCGTCTCAAATACAAGTCGAATGGAAAGTGGTGCGGACGACGAGACTCGAACCCGTACTCTCACAGAGAAGCAGATTTTCATACCACTTCGATTTTCGCCGCCGCCTTTTGGCATTCGTGGTCTGGACTGTCCCTTCGCTATGGCCTGAAGGCCTTAGGCGCCGCCTGTCCAGTCTCTACACCTTCCCGCCAGAGGCGGGCTTGGCTCGGGGATAGGCCTAGCTAGCCTCGGCCAGCCACTCCATCGGAGTGGCTGGGATGGCTCTCGCGCATCGATGACGGTCCGAGAATTGAAGCGGCCGTCCCAGCGCGCTCCATACTCTTCTGGGCTGGCTTCGGATGGTGCAGAGCGCGAAAGAAAAGAGAAGAGAAGTAGAGCCTGCGTGCACAAAAACTGCACACGCGTACCTTTTAAGTAATTGATAGAAAACAAAAATCGCCCCTATCCATCATCGGCGCGACGGCGAAGCGGTGATCGCCGACCTTAGCCGTTTTTGCCAGAAAACCGGCATTCTGGGTGTTGGCTTCGATGCTCGTTTGCGTCACGTTCTCTCCCTTGTCGCCCGTTTCGGTCGGGAACCACGACATTGTCACCCGCGAGAACGTTGATGTTGTAGCGCCATGGGCACGATTGGAGAGCGTACCCGCAAGAATGGATCGAAGGCGTATCTAGCGCAGATTGCCCTTCGAAAAAACGGGGCAACCGTCCTGCGGGAAAAACGCCCCTTCGACCGTCGCGCTGCCGCGGTCGCGTGGAAGCAAGCGCCAGAAGGAGGCGCCGGATCCTGAGAAGCTGGCTCGCGCTCGGTTCGGGCTCCCGCACACTCGCGCACGCGGTTGATCGCGACGTGAACGACAGTGTCCGCGAGATCGGACGGACCGGGGCTCAGGTCCTGCGTTCGAGGCTGTGACGTCCGTCACAGGCAATGTTGGCAACGGCTAGCCCTCGATCACAGCCACGCGATCGGTAGGCCTGAAAGAACCGCCAGCGGTCTGCCGGTGGGGCTCGACGCCGGCTGTGAGCAGGCGGCGTCTGGCCGGCCGGATAGAAGGGCACCGGCAATGCCTGGCTCGCCCCTCCGGAATCGGAACTGCGTTCCTGGCAGGTTCACGGCCGGCCCGTTCGGTGTCTTGAGAACCTTCTCACCGACCAGCCGGCCAAATCGGGCGGCGGCCTTTGCCGGATCCTCTGCCGCAACGACAACCGCCGAGATGGCGTGAGAGCAATTCTCATGGGTCACGAACTCGCGCCGGAGATAATGCTCCGCTGTGTGATGGCGCACAGCGATGCAGGGAACGGGAAGATCCAGCGGATCAATCAGAACGACTTCGAGATGGACGTCGAGGCAAGCCGACCCTCCGACGGCCCACTGCCGGCGCACGGTCAGTGGTTCGGAATGTCCGACGCCGATCCGTCTAAGATGGGCGCAATAGGATGCCGCGTCGCGCACCGCCACGACGATCGCCGCGGGGCCGGCCGTCGGCCCCAGCAGTTCCAGAACCGCTGGCGGCGCACTGCCCGCATCCGTGATGTGCAGGAACTCGATGAAGCTCGTCGCGCCGGGCTGCACGTCCCCGAAGCAGACCAGCCGATTGGCGAGACCCGGCATCAGGCTGACCGGCGTTGTCGTGAAGCCGGCTTCTCCGGCTTCTCTCGTGGCCGCGGCAAGGTCGTCCACGAGCACCATCAGGTGATCGAGACCGATGACGGTGGGAGCGATCTCAGGCATTCAGCTTCGGCTCGGGCCCCGAGCCCCCGCGCCGGAATGAAAGGGCGAGCATGCCGAGCACGAACAGGCCGGTCACGAGCTTCAGATCCGAAGGGTGGACCCCGGCAGCCAGCCCGGCCGAGATCACCTGGTAGTAGATGATCGAGCCGACAAAGGGCGCGGCCACCTGTCTTGCCACGCCTCTGCGGCCGAGGACGGCCTCACCAATGATCAGCGCAGCCAGACCGTTGATCAGCACGCCGAAGCCCATCGCCACGTCCGCATAGCCCTGGACCTGTGCGACGGCGGCGCCGGCGAATGCGCTGAAGCCGCTGGCTGCTCCGACGCCCAGGAGGGTGACCAGCCAGGTGTTCACACCGTTGGCTCTGGCCATCGTTCTGCTCGCTCCCGTGGCGCGCAGCGCCAGGCCGCTGTCCGTATAGAGGTACCAGACGAGTATCAGCACGACGGCCGCGACGACCGGGATCCAGATGCCGTTCTGCAGGAGCACGTTTCGATTGAAGTCCGAAAAGAGGCCATCGAAGAACGTGGTGTGGGTGAACAGAGGCGTGTTTGACTTGCCCATGATGCGCAGGTTCAGGCTCCACAGCATGGTGATCATCAGGATGCCGGCCAGGAGCGTGTTGATGCGCAGATTGAGGTGGATGAAGGCGGTGGCGCAGCCGGCGAGGAAGCCGGCGGCAACCGCGAGCGCAAAGGCGAGGGCGGGTGGCAGGCCGGCGACGACCAGGGCGGCGCACAGGCAGCCGCCGAGCGGAAACGCTCCTTCGCACGTGAGGTCGGGAAAGTTCAGCAGCCGGAAGGGGATCATGATCGCCAGGGCGACGAAGCCGTAGACCAGGCTCTGTGCCAGCGTAACGGGGACAAGCCCCCAGAAACCGTTCAGAACGTCCATCATCGCTATACCAGGAGCGCCTTGTCGTCCGTCAGATGGAAGCGCTCGACGAGGGCATCGACCGTCAGGTTTGCCTTTTCTGCGCCGTCTGCCTCGTAGACGATCCGGCCGTCGCGCATCATCACCAGCCGGTTCCCGCAGTCGATCGCGTGCTGCATGTTGTGGGTGATCATGAGCGTGGTGATCCGCGAGCTTTCGACGGCCCGGATCGTCGCGGTCATGACCGCCTCGGCGGTGCGTGGGTCGAGCGCGGCGCAATGTTCATCCAGGACCAGCACCTTCGGGTGCCGGAGGCAGGCCATCACCAGCGACAGCGCCTGCCGCTGGCCGCCCGAGAGCAGGTCGACCTGGGTTTGAAGGCGCTCTTCGAGTCCGAGGCCGAGCGGTTCGAGGGCTTCGGCGAACAGCCGGCGGCGCTGTGCCGTCATAGCGTAGGAGAGGCCGCGAGCCTGGCCGCGCTTGTAGGCGACCGCCAGGTTCTCCTCGACCGTCAGGCCCGCCGCCGTGCCTTGCGTCGGGTCCTGGAACACGCGGGCGACCCACCCGGCCCGGCGGTGGACGGGCGCGAGGGAGACGTTCTCCCCCGCGATCGTCACGCTGCCGCGGTCCGGCGTGATTTCACCGGACACCACGTTGAGAAGCGTGCTCTTGCCGGCGCCGTTGCTTCCGATGACGACCGCGAAGTCGCCCTCGCTCAGGGCGAGGTTGACCCCGCAGAGCGCCGGGCGCTCGTTGGCCGTTCCAACGTGAAACGTCTTCCAGATGTCCGACAGTTTCAGGGTGAAGCCGTCGCGGTCACTCACGATGGGGTCACCGGACATCGTCAGCGTAGGCTTCCGGCACGGTAATGCCCCAGCGGTCGGCCTGCTGCTTGCTGATGACCACGCTGTGATCTTCCGGCGTCGGCACGGTCGGCGGGATGTCGGAGACGCTGGCGCCGTTGAAGATCTGCTCGATGATCCCGGCCGCACTCGCCCCGATCTTGGGCCAGTCGACGGAGTAGGAGGCGAGCATCTCGCCCTTCTCCACCGGAGCCGGGAGGCCGTTGAAGGCAGGCACGCCCATCCGGTCGGTGATGGCGGCGATCTGCGCCGTTGCCGGCTGGAACAGGTTGGACGGGAACACGTAGACCGCGTCGACCTTGCCGTTCAGGGACTGGATGCGCTGCGGCAGGTCGTTGACGTTGTCCACGCCCACGAGCTCCAGTTCCACACCGTGGTTCGGGGCGTACTTCACAAGGCGCTCGCGCAGCGCGTTGTCGGCGTCGTCGCCGGGATTGTAGGGGACGCCGAGCCGGGTGAGCTCGGGCATGAGCTCCTTGATGAAGGCGAGGGTGCCGTCCATGTCGACGAGGTTCGCCGCGCCGGTCATGTTCTCGCCGGCGGAATCCCATGAGGGAACCACGCCGGCGGTGACCGGATCCTGGACCGCGGCGAAGACCACGGGGATCTTCGGGTCCTGAAGCGCGCGCACGGCGGTCTGGGTTACCGGCGTCGTGATCGTGACGACGACATCGGGGTTGTCGGCGGCGATCTTCGCGAGCATCTGCGGGATGAGGTTGCGTTCCCAGTTGACCTGGTCGTAGGTGAACGTGACTTCGTCGAAGCCGCGTTCGGCCATCGATTCCTTCAGGCCATCGATGACGAGCTGCAGCGCCGGGTGGTCGCCGAAGTTCGCGATCGCAATCGTCTTTTCTTCCGCGTGGGCCGCGGAGAGGCCGATGGCAAGACCGGCAACGCCAGCAAGTATCCGTTTCATCGTCGAGTCCCCTCTGTTGATCCGCCCTTTTCCGGGCGGTGAACCGCAAGCGTCAGGCCGAGCGCGACAGGGTGGCCTCCGTCTGGAGGAATGACGCCAGGATGGCGTTGAACTCGCTCGGCTTTTCGATGTTCAGAAGATGGCCGGCATCGTCGATCACCTCGTATCGGGCATGAGGGATCTGGGCTGCGATGGCCTGCATCTGGGCGCAGGGCGCGACGGTGTCATGGCTCGCCGCGACAACCAGGGTCGGGACGTCGATCGTCGCCATGTCGAGAAAGGGCTCGATAGAAAGCCGGGCGGCCATGGTCTTTCGATAGGCCGCCGGGTGCAAGGCCTCGAGGCTCGCGCGGATGGCCGCCCTTGCCGTGTCGGAGGGGGCGGGGCCGAGCAGCCGCGGCAGCATCTCGTCGACCTTGATCGCAGCATTGTCGCCGCTGGACGGAGCGATCCGCTCCGCCGCGAACCGTCGGGGATCGTCGAAGACCGGGCGGTCCCCCGGGCGGCAGGCCGCGAGCGTCAGGCTCGAGACGCGCTGCGGGAAGCGCGCATAGAAGGCCTGGACCACGAGGGCGCCCATGGACAGGCCGACCATGTGAGCGGTCTTCGCTCCGAGAAAGTCCATTGTCCGCGCGATGTCGCTGACGAAGTCGAAGAAGTCCAGCGGACCGGACGCGTCGTCGCTGTCGCCGTAGCCGCGCAGGTCGATGGCGATCGTCCGCCTCGTCTCCGACAGGCTGTCGAGCTGGGCGGACCAGTTGGAGCGGTTGCCGCCGATCCCGTGCACGAACACGACGTCGGGGCCGTCGCCGGCAACATCGCACGCAAGCTCGGGACACCCAGGAATTCGAATGGTTTGCCTTGCCATCAATTGACAATGCGGGAGAAGCGCTCATCATAACAAGTGGGTACTAGAGCCAAACTACATAACATTGAGTTATGACCGGTGAATTCTGAAACGCTCCTTCAGTTTCTGGCCGTCTATCGGCGGCGCGGCATCGGCCGGGCCAGTCGGCAGATGGGCGTTTCGCAACCGGCAATCAGCAACTCGATCCGCCGGCTCGAGGACGAGCTGAAGGTTCCGCTGTTCTGCAGAACCGCCACCGGCGTTGAGCCGACGGCCTACGCCGACGCGCTCGCCAGGCGGGCCGAAGTCATCTCCAACGAGCTGGAGCGCGCGCGCAGCGAGATCTTGGGGCTGCGCACGCTCGCCACCGGCGAGGTGAGGTTCGGGGTCGGGCCGGCTCTTGCCAGCTCGCTCGTCTCAGAGGCGCTCGCGAGCTTCCTCAATGAACGGCCCCAGCTGGTGGCGTCGGTCCTGGAGGGGCTGTTCGACAAGCTGACGGAAGGCGTTGAAAGCGGACGGCTCGATTTTGCCGTCACAACCAACCCGTCGTTCTCGCTCTCCGACGAGCTCACGTCGGAGCTGCTCTTTGGCGACCAGTTCCGGTTCGTGGTCCGCCGCGACCATCCGCTTGCCCGGGCGCGGACGGTGCAACCGGCCGACCTGATCTCGTACCCCTGGGTCCTGCCGCCCCGGGACGGCACCTTGTGGTCGATCGTCAAGACGGCCTTCGACGGGCTCGGCCTGGAATTGCCGCAGGCCAGGGTCGAGACCAATTCGGGCGGCTGTATCAAGGCGCTGTTGCGCAGCGGCACCTATGTCAGCCTCGTCCCGCCCTATCTCGTGCAGCGTGAGGTGGAGATGAACGAACTGATGATCCTGTCCGTTCCCGGCATCCGGATCCCCTGGGACGTCGTGGTATTGCGCCGCGCTGGTTCGACGCCGTCGCCCGCGGCTGATGCCTTTCTCGCCCACCTGCGGCAAATGCTTGTCGAAGGCGAGAGCGCCGCCGCTGAGAGCGAGGGGCGATCATGAACGGCAGCTCTTCCAGCGTGCGCGGCGGACCGGCTACGGCGGTGGTCACCGGCGGTGCCACCGGTATCGGCCGCGCCGTCGCGCTCGAGTTGGCCGGGCAGGGCTATTCGGTGGTGCTCATGAACCGAAATGAAGGGGCGGCAGCGGAGGTGCGCAACGAGATCGCCGCAGCCGGCGGGCAGGCGGAGTGGATCGCCTGCGACGTCAGCGACGAAGCGTCGGTGCATGCGGCGTTCGATCGGATCGGGCGATGCGCGGTTCTGGTGAACAGCGCGGGCACCATGTCCCAGATGCCGTTCGAACAGATCACGCAGGCCGAGTTTCAGCGTCTCCTGAACGTCAACCTGCTCGGCGTCCTGACCTGCTGCCAGTCGGCCGTTCAGCGGATGGAAGCGGGGGGGCGGATCGTCACGATCTCGTCCAGGGCCGCGCTGGGCGGCACGGGGATCGCCCACTACGGTGCCACCAAGGCGGGGGTCAACGCGCTCACCCGCAGCCTCGCAGTCGAGCTGCTCTCCCGGGGGATCACCGTCAATGCCGTGCTGCCGGGCTTCATCGACACGCCTTTGTCGCGCTCGGCGCTTGACGACGAGCAGTTTGCCGCGTTCGCGGCCAAGCAGCCGCTCGGCCGGGCCGGACAGCCCGAGGACGTCGCGTGGGCGGTCGCCTTCCTGGTGTCTCCGCGCGCCAGCTTCGTGACCGGCCAATGCATTCTGGTGGACGGTGGCAAGAGCTTGCCCGCCTGATCCCGAAAGATCGACAAGGACCCGTGACATGCCGCTGCAAGCCCGACTGGACCTGAAATGGGTCCGCATGTTCGAGGAGGCTCTGCGCCTCTCCGGAGTGGGCGAAGGTCGGACCGTCGCCATCGTGGCGGAGAGCCGGTCGAATCCGCTTCTGGTCGAATTGGCGGAGCTAGGTGCCGGTCTGTGCGGGGCTCGTCCGGTGACGGTGAAGGTCCCGAGTGCGCCCGTCGACACCGTGCAACCGATCCGTTCCACCGGCACGACGGCCGCCTATGACGACTATGCCCCGTTTTTGCGGGCGATCGCAGGGTGTTCACTGATCATCGATGTGACCGTCGAGGGGCTGCTGCACAGTCCCGTCAGGATGGAAATCCTGAATGCCGGCGGCCAGATCTTCATGATCTCCAACGAGCATCCCGAGGTGTTGGAGCGCTGCCGGCCAAATCCCGGACTTGCCGATCGGGTCGCTCGCTCGCTCAGGCTCCTGTCGCGCGCCAGGACGATGCGGGTGACGTCCGCCGCCGGCACGGACCTCACCGTCGACATCGCTGGGGCTCCGGGCCGCGGCGGCGCCGGCTTTCTGACACCCGACGCCCCCATCGCGTACTGGCCTGCCGGGCTCGCCCTGTGCTTTCCCCTGCCGGAGACGGTGAACGGACGCGTCGTCCTCGACGTCGGCGACGTCAATCTGACCTTCAAGCGCTACATCGAGAGCCCGGTCACGCTGGAGATCGAGGGCGACCGCGTGGTTGAGATCGGCGGAGACGGGCTCGATGCTGTCACGCTGCGCTCCTATCTGGCGGCCTGGAACGACCCCGTCGCCTACACGATCGCCCACGTGGGGTGGGGGCTCAATCCGGGCGCCAGCTGGGATGCGCTGATGATGTACGACAAGAACGAGATCAACGGCACCGAGCTCAGGGCGGTGGAGGGAAACTTCCTGATCTCGACGGGCGCGAACGAGTTCGCGAACCGCTTCACGCCCTGCCATTTCGACTTTCCGATGCGCCACTGCACCATCGAGGTCGACGGGGAGACGGTGGTTCGCGAGGGTCGACTTCAGAAGCCGTATCTGTAGGGCGGGGCGGCTCACCGCCTTTCGGCGATGGTGTAACGGAGGGCGTACAACACGCTTGTGCCGACGGACGCAAACCCGCCGCGCGGGGTGGGCGAGGCACCGCTTGCGCTCCCTGTCGTGATTTGGCGGCGGGACCGCTATAAGGGGGCCTCCCGTGATTCACCCAAGCCGAGACCGATGACCGCCGCCCTCGACATCCTCAAGAGCGTCTACGGATACGATGCCTTCCGGGGGCCGCAGGCGGAGATCGTCGACCACCTGATCGCCGGCCGCAACGCCCTGGTGCTGATGCCGACCGGCGGCGGCAAGTCGCTCTGCTACCAGATCCCCGCCATCGTCAGGCCCGGCATGGGCCTCGTCGTGTCGCCGCTGCTGGCGCTGATGGCCGACCAGGTGACGGCGCTCCGGCAGGCCGGCGTGCGCGCCGCCGCCCTCAACTCCGACCTGCCGCCCGACGCGCGCCAGGCGCTGTGGGACGACATCCGCGGCGGCCGCCTGGATCTGCTCTACGTCGCGCCCGAAACCTTGCTGCGCGCCGACGTGCTGGACCGGCTGGGCCAGGCGACGCTGTCGCTGATCGCCATCGACGAGGCCCACTGCCTGTCCCAGTGGGGGCACGACTTCCGCCCCTCCTACCGCCAGCTCGACACCCTCGTCGCCCGCTTCCCGGACACGCCGCGCGTCGCGCTGACGGCCACCGCCGACGAGCCGACCCGGGCGGAAATCCTCGCCCATCTCGCCATCGCCGACGCCGACGCCTTCGTCGCCGGCTTCGACCGGCCCAACATCCGCTACGCCATCGAGGAAAGGGACAATCCGCGCGCCCAGCTGAAGGATTTCCTGACGCGCCACCCGGGCGAGAGCGGCATCGTCTACTGCCTGTCGAAGCGCAAGACGGAGGAAACCGCCGCGTGGCTGCGCGAGCAGGGCCACGACGCGCTCGCCTATCACGCCGGCATGGAGAAGGCGGCGCGCGCCGCCAACCAGATGCGCTTCCAGCACGGCGAGGCGGTCATCATGGTCGCCACCATCGCCTTCGGCATGGGCATCGACAAGCCGGACGTGCGCTTCGTCGTCCATCTCGACCTGCCGGGCAGCATCGAGGCCTACTATCAGGAGACCGGCCGCGCCGGCCGCGACGGCCTGCCGTCCGACACGCTGATGCTCTACGGCTACCAGGACTTCGCGCTGCGCAGCCGCTTCATCGAGGAGACCGACGCCCCCGACCAGCGCAAGCGGACCGAACGCCAGAAGCTCGACGCGCTGCTCGGGCTGGCCGAGACCGCGAGCTGCCGCCGCCAGGTGCTGCTCTCGTATTTCGGCGACCGCTGCGAGCCCTGCGGCAACTGCGACACCTGCGCCGTGCCGCCGACGCTGTTCGATGGCACGATCGCCGCCCAGAAGGCGCTGTCCTGCATCTACCGCACCGGCGAGCGCTTCGGGCAGGCCCACGTCGTCGATGTGCTGCTGGGCGTCGCGAACGACCGCATGACCCAGTTCGGCCACGACAAGATCTCCACCTTCGGCATCGGCACCGAGCACGACAGCCGCGCCTGGCGGGCGATCCTGCGCCAGCTGATCGCGCTCCGCTTCGTCGAGGTCGACCTCGCCGGCCACGGCGGCCTGTCGATCGCCCCCGCCGGCCGCGACTTCCTGCGCGACAAGCCGACGCTCATGCTGCGCGAGCCCACGGCGCCCCGCGCCCGCCAGGGCAAGGCGGCGCGCAGCGCGGCGCAATCCTCCATGCCCGAGGCCGACCGCGCGCTGTTCCAGGCGCTCAGGCAGAAGCGGCTGGAGATCGCCCGCGAGCACAACATTCCGCCCTACGTCATCTTCCACGACAAGACGCTGATCGAGCTGGCCGCGGCCCGGCCCGCGTCGCGCGCCGAGATGGCCAACGTGCCCGGCATCGGCGAAGCCAAGCTCGAGCGCCACGGCGCCGCCTTCCTGGCGGTGATCGCCGATTTCGTCTGAGGTGCGGGGCGGGAAGGCGCCGCCTCCGACCGACCCGGGAGGAGCCCCGTCGACCAGGCGGGCGCCGCCGGTGCCGCTCAGACGACGAAGCGCGTGCTGCCGGCGTCGCGCAGATGCCCAACGATCGAGACGGCATTGTAGAGGATCTCGCGGGTCGCCGGCCCGCCCAGGCAGAGCCGCAGGCCCGGCGGCGCGTTCGCGCTCACTTCGAGCGCATCCGGGTGGGCCAGCACGATGCCGCGCGCCGACGCATCGGCGGCCAGCGACGCGGCCGACTGGCGGTCGCTGGCCGGCATCCACAGGTGATAGCTCACGGCGGGCCCGCCGGCGGCGTCGAGCTGCAGGATGTGCCGCGCCTCGGTGAGCCGGGCGGCCGCCTCGGCGCGCTTCGCGGCGACGATCTCGTCCAGCGCGCCGTCGCGGATCATCCGCGACACCAGTTCCGCGTGCAGCGGCGGGGCCATCCAGGTGGTGGTCCTGAGCGCCGTCGCCGCCACGTCGCGGAAGCGGGCCGGCACATGCAGCAGCCCCAGCCGCATCATCGGCGACAGATATTTCGACAGGCCCGTCACGTAGAACACCCGCTCCGGCGCCAGGGTGGCGAGCGGCGGCGGCGCGTCCGGCAGCAGCATCCCGTAGGCGTCGTCCTCGATGATGGTCAGGTCATGGGCGCGGGCGATGGCGACGATCTCCTCGCGCCGCTCCACCGACATCACGCTGGTCGTCGGGCTCTGCAGCGTCGGGGTCAGATAGAGCAGCCGCGCGCCGGTGTCCCGGACCAGGCGCTCCACCTCGTCGGGGCGCACGCCGTGCTCGTCCAGGCCGGCGCCGGCGAGCGTGTAGCCTTCCAGCGCGGCGAGCGAGCGGAATCCGGAATAGGTGGCGGCCTCGGTGATGATCGGGGTGTCGCGGACCGCGGCGGCCTTGGCGGCGATCCAGATGCCGTGCTGGGCGCCGCAGCACAGCGCCAGCATCGCCGGCGGCAGCGCGACGCCGTTGGCGGCAAGCCAGGCGGACAGGTCGGCGCGGTGCCGCTCCATGCCGAAGTGCGGCAGGTAGCTCGCCATCTCCGCGATGTTCGACGCATCGGCAAGCTGGCGCAGATAGCGGCGGATGACCCGGTCCTCGCCGACCGGCGGGGAGACGTTCAGGCTGAGGTCGACCGACTGGCCGCGGATCGTGTTGCTGGCCGGCGACTGCACGGCATTCAGATAGGTGCCCCGGCCGACCTGGGCGTCGACGAGGCCCCGGTTCTGGGCCTCCTCGTAGGCCCGGGTGATGGTGCCGAGGCTGACGCCGATCTCCTTGGCAAGCGCCCGGCGCGGCGGCAGCCGGACGCCGGGGCGCAGGCGGCCGGTGCGCAGGCCCTCCTCGATGGAATCGACGATCGCGAGATACTGCGGCACGCCCGCCGGAAACGAGCGCGGAAGCCAGCCGAGGATGTCGCCCGAGGTCGCGTCGGTGCTCATGTGCGCTCACGTCCGGGGATGGCGTGCGGGGGGCTCATCGCGGGCGCGCGATGAACGAGGCCACCGCATGCCCGAACGCCGCGGGATTGTCGATGGCGGGCAGGTGGCCTGCGCCGGCAATCTCGACGAAGCCGCACCCGGGCACAAGGGTGCTGAGCTGCTTCATCTTTGCCGGCAGCGCCCCGTCGTTCGCGCCGACCGCAAGCAGCGTCGGGCAGGAGATCGTGGCGAGCGCGGCCTCGAAGTCCAGCCCCTGGATGGCGCGGGCGGCGGCGACGAAGCCGGCGGGGCGGGTGGCGGTCAGGCTGGCGATGACCCGGCCGGCGCCGGGCGGGTGGGCAGCCGGATCGGTCCCGAACCAGCGCGCTCCCATGAACGCCGCGATCGGGCCCATGCCCTCGTCCTCGGCGGTCGCGATCAGCCCGTCCCACATGCGGCGATAGTCCTCCGGCGCGTCGACCCGGGCGTCGGCGGCGACCAGGCTGGCAACCCGGCCGGGATGGCGCACCGCCAGGGCGAGCCCGATCATCCCGCCGAGCGAGATGCCGACCACGTGGGCGGCGTCGATCCCTTCCGCGTCCATCATCTCCACGACGCTGTCGGCAAGCTCGAACATCGTCGGCGCGCCGGAGGGGTCGGGGGCGGACCCGTGGCCGGGGAGGTCGCACAGCACCAGGGTGCCGAGGCCGGCCCAGTCGGCGGCAACGTCGTCCCAGAGCGACCGGTCTGTACCAATCGCATGTAAAAGGATCAATTTCTCGACACCCGGCCCGGGGCGCGCTTCGTAAGAGATTTTCTTTGTTTTTCCGTGCCTTGTGTCAATCACGCCGTTTCCTCGTGGTGTTCTGAGTGGAACCCGGTTGACCGGATTGATTGGAAAAGATATAGATCATCTCGACCAATCAGTCCAATTGATATGGTCTAACCCGCAGCAAAAAGCGGATGACTGCCATACGTCAAGGGAGGACGACCATGAAATCGCTGGCTCAGTGCGCCCGCACAGCCCTGATTGCCGCCGCCGCGACGATGGCGGTTGCCGCGACCCCCGCCTCGGCCGCGACCAAGATGCAGATGGTGGTGTTCGGTCCGCCGTCGCTCGGCGCGTTCCTGCCGCCGATCATCCAGAAGAACGAATTCGACGAGAAGAACGGCCTCGAGCTGGAGTTCGTCGAGCGCCCGCCCGGCGCCTACAACACCCAGTTCAATTCCGGCGAGTTCAAGCTCGGCGGCAGCGCCGCGCTGCTGTCCGTCGCCAACGCCAAGCTGCGCGGCGTGGACGTCGTCTACCTGTTCAACATCTTTGACTATTTCGGAGTCGTCGTGACCGACGATCCCGACATCAAGTCGCTCGAGGATCTGAAGGGCAAGACGGTCGCCGCCGCCACCGCCACCACCAACTACGCCATGTTCCGCTGGCTGCTGCAGAAGCAGGGCGTCGATGCCGACGACCTGGAGGTGGTCAACACCGCAACGCCCGGCTTGATCAGCTACATGCTGGCCGACCGCGCCGATGCCGTACAGCTCTGGGAGCCCGCCTACTCGGTGCTGAAGGCGCAGAAGCCCGAGATCCGCGCCCTCGATCTCAAGGTCGAGGAGACCTGGAAGGCCTTCGCCGACAGCGACCGCATTCCCTATCTGGGCGTCGCGGCGCACGCCGACTGGGCCCAGGAGCACGCCAAGGATATCCCGGCGCTGATCAAGACCTACCAGGACGCCGCCGACTGGGTGCTCGCCAATCCTGACGAGGCCGCCGACATCATCGCAGGCGGCATCAAGGGCGGCGATGCGTCGGTGATCGCCGATCTGATCCGCGACAACGGCCGGCTGGCGCTCCAAGTGGTGCCGGCAGGCGATCTCACCTCGGAGATCAACGCGGTGTTCGAAGCGGGCGTCGACCTCGGCTATCTGGGCAAGATTCCCGACGCCTCGGTCATCTTCCAGTCGAACTGAGCGATCCGGGCTTTCCGGCGGCGGCGGCCTGCCGTCGCCGGTTCCCGACGTCCCAAGCGAGGCACAGGGATGGGCATACTCTACAAGCTGCGCCGGCAGACCGAGACAGTCGTGTCGCTGCTCGCGGTGGTCATTCTCTGGCAGCTCGCCTCCTACGCGTTCCCCACCTACCTGTTTCCGCCCGTCAACATGATCGGCGACGCTCTCGGCGCGATCATCATCGACGGCCAGATCTGGGAAGCGTCCGCGACCTACATGCGAATCCTGGCGGGCATGGCTGGCGCGTTCGTCCTGGGCGGTACCCTGGCCTTCGTCATGGGCAACTCGGAGACGGTGCACCGTTACCTTTTTCCGATCATCAACCTGCTGCAGGGCATTCCGGCGCTCTCCTGGGTGGTGTTCGCCATCATCTGGTTCAAGCATACCGAGTTCCGCATCTGGTTCATCATGGTGGCGACCACGCTGCCGGCGTTCACCTTCCAGCTTCTCGATGCCTACCGGGCAATCTCCAAGGACCTGATGGAGATGACGCTCTCGTTCCGGCCCACAAGGCTCGACTATCTGCGGGTGCTGGTGGTGCCGACGGTGGTGCCCGGCATCCTGACGGCCTGGAAGGTCAATCTCGGCAACGCCTCGCGCGTCGTCGTCGTGGCGGAGCTGGTCGGGGCGACCTCGGGCGTCGGCTACGAGCTCCTCCAGAGCCAGCAGTTCTTCGATCTCGCAGGCGCGATCGCCTGGACGATCACGCTGGTCGTCTTCGTCCTCGTCATGCAGTGGGTGCTTGCCCGGATCGAAAACTGGGTCTTGCGCTACCGGCCGCAGTCGGAAAGGGGGCGATGACCATGGACGCCATCGTTTTCGATCACGTTTCCAAGGGCTTCGGCGGCACCGCAAAGGGGGCCGAAACCTTCTGGGCGGTGCGCGACCTCTCGTTCACTGTTGCCACCGGCGAGGTGGTGGCCGTGGTCGGCAAGACCGGTTGCGGCAAATCCACCATGTTCAACCTGGTGGCCGGGCTGATCGCCCCGAGCGACGGGTCGGTCCACGTCGACGGCTACGATTCCTACCGCCAGTTCAACGCCCTCAAGGGGCGGATGGCGATCATCTTCCAGAACGACCGGCTGATGCCGTGGCGCACCGCCCTCGACAACGTCTGCCTCGGGCTGGAGCTGGAGAAGGTGCCCGAGGACGAGCGCTACGAGATTGGCCGCAAGTGGCTGGAGCGCCTCAACCTGTCCGGCCACGAGAACGACTATCCGCACCAGCTGTCGGGCGGGATGAAGCAGCGGGTGGCGATCGCCCGGGCCTTCTCGGTGAACCCCGACGTGCTCTTGTGCGACGAGCCGTTCTCCGCCCTCGACGAGATCACCGCGGGCCAGCTGCGCGAGGACTTCAACGAGCTCGTCCAGGCGAGCCGGATCACCGCGATGTTCATCACCCACAACATCGAGGAAGCGTTGACCATCGCGCACCGCGTCCTGGTGTTCGCCAAGCCCGCGAAGGTGATGGCGGACGTGCGCGTCGGCACCACCGAGGCCGACAAGGAAGAGGCGAAGGCCGTGATCCGCAAGGCGCTCGCGCTTTGACGACGGCATGGATGCCCATGGACCCGACCCGAGGAGACCCGGAATGATTTTCGAACTCAGGAACTACAAGGCGACCCCCGGATCGGTCGACAAGCTGCACCGCCGCTTCGAGGACCACACGCTGGCGCTGTTTGCGCGGCACGGCATCTCGCTGGTCGGTTTCTGGGTGCCGGAAGAGGACGAGGAGCGCATCGTCTACCTGGTGCGGTTCGAGTCCGATGCCGCCCGCAAGGCCGCCTGGGACGCCTTCCAGGCCGACCCCGACTGGAAGCGCGTCAAGGCCGAGAGCGAGGCCGACGGCCCGATCGTCGCCTCCCTCGACAGCATGGTCCTGTCGCCCACCAGCTACGGCAACCCCGGGGCCTGAACGGATCGATCCGATGAAAGCGGCCGAGTTCGACTATGTCCGTGCCGGATCCCTCGCCGAGGTGTGCGATCTCCTCGCCGATCCGGACATCGAGACCAAGATCATCGCCGGTGGCCAGACGCTGGTCCCGCTGATGGTGATGCGCATGGCCCGCCCGGAACGGCTCGTCGACATCAACCATGTCGCCGAACTCCAGGGCATCCGGCTTGAGGCGGACCACCTGGTGATCGGCGCCTGCACGCGCCAGCGCCACGCCGAGCGCTCGCCCGACGTCCAGGCCAACCTGCCGCTGCTCGCCCTGGCGCTGACCTTCGTCGGACACACCCAGACCCGCAACCGCGGCACCGTCGGCGGCTCCATCGTCAACGCTGATCCGTCCGCTGAGATCGCCCTGGTCGCCACCGCGCTCGGCGCCACCATGATCTGCGTCAGTCGGGAGGGCGAAACGGCGCGCCCGGCGGCGGACTTCTTCGAGGACGTGATGACCACGGCGATCGAGGACACCGAATGCCTGGTCGCGGTGCGCTTCCCGGTCTGGCGGGGCGGCGGGTCGCTCGGCGTCGGCTTCCACGAGATCAGCGCGCGCGCCAGCGACTTCGCGGTCGCCTCGGCCGCCGCCCAGATGGTGCTCGACGGCGCCGGGACCTGCGCGCGGGTGACCCTGGCGGTGGGCGGCGTGGCCGCCAAGCCGTTCCGGGTCGACGCGGCCATCGACGGACTCACCGGCGCCGTACCCGACGATGAGGCCATCGCCGCTGCGGTTGGCCATGTCGACCCGTTCGTCGAGATCGCCACCGAGGACGCCGCCGAACTGGCCTATCGCCGCGGCCTTGCCCGCACGGTCGCCGAACGCGCCCTGCGCGATGCCCGCGACGCGGCCCGGAAAGGACTGACCCAATGAGTGCGCACCAGATCACCATCACGCTGAACGGCAAGCGCTTTTCGGGCGCCGCGCCGGCCCGCATGACGCTCGTCGACTTCCTGCGCGACGTGGCGCGGGCGACCGGCACCCATGTCGGCTGCGAGCACGGCGTCTGCGGCGCCTGCTCGGTCATTCTCGACGGCGCGCCGGTGCGCTCGTGCCTGATGTTCGCGGTGCAGGCGGACGGCGCCGACATCCGCACCGTGGAGGGGCTGGCCCGCGACGACGGCGGCCTGAGCCCGCTGCAGGAGGCGTTCTGGACCGCCCACGGCCTGCAGTGCGGCTACTGCACTCCCGGCATGCTGATCGCCGCCCAGGCGCTGCTCGACGAGAACCCGGATCCCACCGACGCGGAGATCCGCGATGCCATCAGCGGCAATCTGTGCCGCTGCACCGGCTACCAGCAGATCGTCGATGCGGTGCGGCTGGCCGCCGGTCGCGGCGGCGACCTGCACGGAGGTGCCTGAGATGACCGTGACCGACGCCCCCACCGGCTTCAAGTACGTCTCCCGCAAGCGCCGGACCAAGGAAGACCGGCGCTTCGTCACCGGGCGCGGCCGCTTCGTCGCCGACATCGAGCTGCCGGGCATGAAGCACGCCTGCATCGTCACCAGCCCGCATCCGGCGGCGCGGATCGTCTCCATCGACTGTGCCGAGGCCCGCGCGATGGACGGCGTCCACTACGTCCTCACCGGCGACGAGCTGCACGCCGAGACCAGCGAACTCCTGAGCGGCCTCGACCTGCCCAACGTCCACCGCTATCCGATGGCGGCTGGTGTGGTGCGCTATGTCGGCGAGTGGGTGGCGGTCGTTGTCGCCGACAGCCGGTTCGTCGCCGAGGACGCCGCCGAGACGATCCTGGTCGACTACGAACCGCTGCCCTTCGTGATGGACCCGGAGGAGGCGTTCGAGCCGACGTCGACGCCGGTCCATGCCGAGCACGGCTCCAACGTGCTGTTCCACCGCCAGTTCGTGTGGGGCGACGTCGACCGCGACTTCGCCGCGGCCGAGCACGAGCTGTCGTTCCGGGTGCGCTGGAACCGCAACTCGGCGGTGCCGATCGAGACCTTCGGCGTCATCGCCAGCTGGGATCCCGGCACCGAGATCCTCGACGTCTGGGCATCCATCCAGATGCCGAAATACCACGACCAGATCGCCCGGGCGCTGGGCCTCCCCGGCAACGCCGTGCGGGTCCACTACGACGTGGACGTGGGCGGCAGCTACGGCGTCAAGCGCGGCATCAAGCAGTCGGTGGTGGCGAGCTACCTGGCGCGCAGGCTGGGCTTTCCGGTGCGCCTCATCGAGGACCGGCTGGAGAACATGACCGGCGGCGACGCCCACGGGCCGGACCGCATCTTCGACGTGGCGGTGGCGTTCTCCGGGGAAGGCATCGTCAGCTCGCTGCGCATCCGCGCCCTCGACGACGTCGGCTGCTATCCGGGCCGCGCGCCGCTGCAGCTCGGCAAGCCGATCGGCGCGATCGTCGGCCCCTACCGGATCGGCAGCGCCGCCTACGAGGCGATCTCGGTCACCACCAACAAGACCAGCCAGGAGGCCGTCCGCGGCTTCGGCCAGGCGCCGACCAACTACGCCATCGAGACGGCGATGGACCGGGTGGCGCGCCATCTCGGCATGGACCGGCTGGCGCTGCGCCGCGCCAACTTCATCACCGCCGACCAGTTCCCCTACACGATCCCGTCCGGCTCGACCTACGACAGCGGCGACTACCACGCGGTGATGGACAAGCTGGTCGACTTCGCCAGGCTGGAGGCGCTCTACGCCAAGCGCGACGAGCTCCGCGCCCGGGGCGAGCTCGCCGGCGTCGGCCTGTCGACGTGCCTGGAGCCGTCGGGCGGCAACTCGGCCTTCGAGCCGCTGTTCAACCCGAAGAACGACACCACCACCTGGATGGAGTCCGTCCAGCTGAAGGTGGATCTGTCCGGCACCGTCACGGTGATCATGGCGACCTCGACCTCCGGCCAGGGCCACGAAACGATGGCCTCCACCGTGGTCGGCGAGGAGCTCGGCATCGACCCCGACCGCATCCGGGTGCTGCACGCGGACTCGCTGTCCGCCCTGCCGTCCAACAGCCCCGTCGGCAGCCGCATGGCGATCATGCTGGGCGGCGCCGCCTCCCATGCCGCCCGGAAGATGCTGGGCCGCATGAAGCAGATCGCCGCGCACCAGTTCCAGCTGCCGGCCGACCGGATCAGCTATGACAGCGGCAGCTTCGCCGTCACCGACGATCCGTCCCGTTCCCTCAGTTGGATGGACGTGGTGCTGATCGCCCACCGCAAGTATCACCTGATGCCGGCCGACATGGAGCCGGGCCTGCAGGAGACCTTCGTCTGGGAGGTGCCGACCGGCGGCAGGATGCCGACCGAGGACGGCCGGGTCCAGATGTACCCGTGCTACTCCTTCGAGGCCCACATCCCGCTGGTCCACGTCGACCGGGCGACCGGCAAGGTGTCGATCCTCGACTATTTCGTCGGCCACGACTGCGGCACCCAGATCAATCCCGACATCGTCCACGGCATGACCTTCGGCGGCGTCGCCCACGGCATTGGTGCCGCCCTCTACGAGTGGTTCGAGTACAACCCCGAGGGCCAGCTCCTCGCCGCCACCTTCATGGACTACCTGATCCCGTCCGCCCACGAGGTGCCGGAGATCCGGATGATCGACCACTGCACGCCGTCGCCGCTCACCCCGCTCGGCCAGAAAGGCTCGGGCGAGGCCGGCTATCTCGGCGCCCCCGCCGCGATTTCCAGCGCGGTCAACGACGCCCTCGAACCGCTCGGGCTGGACATCATGAGCCTGCCGATGCGGCTCAAGGACCTCGGCAGACTGATCGCCACCAGGCCCGAATGACCCGGACACGTTTCACGCGCAACACGGACCCGACCATGATCATCGACACCCACGCCCACCTCGTCGCCGAGAGCTTCAATGACGACTTCGCCAAGCGCGCCAGCGAGTTTCCCTCGGTCGCGGTGACGCCGGCCGGCAAGACGTTCTCGCTCGCCTTCAACAACGGCAAGCCGACCCGGCCGGTCAGCCCGAAGCTGATCGACATGACCGAGCGCATGCGCTGGGCCAACGGTCGCGAGATCACCCATCAGGTGGTGGGCGGCTGGCTTGACATGTTCGGCTACGAGCTGCCGGCCGAGGAAGGGGCGCGCTGGTCGCGCTTCCTCAACGAGCAGATGCTGCAGGGCATCGAGCGGCAGGGCTGGCTGGTACCGCTCGCCACCGTGCCGCTGCAGGACGGCCGGCTTGCCGCCGAGGTGCTGAAGGAGGCGATGGGCCAGGGGTTCCACGGCGCCATGATCGGCACCCAGCCGAAGGGGACCAGCGGTGCCCTCGACGATCCTGACCTCGACCCGTTCTGGCAGACGGCGTCGGACCTTGGCGCCACCCTGTTCCTGCATCCGATGTTCGGCTGCGACGATCCGCGGCTGCACGACTTCGGCCTGATGAACGGCGTCGGGCGGGGCATGGACACCTCCATCGCCGTGGCCCGGCTGCTCTTCTCCGGCCACCTGCTGCGCTACGAGGGGCTGAAGATGATCCTCTCCCACGGCGGCGGCGCGCTGCCCTACATGCTCGGTCGGCTGATGCGCAACTACGACATCCACAACGGCGAGTTCGCCAACCCGCGCGACGGCTTCGCCAAGCTCTACTTCGACAGCGTCGTGTTCGACCCGGCCGCCCTGCGCTTCCTCTGCGAGGTGGCCGGCGCCGACAAGGTCGTCCTCGGCTCCGACTATCCGTTCCCGATCGGCGACCTGGAGAAGCCGCTCGACGTGGTCGGCGAGGCCGGCTTCGACGAGGCGACCACCTGGAACATCCTCGGCAACACCGCGGCGAAGCTGTTCCACATCGAGGGCGGCTGCAACTGCGGCCGCCACTGACCCGCCGGCCGGCGGCCCGCCCGTCGCCGGCCCCGCCACGCCACGCATGCGGGAGCCCCCGCATCGGGACCTGACGCCAGAACGGGGATCGCCCATGAGCACCGCCGCCGCCGCAGGCTATCGCGACCTTCACGACCACATCGCCGAGCTGGAGCGTCGCGACCTGCTGGTGCGCGTCGACCGCCCGATCGACAAGGACGCGGAGATGCATCCGCTGGTGCGCTGGCAGTTCGTCGGCGGGCTGCCGGAGGAGGCGCGCAAGGCCTTCCTGTTCACCAACGTCCGCGACGGCAAGGGCCGCGCCTACGACATCCCGGTGATCGTCGGCGGACTGGCCGCCAACCGCGCGGTCTACGCCACCGGCATGGACTGCGACCTCTCCGCCATCCAGGCCAAGTGGGACGCGGCGATCGCCCGTCCGATCGATCCGGTGGAGGTCGACGACGCGCCCTGCCACGAGATCGTCGAGACCGGCGACATCCTGTCGGAGGAGGGGCACGGCATCGACTGCCTGCCGATCCCGGTGTCCACGCCGGGCTTCGACAGCGCGCCGACGCTGAGCGCCACCAACGTCATCACCAGGGATCCGGAGACCGGCGTCCAGAACATGGGCACCTACCGGTGCGCGCTGAAGGCGCCGGACCGCCTCGTCGTGCGCATGGCGACCAGGGTCGGTGGCGCCGGCGGCTACCAGCATTATCTCGGCCACCAGAAGCGCGGCGACACGGAAATGCCGGTGGCGATCGTCCTCGGCTGCCCGCCCTACGTGGCCTTCATGGGCCCGCAGAAGCTGCCGCTCGGCGTCGACGAGTTCACCGTCGCCGGCGGGCTCGCCGGGGCGCCGATCCGGGTGGCGCGGGCGAAGACCGTCGACCTCCTGGTGCCGGCCGAGGCGGAGGTGGTGATCGAGGGCTACATCGACACCACCAAGGTCGAGCCGGAGGGCCCGTTCGGCGAATCCCACGGCCACGTGGCGCTGGAGGAATACAACATGCCGATGCGCGTGACCGCGGTGACGCGGCGGCGCGACGCGGTCATTCCCTCCTACATCAGCCAGGTCGCGCCCAGCGAATCGAGCGTCATCAAGCGCGTCGCCTACGAGCCGCTGTTCCTGCATCACCTGCGCGACCAGATGGCCATCAAGGGCGTCAAGAAGGTCTCGCTGCACGAGCCGCTCACCGGCCTCCTGCGCGTCACCGTGGTGACGGTGGAGGCCGGCACGCCGCCCACCGAGGTGTGGCGGGCGCTCTACGGCGCGGCGTCCTTCAAGGGCGACTGCGGCAAGATCTGCATCGCCGTCAACGACGACATCGACGTGGACAGCCCGGACGGCATCCTGTGGGCGATGGCCTACCGGGCCAATCCCGTCAACGACATGCTGACCCTGCCGCACCGCGGCCAGGGGCACGGCCCCAAGCGCGAGCACGCGGGCGAGCAGGATTCCACGCTGCTGGTCGATGCGACGATGAAATCGCCGATGCCGCCGCTGGCGCTGCCCGCCCGCGAATACATGGAGCGCGCCCAGGGCATCTGGGAGGAGCTGGGGCTGCCCAAGCTGGCGCCCAAGTCGCCCTGGCACGGCTACTCGCTGGGGGCGTGGCACGCGGTCTGGGACGCTGCGGCGGCGCGCGCGGCCTCCGGCGGCTACCTGGAGAACGGGCGGATCAGCCTCGACCAGCAGCGCCCCGGCGTGAAGCCGGAAACCCGCTTCAACCCCGACACGGGAGAGCCCGACTAGATCCGACCAGGCACCGCGGTCGCGTCGGCCCGATGGGCCGGCGGCCGCGCCCGAACCGTCCGCAAGAGACGGGAAGACCCGAAGACCACATCCAAAAGGAGGAAAACACGATGACTGCGAGGAAGCTCTTTCTGTCCGCCGGCGCTGTGGCGCTTGCCGGGCTCATCGCCGCGCCGGCCAGCGCCGTCGCCCAGGACTATCCCACCAAGCCGGTCCAGATGATCGTGCCGTTCGGCCAGGGCGGCGCGACCGACCAGGTGGCGCGGATGATCGCCCCGCTGCTCGAGGACAAGCTCGGCCAGTCGGTGGTGATCGTGAACCAGCCGGGCGCCGGCGGTGCCATCGGCCTCGCCAACCTGGCGCGCGCCCGCGCCGACGGCTACACCATCGGCATCGGCTCCGACACGACCCTCGGCTCCCGCCCGATGATGTCGGACACCGGCTACACCTCCGAGAGCCTCGCCACCATCGCCCGGATCGTCGAGATCCCGTCGGGCGTGGCGGTGCGGGCCGACAGCGACTACCAGACGCTGAACGATCTCGTCGACGCCATGAAGACCGAGGACCTCACCTATTCGGGCTCCGGCGTGGCCTCCGGCCCGCACCTGGCGATGGCCGTGTTCCTGGCCGAGAACGACGTCGAGGCGGTCTTCGTCAACTCCAACTCCAACCAGGAGGGCCTGGTGAAGCTGCTCTCCGGCGAGGTCGATTTCCTCACCGGCGGCGGGTCCAACTTCCCGTCGCTGTTCGACGAGAACGGCAAGGGCGACATCCGCGTGCTCGGCCTCGCCGCCGAGGAGCGCTGGCCCTACCTGCCGAACGTGCCGACCTACAAGGAGCAGGGCTTCGACTATCTGCGCTCCCAGTGGTTCGGCTTCGTGGCGCCGGCCGGCACGCCCCAGGAGGCGATCGACACCCTCGCCGGTGCGATCGAGGAACTGGTCGCCGATCCCGCCTTCCAGGAGCGGCTGAAGGAATTCTACTTCAACCCCGCCTTTCTCGGTCCGGACGCCATGCGCGCCCAGATCCAGGAAGAGGAAGACAGCATGCGGCCCATCCTCGACGAACTAGGCCTGCTGAAAAAGTGACGGAGAGCGGGGGCCGGGCAGGCGCTCGGCTCCCGCCCGCCTGTCGGTCCATGCAGGGAGGGTGATGCTGTGGCGATAACGAACGACAACACGATACCGGGCGCGGTGCTGCTGGGCCTTGCCGGTGCGGTGGCCTGGATGTCCGTGGACATGGGCTCCGGTGCGGCCGGCGCGACGCTGGCACCGAACTTCTTTCCCCTGGTCTGTGCCGCCGGGATCGCGCTGTGCGGCGTGGCCCTGCTGGCGCGCGGCCTGACCGTCGGCGGCAAGCCCCTGCCGGCTCTCGTCGATCGCCGGTTCGCGGTCGTCGCGGTCCTGCTCGGCATCTATTTCTGGTGGTTCGCCCAGATCGACTTCCGGGTCGGTGCGTTCGTCGTGGCGCTTGGCACTCTGCTCGCCTTCGGCATTCGGCGGCCGCTTCTGCTGGCCCTCTATCCGGCCGGCTTGACCGCCGTTCTCTACCTTGCCTTCACCGAAGGCTTCGGCGTGGTGCTGCCGTCATGGAACTGATCGGATCCGCCGACTTCGTCCAGGCGATCGGGCTGGTGGCCGATCCGTGGGTGATCCTGTTCGTCTTCCTGGGCGCGGTGATCGGCATGATCTTCGGCGCGGCCCCGGGGCTGACGGCACCCTCCGCCATCGCCCTGTTCCTGCCCGTCACCTACGCCATGGGCCCGACCACCTCGATGGCGCTGCTGCTCGGCATCTACTGCTCGGGCTATTTCGCCGGCTCCATCCCGGCGATCCTCATCAACACGCCGGGCACGCCGAGCGCTGCGGCCACCGCGCTCGACGGCTACCAGATGGCGCGGGCCGGCGAAGGCGACCGGGCGCTGTCGGTGGCGGTGATGTGCTCGTTCGTCGGCGGGCTGTTCTCGCTGCTGCTGCTGGCCACCATCGCGCCGATGCTGGCCAAGGTGGCGCTGTCGTTCACCTCGGTGGAGTATTTCTCGTTCGCCCTCGTGGGGCTCGTCTGCGTCGCCGGAATCTCCCAGGGCTCGCTGACCAAGGGCCTCGCCGCCGCGCTGATCGGCGTGCTCGTCTCCACCGTCGGGCTCGACCCGGTCAGCGGCGTCGGCCGCTTCATGTTCGGCGAGCCGAACCTGATGGGCGGGGTGCCGACGATCAGCGCGCTGATCGGCCTGTTCGCCATCGGCCAGATGCTGCTGCTGTCGAAGACCGGCGTGGGGGATGCGCAGATCCTGCCCACCCAGACGCCGGCCTCCCAATGGTCGGTGGTGAAGGACATCTGGCGCAACAAGTGGCTTGCCTTCAAGTCGGCCGTCATCGGCAGCCTGATCGGCGTGCTGCCGGGCACCGGACCGGCGATCGCCTCGTGGGTCAGCTACTCCGATGCGCTGCGCACGGCAAAGCCCGGCGACAAGTTCGGCCGCGGCGAGGTCAAGGGCGTGATCGCCTGCGAGGTCTCCAACAACGCGGTGACCGGCGGCGCGCTGGTGCCGCTGCTGACGCTCGGCATTCCCGGCGATCCGGTGACCGCCGTGCTCATCGGGGCCCTGATGATCCAGGGCGTCCACACCGGGCCGTTCCTGATCGCCCAGAACGGCGCGCTGTTCGTCTCGATCCTGCTGCTGCTGTTCCTGTCGAACGTCTTCATGGTCGGTCTCGGCCTGTGGGGACGCCGGCTGGCGGCGCGGCTGCTGAGCATCCCGCCGGGCGTGCTGGTGCCGACGATCTGCCTGATGGCGGCGGCCGGCGCGTTCTCGCTCCACAACAACGCCTTCGACGTGCGCCTGGTGCTGATCTTCGGCGCCCTCGGCTATCTGATGATGCGGTTCGACTTTCCCACCGCGCCGGCGGTGCTGGGGATCGTCCTGGGGCCGATCCTGGAGCAGAACCTGCGCAACGCGCTGACGGTCAGCCGGATGGATTTCACCGTCTTCGTGACCCGTCCGGTGAGCGCGGCGAGCCTGCTGGTGGCGGCGCTGCTGCTCTATCTCTGGCTGAAACCGCGCCCGCGCCGCGACTGACCGGGAACGCCGCGACGCATTGTCCTCCCCGTGTCGCGAGCGAAGAGGGGCCGCGGCGATCGGACATGGAGGGGGACAATCATGCCGGGTTTTGCTGCCGGGACCGCGACGGCGCTCGCGCTGGCCTTGCTCGCGACGGGCGCGTCTGCGGAAACCTTCACCTACGGATCGGGGGTGCCCGAGCGCTCGTCGGCGAACCGCGCCGGCGTGCTGCCGCTGCTGAAGGCGATCACCGAGGCGACCGACGGCGCGGTGTCGTTCACCACCATTCTCGGAGGACAGCTGGTCTCGCTGCCGGGCGCGCTGGCTTCGACCTGATCTGGATGGGGATCATCATCGTGAAGTTCATCGAGATCGGCCTCGTCACGCCGCCGGTGGGCCTCAACGTGTTCGCCGCCAAGTCCGTCGCGCCGCCCGAGATCGGGCTCACCACGATCTTTCGCGGCGTCAGCTGGTTCCTCCTCGCCGAGGTCGTGGTGATGACGCTGCTGTTCCGGTTCCCCGGCCTGACCCTGTGGCTGCCCGGCCTGCTCCTCTGAGCCGTTTCGGGCCAACCATGCCGTCTCAGCGGGTGGTCCGGGCCGGGGCGTCGTTTGAGGTCATTGTGCCCAGCGAGAACGCCAGCGTGGCGGCGGCCGCCAGCGCCGCGGCGTGGGCGTCGGCCTGGGCCTGGCGGGCGTCGAGCAGGCCGGTGTCGGCCGCCGTCGCGTCGGTGATGGTGCCGACGCCGCTGCGGTAGGACTGCAGCGCCGCGTCGTAGGTGACGTCGGCGGCGGCGACCAGCTCGCTTGCCGCCGCCTGGGCGGCCAGCGCGGTGCGCAGGGTGTCGCCGGCCACGACGATCTCGCGGGCGGCCGCATCCTGCGTCTGGGTGAACGTTTGCCGGGCGCTCTGCGACAGCGACTTCGCCTGTTCCAGCTGGGCCTTGCGCAGCCCGCCCGAATAGATCGGGACGGCGACGCCGACCAGCACGCCGGCCGAGGTCGACTGCTGGCCCACCCCCGGCAGTCCACTGACGGAGAAGCTGGTGCGGTCGCTGGCGGCGATGCCGCTCAGATAGACCTTCGGCAGGAACTCCGCCTCAGACGCGCGGATGCCGGCCTCGGAGGCCTTCAGCCGCGAATAGGCGGCGAGCACGTCGGGGCGCCGGGCCAGGGCGGCCTCGATGACCTCTTCGGTCGGCGCGCCGACCGAGCGCGGCAGCCGGCGCCCGGCGACGTCGCCGATCCGCATGTCGGTCATCGGCGAGATGCCCATCGCCGCCAGCAGCCCCTGGTAGGCGTCGCGCCGGGCGCCCTCGGCCTCCACCAGGCGCAGCTTCGACTGGGCCACCTGCTGGCGCGCCTGGGCCACCTCGACGCTGGTGCCGATGCCGCGGTCCATGCGCCCGTCGGCGGCGTCCTGGATCAGCCGGCTGTTGGCGAGCGCCTGCCGCGCGGCGCGTTCCTGGGCGCGCGTGGCGCCGTAGCGGTAGTAGGCGACGGTGACGGCGTAGATCACCTGCTGGTGCGCGCCGGTGAAGGCGACGTTGGCCGCGAACGAGGTGTGCCGCGCGGCTTCCGCGTTGGCGCGGCGCTGGCCGAAGTCGAACACCAGCCACTCCAGCAGCACCGCCGGGACGACGCCGTCGACGGTGGTGGTGAAGGAATCGATGCCGGTGATGTTGTCGGGAAGCGGCGTGCGCACCCGCTGCGCGCCGCCGATGACGGTGGCGGTGATCGTCGGCAGGAACGTCGCCTCGGTCATGCCGACGGCCAGCGCCGCCTGCCGCGCCTCCTCCCAGGCGAGGCGCGTCGACGGCGTGTTGCGCGCCGCGATGTCGATGAGCTGCGGCAGCTCGTAGGTCTCGCCGGCCACCAGCTGCGGCGGCGGGGCGAGCCTGGCGGCGGCCGGGTTGGCCGGCGCCGCGAAGTCGGCGGGGCCCGGCGCCGCGGGCGTCGTCTCGCCCTCCGGCAGCAGCGCGGAGCCGGCGTTCGCCGACGGCGTCCACGGCTCGGACGGCGACTTCGGCGCCAGCTTCAGCGCGTTGTCCGCGCAGCCCGCGAGCCCAACCGCCAGCGCCAGCGCCGCGACGACGCCGCATCGGGCGATGCGCTCTTCAGGGGGGCGGCGGCGTTCCGGCGTCATTCAGCCCACGACCAGGTCTTCGATGCGCGCCACCTGACCACCGATCCCGTCGCGGGCGCGCGGCGGCTCCGGTGCGTGCTGGCGCCACGGCCGGGCACCGTGAAGGGCATCGGCCGCGGCGGCAAGTCTTTCCGAGGCCGCCGCAAGATCCGCGGTGGACAGGTAGATCTCCGGCGCCAGCGCCTCCGCCGCGGCGATCAGCGCCGCCAGCCGGCGCACCTCGTCGTCCTGCGGCTGCTGGCCGCGCGGCTCGAACGGCAGCAGGAACAGCCCTTCCCGGGCCCGCCCGAGCGCCACCGCGGCGGCGGCCACGTCGTCGCTGCGGTCCCGCCGCGACGGCGGCGGCGCCGCCGCCGCCCGCGCCAGCGCGCCCAGCGCCTCGACCAGCCGGTCGCGCACCGCCGCGACGGCGCTGCGCGGCCAGATCCCGGTGAAGATCACGTAGACGATGACGTTGCCGAGCAGGATGCCGGCGATGCGGTCGCCGGCGTTGCTCATGTCGGTGCTCGGGCCGAAGCCGTTGAGCACCGTCAGCAGGAAGGCGAGGCCGACCTGCACGCCGGCATAGGCGATGCGCTCGCTGCCCGCCGCCACCCAGCCGGCCACCAGGATGCCGGCGAAGACCAGCGCCATCAGCCCGCCGATCGACTGCAGCTCGGGGACCACGAAGACGATGGCGGCCACCCCCATCGCCGCGCCGACCAGGCACCCGGCGATCCGCAGCGCCAGCTTGTGGACCGTCTCGCCGGTCGTCCCCAGCGCCGCCACGTAGCAGGTGATCATCGCCGTGTGGATGCCGTCCCAGCCGATGCCGGTGTAGATCAGGTAGCAGATCATCGCCGCCGCCGTGGTCTTCAGGGCGTAGCGCTGGTGATCGGGGTTGGTGAAGGCGTCGGCCGCCAGGAACGGCGGCTTTTTCGGCCTGGGATCGGCGCCGCCGTCCGGGGCGGCGAGCCCGTCCAGCGCCCGCCACGCCACCGCCTCGGCCGGCGAACCGGGGGATTCGGCGCGCGACGGCGCGGACGGCCGCTGTCGGGCGCCCAGCTCAGCTGCGGCCGCCCGGCACGCCGCGGCAAGCCGGGTGCGCGCCATCGTCGCCTCGCGCGGCAGCGCGGCGGCCGCCACCAGCAGCCGGTAGCTCGTCTCCACCGCCCCGGCCAGCCAGCGCGTCCGCTCGGCCGGCACCAGGTGCAGGAGGCGCGCCGTCTGCACCTTCTTGGCCAGGTCGTCGTTGCCCTCGGCGAGCAGCGCGTCCACGGCTTCGGCGCCGCGCCCGTCCCGGTTGTGCCCGTCCCCGCCGCGCCCGTCCTCCAGGGCCTGCGCCACGGCGGCCAGGCGGTCGCCGATGCGCTCGGCGGCGAGGCTGTGCGGGCCGCGCCCGAGGGCGAGGCAGAAGCCGATCATCAGCACCATCGGCATCACCGCCATCTCCCAGGCGTACTTCAGCCCTTCGGAGGCGACGATGCCGGCCGGCACGTCGCTCGACAGGGTCATGATGAAGGCGATCACCAGGCCGATGATCGCGCCGGTCTCGCCGAGCGAGGTGGCCGAGCTCAGATAGAGCGTGACGAACGAGGCGGCCGCCATCACCAGGAGGCGCAGGAAGGCGGACTCCATGGTCGCCGTCATCAGCGGCGACATCACCGCGACGATCACCGTCGCCAGCCCGATCAGGCCGACCGCCTGGCCGATCGTCTCGCTGGCGTCCGGCCGCATCAGGAAGATCACCAGATAGCAGCTGATCGCCGCCTCCGGGATCTTGTAGAGCATCGCCGTCGCCGTCACCAAGGCGCACAGCAGGGCGATGCGCCAGGCCATCGCGAAGCGCCCCGGGAAGGGCCCGAGATCCCGCACGGC
Source organism: Amorphus sp. MBR-141 (assembly GCF_053628695.1). Classification (NCBI taxonomy): domain Bacteria; kingdom Pseudomonadati; phylum Pseudomonadota; class Alphaproteobacteria; order Hyphomicrobiales; family Amorphaceae; genus Amorphus; species Amorphus sp. MBR-141. Next base: position 127,394 of record NZ_JBRJGW010000004.1, read on the forward strand.
GCGATCGAAGATCGCCGGCCAGGTGGCTTCAGCAATCGGTGTCATCGTGCACCGTCGCGGTTGCCGAGCCGCCCATGCGCATCAGCGCGGGCGGCGGATCCAGCAGCCGGATCCGCACCGGGAACCGCTGTGCCACGCGCACCCAGTCCAGCGAGCGCGGCACGATCGGCAGCCCGCTCGGGAGGGTGATGGTCTGCTCGGTGGTGACGCCCCAGCCGGCGCTCTCGACGCGGCCGCGGATCGCCACGCTGCGGTCGGCGAGCGCGTGCACGGTGGCGCAGCTGCCGGCCTGGATGCGGCCGAGCTCGGTCTCGACGAAGTTGGCGCTGGCGTACCAGGCCGAGGTGTCGATCAGGGTGAACACCGCTTCGCCCGGCAGCACGAACTCGCCGGTGCCCACCGTCAGGCCGGCCACCCGTCCGTCGTGCGGCGCCCGCACCACGGTCGCCTCCAGTTCGTGCTCGGCGATGGCGAGTGCCGCTTCGCGCGCCTGCACGAGGGCCTGGGCCGCCGCGGGGTTGCCGACCAGGGCGTCCGCCGCTTCCGCCTGGCGCTGGGCCTCGCGCAGGCTGATCTGGGCGTCGCGCCTGGCGGTGGCCGCGGTGTCCACCTCCTGGGCGCTGACGTAGCCCTTCGGCGCCAGCGGCAGCAGCCGGTCGAGGGTCGCGGTGGCATAGGCGAGGTTCTCTTCGGCGCGGTCCACCTGCCCGGTGGCGATCTCGGCGTTGCGCTTCTCCGCCTCGATCTCCCGGCGGCGGTCGGACAGGGCGGCCTCGGCGATCGCCAGGTCGCCCGCCGCCTGCTCCACCGCCAGCTGATAGGGGGCGGGGTCGATGCGCAACAGGACGTCGCCCGTGCGGACGGCGGCGTTCTCGCTGACCGGCAGCTCGGCGATCCGCCCGGACACCGTCGCGGCGATGTGGACGACGTTGGCGGTCAGCACCGCTTCCTGGGAGAGCGGGTTGAGGCGGGCGGTGCGCAGATGGTTCCAGCCGAGGATCGCCGCCGCCACCACGATGACCACCGCGACGAGGGCGCCGCCGACGCGCGACGCGTGGATGTGCCCGCCGCTCATCCCGTCACCGCCCGAAGACCAGGGTGGACATGACAAGGCCCGCCACCGTCGCCACCCCCAGATAGACGAGCAGCCGGGCCGGCAGCACGTCGTCGAGCCCGATCCGCACGAACACCACCCGCACCACGATGGCGATCACCACGCCGGCGAGCGTGCACAGCAGCCAGGAGGGGAAGTACGCCCCGATGAACGGGATCGCCGGCGCCGGCGTCGGCGCGCAGCCGCCGAACGGAACGGCCAGCAGCGCCGCGCCGGGCGCACTGATCCGGCCCGCCGGCGGGAGGAGCCGGCGTCGCCTGTCGCGGCCGTCAGCGCCGGTGGGCAATTCGGGAGGGGACACGGCCACGACTTTCACCGACTTCACTCATCCGCCCGCGGCAGTGCGGCTCTCGCGCATGAGCAGGAGGGCGCCGACGAAGAAGCACAGCGCTCCGAACCACAAATGCGCATTGCTGACGACCGGAATCCAGCCCGGCTCCGACCGGCTGGGAACGTAGGCTAGGATCGAGGCCGTCATGAAGGCAATGCACCCGACGAGATTGACGAAGACGATCCACCAGGCGAGTTCCCGCGGGCGCCAGCTCCAGTAGGCATGCCCCGCCTCGATGAAGGCAAGATAGCCGGACACGAGAAACAGGATCGAGCCGATCATTCCCGGCACCCAGATGGCGAGATCCTGCATCAGCCACGTCGACGGCGCGATGATCGCGTCGAACGTGTTGAAGTTGAAGGCGATGGTGCCTGCGAACTGGCTGAGGGTGCTGAGCCAGCCCGGGCTCTCCGGATGCCAGCCGATCAGCGCGATCCGGCCGGGCCGGGCATCGGTCGCCGGCCGCTCGGGGCCGAACGGCCCGGCGTTGGCGGCCTGGAAATGCTGCAGGTAGCCCGCCGTCGTGAACGGGATCGACCCGAGAAAGAACACGATGTTGATCGGCATCAGGGCCGGAACGCCCCACAGCTGATTGACGAGCGTCAGCCCGCAGCCGGTCATGAACAGGAAGGCCCCGACCGCGAACACCAGGCCGGTCAGCCAGTTGTAGCGCGCGGTCTGCCAGACCGGCGCGCGCGCCGGATCGAGGCCGCGCGCTTCGTGCGCGAGCCCCTTGCGGTGCTGGCGTGCCCGCCAGATCCGCAGCCGCCCGCCGTGCCGGTAGCGGCGCTGGGTGACGAACGGCCAGGGACCCGATTGATGGATGGGCTGCGCCCGGTGGTCGGCCGCGTCGGGGCCGCCGGGCGCAGGCGCCGTTCGATCCTGCATGGGCCGCGTCAATGATGGAAGCCCGACGCCTCGTGCTTGGACATCGATTCCTGGATCGGGTGGTCCTTGAAGTGCTCGAGCGCCGCGTTGATGTGGTCGACGAGCAGCGAGCAGAGGTCGTAGCTCACCCCGTTGCGCACGAGAATGCGCTGGATCGCCTGGTCCTGGCGGTTGGCGGGCAGCGTGTAGGCGGGCACCTGCCAGCCGCGGACCCGGAGCCGGTCCGCCAGGTCGAACAGGGTGAAGCCCGGGTCGACGCCCTCCTTCAGCTTCCAGGAAACCGCCGGGATGCCGTCGGCCGGGTTGCCGTCGAACACGATGTCGAAGGGCCCCATCTTGGCGATCGCGTCGGCGAGGTAGGCCGCGCTGACGTAGCAGGCGTCGTGCACCTTGCGGTAGCCGTCCCGGCCCAGCCGCAGGAAGTTGTAGTACTGGCAGACGATCTGCCCGCCGGGGCGCGAGAAGTTCAGCGCGATGTCGCGCATGTTGCCGCCGAGATAGTTCACCCAGAACACCATCTCGTCGGGCAGATCCGCGTCCTCGCGCCACAGCACCCAGCCGACGCCCAGCGGCGCCAGCCCGAACTTGTGGCCCGAGGCGTTGATCGAGCGCACGCGCGGCAGGCGGAAGTCCCATTCCACCTGCGGCGCGCAGAACGGCGCCAGGAAGCCGCCGCTGGCGCCGTCGACGTGGAGGGGGATGTCGAGGCCGGTCCGGGCCTGCAGGTCGTCGAGCGCGTCGCTGACCGCCTTCACCGGCTCGTACTCGCCGGTGAAGGTGACGCCCAGCGTCGGCACCACGCCGATGGTGTTCTCGTCGCAGCGGCTCAGCACCTCCTCCGGGGTCATCAGCAGGCGGCCGTCCTCCATCGGGATCTCGCGGTGCTCGATGTCCCAGTAGCGGGTGAACTTGTGCCAGCAAATCTGCACCGGGCCGGTCACCAGGTTCGGCTTGTCGGTGGGCTTGCCCTCCGCCCTGCGGCGCGCCTCCCAGCGCCGCTTCATCGCCAGGCCGCCCAGCATCGCCGCCTCGCTGGAACCGGTGGTCGAACAGCCCACGCCCTGCTCCGGCTGCGGCGCGTTCCACAGGTCGGCGAGCATGCGGACGCAGCGGGCCTCGAGCTCGGCCGTCTGGGGGTACTCGTCCTTGTCGATCATGTTCTTGTCGATGCAGTCGTCCATCAGCTGATGGACTTCCGGCTCTTCCCAGGTCTGGCAGAAGGTCGCCAGGTTCTGCCGGGCGTTGCCGTCGAGCATCAGTTCGTCGCGCACCGCCGAGTAGACCCGGCGGGGATCGCGCTCGGCTTGCGGAAAGCCGGCCTTCGGCAGGGCGAGCAGCAGGTCCCCCGCGCCGTAGGTCTCGTCGATCGTGCCGTCTGGCTGAAGGGTGGGGCGGCCGGTGGCCATGACGTTCTCTCCTCGGCTGTGGGAATGGGGGCTGCGGCTGGTCAGGCCGGTCGCGTCGCCGGCTGCAGGTCCGACGCGGCCAGGGTCGCCTCGGCGGCGCTCTTCAGCGACAGCACCCGCGGTGCCGGGGTGGCGGCCAGATCGGCGAGGTCGAAGCGCACGAAGTTCAGGCTCCGGTAGTCCCGGACGTAGAAGCGGCCGCGTGCCAGGTCCGACAGGCTGGTCCAGGCGGTGAACTCCGTCGCGTAGTCCGTCGCCCCGTCCTGGGCGAGACCGGCGACTTCCATGTGTCCGCCGCCGTCCTCGGGGTAGTCGATGGTCGCGCCGCGCGGCCGGTCGAAGTTGTTCATGATGTGGGCGAGGGTCTGCACGGCGAGATCCGGCGTCGCCGCCTTCTCGGTGAAGTGGGCATAGTACGCCGCCCGCACGAACCGCCCGACGGAGGTGTTGGAGGCCGGCAGCGCCGCCGTGGCGATGCCGGAATCCGGCTGCACGGCCTTGTAGGCGCCGAACGTCGCCGACGAGCGGTCGACGTTGGTCAGGTGCGTGTAGTTGTCGAGGTTGGTCAGGTGCCAGTCGAACTGCGGGCCGTTGGTCATCACGCCCACCGGGTTGTCGTAGACGGTCATCTCGCCGCGGTGGAACTCGATGACGATCGACGCGCCGCCGGCGTCGTGGACGACGTAGTGGAAGGGCGATTCCACCCCGCCGAGGATGGCCAGCGCCTCCAGCACCACCGGCTGGTCGGCGAGCGCCGCCTTCAGGTCGGCGACCCGGGAAAACGTGCCGAGCGCCCAGGCGCCGAGGTCGGAGGCCGAGAGAACGGCGCGGGTCATCTCGACCGGCTTCCGCGTGCCGCCGGCCGCCGGGTAGGAGAGCACGCTGAAGGTGAGGCCTTCCGTGTTCAGGCCCTCCAGCACCTTCAGGTCGCCGAGGCCCATCGGCGCGTCGGCGGTCGGCACCCGTCCGGGCATGGCGACCGCCAGGAAGGCGTGCTCGCAGGCAAACGCCAGGGCCGGATGGCCGGTCACCTCCGACGAGAACGCATGTCCCTTCGGAAAGAAGACGAGCTGATAGGGCAGGTCGACCGTCAGCTCGAGCGTCCGGCCGAAATAGACCTGGCCGCTCTGGTCACTGTAGAGGAGGGAGGTGCACATGGTGGCTCACTCGACCGGAGATGGAGGGAAGCGGGTGGGGAAGACGTGCGCAGGGATCCTTGTCCTGCTGGATGGCTGGCGCCGGCCGGCGCCGCCGGAAGGCAGTCGGGAAGGCCGGGACCGGGCTTCCGCCCGACCCCGAGGCTAGAATCGCAGTGTCGCCCCGACGAGCGGGCCGCCCATGTCGACGTCGAGGCTCGTCTCGCTGTCCTCGTACTCGATCGACATCTGGCGGTAGCCGGCGGAGATCGAAAACCTGTCCGATATCCGGTAGTTGACCGTCCCCAGCAACTGCCACGTCGTGCGGTCGTCGTAGCCGCCGACGTCGCCGTAGCCGGTGATCGACCACTTCGGCGACAGCGCCGCGCGCATCCGCAAGCCGACGATCGGATCGACCCAGGAGAGGGAGCGGCTGGCCGAGGCCCCGAGGCTGTAGTAGGGCGCGATCCGCGCCTCCGCCGAGACCGACGCGTCGATCTGCCAGGCGCGGACGCCGCCGACCACGTCGACGGTGAGGTCCGGCCGGCTGACCACGGAATAGCCGGCGGCGATCGACTCGGAGGTCTGCGTGAGGTCGCCGTCGACGGAGACCGGAACCGGCAGCTTGCCGGTGATGCTGCCGCTGTCGGAGAGCGACACCCAGGTGAAGTCGCCGATCACCACGAACCGGTCGTAGCGGGCGCTGCCGGTCAGGAAGAACGCCCCGTTGAGGCGGTCGAGGATGTCGCCGAACGTCATGTCGCTTTCCAGCCTCGGCCCGCCGGCGCGCGGCTGGATCTCGCTGGCGGAGCCGGCCGCCCAGCCATAGGGCGTCAGCTGGAACCGCCAGCCGTCCGCGGCGTGGGCGGCGGGCGCGGCGAGGGCGGCCAGGGCCAGGCCCAGCGTCACGGTGCGGATCATGCGCGGGTGTCCTTGTAGATCTTTCCGTCCTTCATGATGAGCCGGAGGTTGGTCTCCGGATCGCCGAGGAAATCGAGGCTGCGGGTCGGGTCGCCGTCGGCGACCAGGATGTCGGCGAAGGCGCCGGGCTCGATGACGCCGAGCTTGCCGTCGTAGGGGTTGCGCGGACCCGACAGCCGCAGCAGCTCGCCGTTCTTCGCGGTGGCGATGGCGAGCAGCGGCAGCGGATCGTAGAAGCGGGTGAGCTTGGCCAGCTGCCGTCCCTGGCTCGGCAGGTTCAGCGGGCTGAACAGGATGTCGGTGCCCCAGGCGGTCTTCACGTCGTGGGCGATCGCCAACTGGTAGGCGTTGACCGTGCCCTCGGCGACCTGGAGCTGCTTGGCGCGGGCATCCGGGCCCGACTTGATGTTGGCGTCGTCGTCGGCCAGGAACGGCTGGAGGCTCCACCAGACGCCGGCGTCGGCCATCATCCGCACGGCCTCCTCGTCGGCCAGCTGGCCGTGCTCGATCGACTGCACGCCCGCTTCGACGGACCGCTTGATGCCGCGCGGCGTGTAGACGTGCGCCATCACGTAGGTGTTCCAGTCGCCCGCCGCCGCCACGCCGGCCCGCAGTTCCTCGGCGGTGTACTGGGTGGTGTCGAGGGGGTCGTAGGCGGAGGTCACCCCGCCGCCCGCCATCAGCTTGATCTGCGAGGCGCCCAGCATCAGCTGCTCGCGGACCCGCCGGAGCACCTCGGCGCGCCCGTCGGCGATCGCCGACATGCCGACGCGCTCGCCGTAGCTGACGTCGCCGAGGGCGGCGGGGACCTCGTGGCGCATGCGGAAGTCGCCGTGGCCGGAGGTCTGGGTGATCATCGCGCCGGACGGGTAGATGCGCGGGCCGTGGACGATGCCCTGGTCGATCGCCCGCTTCAGCGCGAAGCTCGGGCCGCCGGCGTCGCGGACGCTGGTGAAGCCGCGCATCAGGGTCCGCTCGGCCTCGCGGCCCGCCACCAGATAGAGGTAGCCCGCGTCCGAGGTCATGGCGGTCAGCTCGGTGATGCCGCACAGCATGGCGTGCCAGTGGGCGTCGATCAGGCCCGGCATCACCAGCCGGCCGCCGCAGTCGAGGACTTCGGCGCCCTCGATACGGTCGCCGACGTCCGGAAGTCCGGCGATCCGGCTGCCCTCGACCAGCACCGACACGCCCTCGCGGACGCCGCGGTCGAGGCCGTCGAACAGGCGCAGGTTGGTCAGCAGCAGCGGCCGGTCCGGCGCGCGCGGCTCCGGGGTGAAGGCCTTCGCGGCCCGGGCGGCCAGGAAAGGCGCCACGCTTGCCGCCGCGGCGCCGACGAGCAGGGCCCGGCGCGACAGGTCGGCCGTCACCTTCGCGCCGACGGCAAGCGACGCCGCGCCGCCGCAGCAGCAGGCGTCGCAGCCGGGCTCATGGCCGTGCCGGCGGGGGGCTTCGTCGTGGGAGATTGAGCGGTCTTGGGGGCCTGACCGGGTGCTCGGCCTCGCATGAAGCGATGTCGAGTGCAAAGACATGAAACCCCCAGAACGTTGTGTGCAGAGCGTTGGCGCGCACCGAGGATGAGGAGGTTGCGGGTGCGCGACCGAAAACAATAAAGCTCGCACGGTCGGCGTCAATCGATGCCGGCCCGCCGGCGGCTCCGTCCGGTGCTCATGCTCTCGCCGGGGCGCTCGGCGCCGGGATGCCGAACGCGCAGTGCGCACGCCGTCCAGTGCGCACCAAAAAGCGCACCAAAAGCGCAGGAATGCGCAGATCCGTCCCGGTTAAATGCCGTGGTTTGACTGCGCACTGGGGCTGCGCACAGGCTGCGCACGCGCGTCAGGCGCCGGCCGCCTTGCGGAACACGACCGTCAGGTTGTTGGCCGGCATCTCGATGACCTCGTCGAGGCGAAGCCCGGCGGCGTCCGCTTCCGCGGCCACATAGGCCAGGTCGCGGATGCCCCAGGCGGGATCGCGGGCCTTCAGATCGGCGTCGAAGCGGTCGTTGGAGGGCGCCGTGCCGTGGCCGTCGCGGCGGAACGGACCGTAGAGCACCAGCGGGCCGGATTCCGGCAGCAGCCGGCCGGCGCCGCGCATCAGCGCAGGCGTCGCCGCCCAGGGCGCGATGTGGATCATGTTGATGCAGACGACCGCATCGGCCGCGTCGACCGGCCAGCGCCCGCCCACGACGTCGATGTCGAGCGGGGCCCGGACGTTGGCAAGCTCCTCGGCCGCGACCCAGGCCGCGATCGAGCGGCGCCCGCCGGGGTCGGGCTCGCTCGGCTGCCAGTCGAGGGCGGGCAGCGCGCGGGCAAAATGGACGACGTGCTGGCCGGTCCCGCTGGCGATCTCCAGCACCAGGCCCGCTTCGGGCAGCACACGCTGCAGGACCGACAGGATCGGGTCCCTGTTGCGCGCGACGGCGGGAGCGTCCAGCCTGTGGTCGGTGGTCATGGGGAGCTGCCTCGGGCTGGCTGGCCCCCGATCCGGAGGGCCGGCGATGATCGGACCCATTCGAGCAGATGGGGGCAAGGGATCCAAGACCCGGACCAGGACGGCTTCGGGCCGCGGGGGTGCAGGATCGTGAAACGGAGCCGATTCCAACGGCCTGCGACAGGCCGTCCCCGCCGTCTGGCGCCGGGCTTGCATTCGGACTTGCCGTATACTCGCCCGACCGGGCCCGCCGCAACGGCTGGCCCCGCCCATCAGCCAGAGGGCTCTCAGAGAAGGCAGGCCCCCGGGCGACCACGACCTGGGGCCTGTCTTGCAGCCGACATCCCGCCCTCCCGGGCGACAGGAGGAATGGACTCATGCCGCAGACCCAGGGGCCGGAGCGCGCCATCGACGACACGCTCGACGTCGATGCGCCACAACCGCTGCAGCAGGAAACGGTCGGCTATCTGATCAACCTGATCGCGCGGCTGCTGGCGCAGGCGCTGAAGGCGCGCAACGGGGCCGGCGGGGTGATGCCGGGACAGTATCCGATCGCGCTCGAGCTCCTGCGCCACGACGGCGCGACCCAGCGCGACCTCTGCGAGGCGGTGCGGATCGAGCAGGCGACGGTGGCGAACACGCTGAAGCGGATGGAGCGCGACGGGCTGGTGGAGCGCCGGCCCACGTCGGACAATGGCCGGCTGGCCACCAACCACCTGACGCCGATGGGACGGCGGCTGGCGGCCATCGCGGTGGAAAATGCGCTCGACGTGAACCGCGTCGCCTTCGAGGGCCTCGATGCCGCGCAATGCTCCGATCTGCGCGAGACGCTGAGCGGAATAGCGTTTCGCCTCGAGGGGGATCTGAGGAAAAGATAGTCTCAATTGCTCAACATTTGCGCACGGACATATCCTAGACAGTTATAGCTAGCTATGAAATGATTTTGATCAGGCCGAGGCTTGGTTGACCCGCGACTGACGCGCCGTTTCAACCCGGCATCCTTGGGTTCAAGTGACCGGAGTGGCCTCCCGGCGGAAGCGGCGCCCCCATGCACGATACGGAATCCTTTCGCGGCTTTCTCGACCGGCTCCGGGCCGATGGCGAGATGCTCGATCTCGAACAGCCGGTCGACATCCGTCATATCGCGACGCTCGTCGACCAGTCGGACAAGGCGCTCTTCTTCCACAACGTCATAGGCTACGATCAGCCGGTGGTCTCCGGCATCATCCGCACGCAGAAGCGCGCGATCATGTCGCTCGGCTGCACCACCTATCCCGAGATCGAGGCGAAGCTGAAGCAGGCGATCGACCATCCGGTCGAGTCGCATTCCGTCCAGGGCTCGTCGACCGACGAGGTGGTGCTGACCGGCGACGACGTCGACCTCTACCGCCTGCCGATCCCGATGAGCTCGATCTACGACGGCGGCCCGATGATCACGGCGGGCATCACCATCGCCCGCGACCCGGACTACGGCCTGAACGCCGGAATCTACCGGTTCATCGTCAAGCAGAAGAACCTGACCGGCATCGACATCGTCACGCCGAACAACATGCGGCTGTTCGCGCAGCGGGCGTTCGAGGCGGGGCGGACTTGCCCGATCTCCATTTCCATCGGCAATCACCCGTACGAGATCATGGGCTCGGGCTTCCGCGCGCCGCTGGGCATGGACGAGATGTCGGTTTCCGGCGGGCTGCGCGGCGGGCCGGTGGACTTGGCGCCGTGCTCGACCATAGACGTGCCCTACATCGCCAACTCCGAGATCGTGCTCGAGGCGGAGATCCTGCCGACCGGCTGGGTCTATCCGGAGGGCCGCTTTGGCGAGTTCACGCGGCTGATGGGCGGCCTGCACTGGAACCCGATCGTCCGCATCAACGCCATCCGCATGCGCAAGGACGCGGTCTACTACGCGCTGCACATGCCGTGGGAGAACACCTGGCTGGCGGCGCCGACGCGCTACACGGCCATCCGCCAGGCGCTCAAGACCGCCGGCGTCCAGGTCAAGGACATCAACGTCACGCTCGGCGGCTGCGCCTTCTGGCACGCCGTCATCTCCATCAAGAAGCAGGCCGGAGAGGGCAAAAACGCGCTGCTCGCCGCGTTGTCGGTGATGGACCTGAAGCACGTGGTCGTGGTCGACGACGACATCGACGTGTTCAACCCGGTCGACGTGGAATGGGCGATTGCCACCCGAGTGCAGGGCGACAAGGACATCATGGTCGTCACCCACGCCCGCGGAAAGCCGCTCGATCCGAGCCTGCCGCCGACGCCTCCGGGGCAGGTGCCGACAACGGCGAAGGTCGGCATCGACGCGACCATCTCGGAGGGCATTCCGAAGGAGCGGTACGAGCGGATCGCCTATGCCTATGCCGACACCGCCAAGATCGACGACTACGTCGGCGGCAAGTCGGACGCGCCCGGAACGGCCGGCGACGAGGCCGACGTGGAGGCGCTTGCCGACCGGATCGCCGAGATGATCGGCGCCGAGCCGCGCTACTACACCGACATCGCCGACGCGTTCTCCAGCTACGACTTCGTCACCGTCGCCAAGGCGCTGGGCCGCCTGCACGAAACGGAGCGGCTCTGGCAGGATCCGCGCGGCCGCATGTGCCTGCGCGGCTCCGAATTCGCTGCCAAGCCGCCGGGGGCCTGACTGCTGTCATGACGCATGCAGACACGCCTCGTACTGACCACCGAAGAAACGCCTGGAGATAGAAGCAGAGCGGTGGAATCGCCTCAGGACCAAAACGCTTTCCTGAAAGGGGACAATCCATGCTTCCAGTGTTCCGACGTCTGACTGTTCTTGCCGCCCTCGTTCCGGTCATCGGTCTGGGCGCGCTTCCGGCCCACGCCGAAACGGCGCTCAAGGTCGGCGCCGCGGCGAACTCCGCCGGCTCCCTGCCCATCGTCGTCGCCGACCAGCAGGGGCTCTTCAAGGAAGAAGGCCTCACCTACGAGCGCATCGACTTCAAGGGCGGCGCTCCCGCCGTGCAGGCGCTGGCCGCCGGCAGCATCGACATCTGCATCTGCGCGGCCGACCACGCCGCCCGTCTCGAGCAGCGCGGCCTCGGCGGCGCCGTCCTCGTGGCGCTCGCCAGCCAGCACAGCTACGCGCTGATGGCGAACGGCGACTCTCCGGCCAAGGGGTTTGCCGACCTCACCGGCCAGAAGCTCGGCATCACCTCGGCCGGCAGCCTGACCGACAACACCATCCGCTATGCCATCAAGGAAGCGGGCTTCGACGCGGACAAGGACTTCGAGCTGATCGCCATCGGCCGCGGCGGTGCCATGCGGGCGGCTCTTGAGACCGGGGCGATCGCTGCCGGCATGTTCACCACGCCGGACATCCAGGTCAACCTGGCCGAGGACGGCAAGTACAAGCTCGTCGAGGACTTCCGGGTGATGAAATATCCGGCCCAGGACCTCGTGGTCACCGACTCCTGGCTGGAGAAGAACCCGGAGACGGCCGAGAAGGTCACCCGCGCCGTCGTGAAGGCATTGGCGATGATCCAGAAGGATCCCGCCGTCCTGAACCAGGCGATCAAGGAGATGTTTCCGAAGTTCGACGACGCGCTGGTGGCCCAGGTCGCCAAGGATGTCGCGGCTGGCTACCTCTCCCCGGACGGCGTCATGAGCGAGGAAAGCTACCAGGTCCTCAATGAAATGCTGGCGGCTTCCGACCCGAGCTACAAGGCCGTGCCCTACGAAGACGTCATCGTGACGACCTACTTCGCGAAGTGAGCGGCACCATGACCGACACGGCAAATGCGGACGAGCGTCAGCTCGTCCGCCAGGGGAACGGACGGAAGCTGCTGGTCGGTCGCAAGGCGCTGGAGCAGATCGCGGTGATCGTGGTGCTGCTCGGGCTCTGGGAATTTGCGTCCCGCACGCTGCTGAATCCGTTCTGGTGCAGCCGGCCGACCATGATCGCCGAGCGCATCTGGGAGCTCGCGGTCAGCGGCGAGCTGTGGATCCACACCAGCACGACGGTGCAGGAAGCGGGCCTGGGCCTGCTGCTGGCCGCCGTGATCGGCATCCCGCTCGGCATCGGGCTCGCCCGGGCGCCGCGGATCGCCAGCATGTTCGATCCCGTCATCATGGGACTCTACGGACTGCCGCGCGTGGCGCTGGCGCCGCTCTTCATCCTCTGGTTCGGCATCGGCCTGTTTTCCAAGATCATGATGGCCTTCACCATGGTCGTCTTCATCTTCCTCCTGAACGTGATGGAGGGCATCCGCACCATCGACCAGGACCATCTGGACCTGATGCGCTCCATGCGCGCGGGCCGCTTCTATCTCGTCTACCGCGTGCTGCTGCCGGCCGTCGTGCCCTGGATCCTCGCCTCGTTCCGCATCGGCGTGGGGCTGGCCCTGATCGGAGCCGTCGTCGGCGAACTGATTGGCGCGAGCCGCGGCCTCGGCTGGTACGTCGAGAGCTCGGGCGGCCAGCTCGACACCACCGGGGTCTTCACCGGACTGGTCGTGCTGATGATCCTGGCGATGCTCGCCAACCAGATCATCGGGTTCGCAGAGCGGCGGGTGATCAAATGGCGCTGAGGGAATCCACCGTGACCGCAGAACCTGCCACATCGGCCGTGACGGCCAGGCTGAGGGATCTCCGGATCTCCTTCCCGCGGCCGGACGACGACCCGCTGCTGGTCATCGACGGCATCACGATGTCGGTCGGCGAGGGCGAATTCGTCGCCGTGGTGGGGCCGAGCGGCTCCGGCAAGTCGACCATCCTCCGGGCCATGTGCGGTCTCCTGGCACCGCAGAGCGGCGAGGTCATCGTCAACGGCCGCCACGTCACCGAGACGCCGGCGGAAGTCGGCTTCATGTTCCAGAAGGACGCCTTGCTGCCCTGGCGGACCGTGGCGCAGAACATCCGCGTCGGAGCCGAGCTGGGCGGGACGCCGGCCTCCGAGCGGTCGGCGCAGGTGGCCGGGCTGATCAAGCTCCTTCGGCTGGAGGGCTTCGAGAATGCCTGGCCGAGCCAGCTATCCGGCGGCATGCGGCAGCGCGTGTCGCTTGGGCGGCTGCTCGCCTATCGCCCGTCGCTGATGCTGATGGACGAGCCGTTCGGGGCGCTCGACTACCAGACCAAGATCGCCATGGGGTTCGAGCTCCTGCGGGTCTGGGAGGCGGAGCGGCGCTCGATCGTGTTCGTCACCCACGACATTGAGGAGGCGGTGGCGCTGGCCGACCGGGTCGTCGTGTTCAGCGCCCGGCCGGCGACGATCGTGGCGGAATACACGGTCGATCTGCCGCGGCCTCGCCACACCCGCGCCATGCGCCAGGATCCGGCGTTCACGCGGCTGACCGACGCGATCTGGTCTGACCTCGCACTGCCCGACTGAGGGGCAGTCACCCTATCCCTTGCCGAAGAGCTCGCGGACGGCTTTGGTCGAGCCGTCCGCCATGCCCATGAACTTGGGACGCTCCGACAGCATGCCGACGAACAGCGGCGTCCCGTCGGGAAGCTGCTTCTTGACCGCATGGTAGAGCCGCGACTGGCTGGCGTCGGTCGTGCACACGAACAGGCGCGGGCCGAGCGCCACCGCCTCGCCGGGAAAATCGAGCGGGCGGTCCGGAATGTCGACATCGCCGGTGCCCACGCTCACCACGAAGATTGCCATCCTCTCTCCATCCCTGCCTGATGATGCCCCGGCGGACTTGCGCCGGAGCCGCTTCGCGATTCACAGATAGGGAAGAAGACGTCGTCGAGTCTCCCGCCGCCTCGGGAAGGGAGCGAAAAAAGGCGTGCGGGAGGGGGACCGGTGCAGGACCTGGGGAACTACGACTACATCGTCGTCGGCGGCGGCTCGGCCGGCTGCGTGCTCGCCAACCGGCTGTCGGCCGACCCGCGTCGCAAGGTGCTGCTGCTGGAGCGCGGCGGTCGTGACAACTGGATCTGGTTCCACATCCCGGTCGGCTACCTGTTCGCCATCGGCAATCCGCGCGCCGACTGGATGTTCACCACCGAGGCCGAGGCGGGCCTCAACGGGCGCGCGCTCGCCTATCCGCGCGGCAAGGTGCTGGGCGGCTCCTCGGCCATCAACGCCATGCTCTATCTGCGCGGCCAGGCCGCCGACTACGACGCCTGGCGGCAGATGGGGCTCACCGGCTGGGGCTGGGACGACGTGCTGCCGGTCTTCCTCCGCCACGAGGACCACATCGACGGGGAGGGCCCGTTCCACGGCAGCGGCGGCGAATGGCGGGTGGAACATCCGCGCATGCGCTGGAAGATCCTCGACGAGATCCGCACCGCCGCCGAGGGCGTCGGCATCCCCAAGGTCGACGACTTCAACACCGGCACCAACGAGGGCTCGTCTTACTTCCAGGTGAACCAGAAGGCCGACCGGCGCTGGAGCGCGGCGCGCGGCTTCCTGAAGCCGGTGCTCGGGCGTCCGAACCTGCGGGTGGAGACCGATGTGCATGTCCACCGGCTGATCATCGAGGAGGGCCGGGCCCGCGCCGTGGTATTCGATCGCGGCGGCGAGGAAATCCGGGCGTCGGCTGCCGGCGAGATCGTGCTGTCCAGCGGGTCGGTCGGCTCTCCACTGATCCTGGAGGCGTCCGGGCTCGGCGATCCGGAGCGGCTGTCGGCCGCCGGGATCGACGTCGTGCGCGGGCTGCCCGGCGTCGGCGAGAACCTGCAGGACCATCTGCAGATCCGACCGGTCTATCAGGTCAGCGGCATTCCGACCCTCAACGGCCTGTACGCCAACCTGTTCCGCCGGGCGATGATGGGCGTCGAGTACGCGCTGCGCCGCACCGGGCCGCTGACCATGGCGCCGTCGCAGCTCGGCGCCTTCGCCCGCACCTCCGACGCCTACGCGACACCGAACGTCGAGTTCCACTTCCAGCCGCTGTCGCTGGACAAGTGGGGCGACGGGCTGCACCCGTTCGATGCCTTCACCGCCAGCGTCTGCAACCTGCGCCCGACCAGCCGCGGCTCGATCCACCTCGGCCGGGCCGACGACGGCACGCCGAAGCCGCTGATCAGCCCGCGTTACCTGTCGACGGAGGCGGACCGGCAGGTGGCGGTGGACTCGCTGAAGCTGGTGCGGCGGATAGTCGGCCAGCCGGCGCTCGCTCCCTATCAACCGGAAGAGTATCTGCCGGGGCCGCAGGTGGAGAGCGACGCCGACCTCCTGAAGGCTGCGGGCGATCTCGGCACGACGATCTTCCACCCGGTCGGCACCGCCAAGATGGGCACCGACGACGACCCGATGGCGGTGGTCGACGCGCGGCTGAAGGTGCGCGGCGTCGACGGCCTGCGGGTTGTCGACGCCTCGATCATGCCGACGATCGTGTCGGCCAACACCAACTCCCCGACCATCATGATTGCCGAAAAGGGTGCCGGAATGATCCTCGAGGATGCGCGCTGAGGGCGGCCGCCGGCCTCAGCCCGCGCCGAAGAGGCGCAGCGCTGCCGCGACGATGGCCTCCGGGGCGTCCTCCTGCATCAGGTGGCCGGAGCCGGGGACCTCGGTCAGCTCGCAGTCGGGAAGCATTGCGGCGAAGCGCCGGCCCGTCTCGATCGGGATCCAGGCGTCTTCGGCTCCCCAGAGCAGGTGGACGGGACAGCGGAGCGTGCCGTAGCGCCCCTCGACCGCGTCGGTGTAGGCCATGTCCATCTGGGCGATCTGGCGATAGAAGGCGGGTTGCCCGGTCTCCCCGAGCCAGGGCGCCAGATACGGGGCGAGCGCCTCGTCGTCCATCGTCCGGCTGACCGCGCCGCGGATGTAGGCGGCCAGGATCGCGCGCTGCAGGTAGTCCGGCACGCCGGCAAAGGCCGCCTCGTGCTGGCGGACGTGCTGTACGAACGGCGATCCCCACGGCCGGATCGCCACCGGATCGACCAGCAGCAGGGTCTCGTAGTCGCGGCCGTTCAGGAAATGCGCGCGGAGCACCGTCGCGCCGCCGAAGTCGTGGGCGACGACGCTGGGCCGGTCCAGCCCCCAGTGATCGAGGAGGGCGGCGAACACGTGGTTCTGCACGCCGAGCGAGACGTCCTGACCGGCCCGCTTTTCCGATTGGCCATAGCCCAGCAGGTCGAAGACATGGACCTGGCATGTGCGCGCCAGTTCACGGCCGATCCGGCGCCAGACATAGGACGAGAACGGCGTGCCGTGGACCAGCACCACCGGCCGGCCGTCCCCGAACCGGTCCCAGGCGACCGCCTGGCCCTGGAAGTCGAACCGGTGGCGAAGATCCCAATCCGGGCTCATGGATCTAGGCGCCGCTGGTTCCGAGGGCGGCAAGGAATGCGTCGACCTCGGCGTCGGTGGTGGCGAAGTTGGCGATCATCCGCACCCGCGTCTCGCCCGGGCGCGGCGCCTCGTCGGCGGTGGCCCCGCGGGTCCGCCAGGGATAGAGGGTGGCGCCGGCCTCCTGGACCCGCTGGAGGGTCTCGGTCTCCATGTGGGCGAACACCTCGTTGGACTGGCATGGCCAGGCGAGGCGGGCCTTCGGCGAGGCCTCGATGCCGGCGGCGAGCCGGGCGGCGGCGGCATTGGCCGCGCCGGCGAGCTCCAGCCAGTGGCCGCCGTCCAGCATCGCCAGCATCTGGGCGGCGACGAAGCGGCTCTTGGAGAACAGGTGGCCGGCCTGCTTGCGATGGGCCTCGACCTCGGGCGCCTTCGCCGCGTCGAAGACGACGATCGCCTCGCAGCACCAGGCGCCGGTCTTGGTCAGACCCAGTGAGAGGACGTCGACGCCGGCCTCCCAGGTGATCTTCGCCGGGCTGACGCCCAGGTGGGCGACGGCGTTGGCGAAGCGCGCGCCATCCATGTGGACGGCCATCTTCCGCCCGTGGGCGGCGTAGCCGAGCGCGGCGATCTCCTCGGGCGTGTAGACGGTCCCGGCCTCGGTGACCTGCGACAGGCTGACGACGCGCGGCGTGCCGCGCTGGTAGGAGCCCTGGGGATAGTGGCCGAGCACGGCCGCCAGCGCCTCCGGGGTGATCTTGCCGTCGGCGCCCGGAATGGAGACGAGCGTCAGGCCGCGGCCGAGGAAGGCGGGCGCGCCGCCCTCGTCGTTGGCGATGTGGGCATCGGCATGGCAGAAACCGATGCCGCCGGGGCCGGAGACGGCGGCGAGCGACAGCGAGTTGGCCGCGGTTCCGGTGGCCACGAAGAAGACGTCGAGGTCGGTCTCGAACACCTCCCTGAGCGCTGCGGTGGCCTTGGCCGTCAGATCATCGGTGCCGTAGGCCGGGGCGAGCCCGGCGGCGGCCTCGGTGAGCGCGGCCGCCACCTTCGGGCTGACGCCCGCCCAGTTGTCGCTGGCGAAGTTCATGCACTCTCCCGTCGCGGATCAGCGACGCAGTCTTCGGCCAAGAAGCGCGTCGAGCGAGATGAAGCCGGGCCCCTTCAGGACCAGGACCAGAAGGACGAACACCCAGAGCGTCCGCTGATCGGCGATCAGCGAGCTCGGGTCGCGGCTGAACAGGCTGCCGACGGTTTCGGCGCCGACGTCGTGGCCATTGATGTCGGTATAGGTCATGACCGCGATGAAGGCGATCATGCCAACCGCCGCGAGCCGGGTAAACAGCCCCACCACGATCAGGATGGGCAGCACGAACTCGGCATAGGTGCCGAGATAAACGATCACCTTGTAGGGAAACACCGGAATGGCCGAGGTGTTGTAGCTCACCTCCTCCATCAGCTTCGGCAGGATCTGGGCGTAGGCGCCGACCGATGCCTGGAAGAACCCGAGGAAGCCGTCGCCGACCTTGGTCAGGGCGGAGCGGAAGAAATACAGGAACAGCACGGCGGCGAACACGAACCGGGCCGCGAGGCCGAGGAACCAGTCGCCGAGGATCCGGTCGAGGGTGTGGAACACGCTGGCGTGGATGCGCATCAGGATGGACATGGTCGGTCGCCTTCTTATTGGCCCCCCAAGGGCCGGCCCGTGTGCAGGACGGTTCGAAGTCTAGACTGAGTCTTCGGTTGGAGCAGCCAGCGCACCAGCTGTCAGCAGCAGCGCCAGGCTTGTGCCGAGATCGAATTGGGCATTGGACGCGGCCGCTTCCTCAGCCGCTCTTGCGAGGGGCAGCCTTTCGCCGAGGGCGCGGCCGAAGGCGGCCCCGCCGGCCGGCAGTGCGTGGACGGAAACGGCGAGGCCGGGGCGGGCTACGAGCGCATCCTCGCCGCCGCCGGGAAGCCGTTCGGGCACCGGCCCGTCGCCGCGGTTGGCCTGCCAGATGGTCACCAGCGGATAGGGCGAGGAGACGAGGCGCGTGGCCGGGTGCAGCGCCAGCCGGGTCTCCGCCAGCCGGTCCGACGGGATCCGCGCCAGGGCGTCGGGCCCGAGCGGCTCGGCGTCGGTGGAGTGGTAGGCCGCGAGCCAGGCGAAATCGAGTCGGGCGACGTCGGGCACGTACGGGTAGGCGGCAAGGCTGTCGAGGCCGGCGAGGAAGTCGGGAAAGGTCGCGCCGTAGCGAAACAGCAGCGGCGAGGCCGGCTTCTCGGCCGCCACATAGGCGCCGGCGGCCGCGTGGAAGAAGTCCTCGCCGACAAGGCGCACGACGGTGGGAAAGGTCGCTGCAAGTGCCTCGATCAGCGTCGATGCGACGGTGTTGCGATAGACCTGGAAGCGCTTCGGGTCGCCGGTGCCATCGGGTCCATGCAAACCGTCGGGGATCGGGACGCCGGCATCGCAGACGGCGCCGAGGAATGTCGCGTGCCGCCCCGCTTCAGACGGCACGGCGGGCCTCCGCATCCGGATGCGCCCGCACCAGAATGGCCTCGGCGCGGGCGGCCTCGGCGGCGAGCTCCGGCCAGGCCGGCACGTCGTCGTCCCACTCGATGAGCGTCGGGATCGGTCGGCCGGCAAGCGCCAGGGTGCGGGCGAAGAGGTCCCACACGTCGCGGCAGATCGGGCGGTCGTGGGTGTCGATGAGCAAGGGCCGCCCGGCGGTGTCGTGGTCGGGGGCGTGCCCGCCAAGGTGGATCTCGCCGACGAACGCCATCGGGAAGGCGGCAAGGTAGGCGTCCGGATCGGACTGCCGGTTGGCGCAGGCGACCGCGACGTTGTTGACGTCGAGGAGGAGGCCGCACCCGGTGCGCCGCGCCAGCGCCGCCAGGAACTCCGTCTCCGTCAGCGTGGTCTCGGCGAACGCCAGATAGGTGGAAGGGTTCTCGATCAGGATCGGGCGGCCGAGGGCGTCCTGCACCTGGTCGACGTGGTCGGCAACGGTGGCGAGCGTCGCCTCCGTGTAGGGAAGCGGCAGCAGGTCGGGCACGTAGACGCCGTCGTGGGTCGACCACGCCAGATGCTCCGACACCAGCCCGGGATCGGTCCTCTCGACGACCGCCTTCAGCCGGGCGAGGTGGTCGCGGTCCAGCGGGCCGGCGCCGCCGATCGACAGGCCGACACCGTGCACCGAGAGCGGAAAGCGTTCGCGGATTGCCGCCAGCAGGCGGTGCGGGGGGCCGCCGTCACCCATCTGGTTTTCCGCGTGCACCTCGAAGAAGCCGATATCGGCCCCTTCGAGGATGTCGTGCACATGCTGGAGTTTGAGTCCGACCCCGGCGCGCGCCGGGACGGGGCTCGCCACGCGCGTCGTGGGTGCCGAGGGGCTCATGGACATTGGCTCGCGGCGCCGGGGGACGGCGCTCACCCGTCGCTCAGGACGCGGATTTCGTCGGCAGGTCGCGGTCGAGGGCCTCGAGGCTGCCGTGACGGTCGCCGGGGAGATCCATCGTGGTGCAGGTGCCCTTGGGAACGAGCTTCCAGGCATTGCCCTGGTAGTCGATTGTGGAGGTGGCCGCGCAGGTGGTGCCCGGGCCCGCGGCGCAGTCGTTCTCGCCGGCAAGCGCGACGCCGAAGCACTTCACCATGTCCTCGGCGGCGGCAGGTGTCGTGGCGGCGGCGAGCGCGCTGGCAACGGCTCCTGCGATTGCGGCGGTCGAGTAGGTCCTGGCAGTGGTCATCGAGATGTCTCCCTGAGTTTGCGCTGCTGTCGATCTGACGAGCGGCAGCTTCGTCCCGTCTGCCGGCTCACAAGACCCGATCGCCCGGAAAACCGTAAATCAACAGCACGCGACTGCACTGTGACAGCTCGCAGATCAGGTGGACAGGGTGCCCTCGGCGACCTGGAACACCTGGGCGCGGTCGCCCACCGCCTCGAACAGGAGAGGGTCGGTTCCGGTCATGAAGGTCTGGCCGCCGAGGCGGTCGAGCCGGTCGAACAGCGCGGCGCGCCGGCCGGGATCCAGATGGGCCGCCACCTCGTCGAGAAGAAGGACCGGCGCCCGTGCATTCTCCTCGGCAACGAGGCTCGCGTGCGCGAGCACCATGCCGATCAGCAGGGCCTTCTGCTCGCCGGTGGAGGCCTGGGCGGCCGGCATCCGCTTGTCAGCATGGGTGACGACGAGATCGGTCCGGTGCGGCCCGGTCAGGGTGCGCCCGGCAACGCGGTCGCGCGGCCGCCCGTCGTGCAGGAGCCGGCGGAATGCCTCGGCGAGCGCATCGGTGTCGCCGGCGGTCTCGTCCGACAGCGCTTCGACCGCCCCGTCGAGCGCAAGCTCGGCGCGCGGAAAGGCGCTGTCGTCGGCCGGCACTGCGGCAAAGGCGGTTCGGAAGCGGGCGACCAGCCGGGCCCGGGCCCGGGCCATGGCAGCGCCGTGCCGGGCGATCTCCACCTCGATCGCATCCAGCCACGCCGCATCGGCCGAGAGGTCCTCCAGCAGGCGGTTGCGATGGCGCACGGCCTTCTCGTAGGCCGACGCGCGCCGCCCGTGCGCAGCGTCGAGGCCCATCACCAGGCGGTCGAGGAACCGCCGCCGGTCGCCGGTCGGACCGGTGAACAGGCCATCCATCGCCGGGGTCAGCCAGAGGACGTCGAGATGGGCGAGAAGCGCGTCGGAGGTGGCGGCGTCCTCGCCGTCGATGCGGATGCGGCGGCTTCGCGCGGCGCCCGCGCCGAGGTCCGGCTGCAGGCCGGTGCCGATCGCCACGCGCGCGCCCCGGCTTTCCAGGCCGGCGTGGACGGTCCAGCCGCCGGATCCGCCGACCCGCGCGACGGCATCGTAGGTGGCGCGCCGCAGCCCGCGGCCCGGCGACAGGAAGGAGACGGCTTCGAGAAGGTTGGTCTTGCCGGACCCGTTGGCGCCGACAAGCACCACCGACCGGCCGTCGAAGTCAGCCGGCAGCGCCGCGTAGTTGCGGAAGTCGGTCAGGGTGAGGCCAGTCAGTGCCACGCGGGCGACGGACGGGGGGACCGCGTCCGTCATGCCGGGATCCGCCTGGATCACACCCGCATCGGCATGAGGACGTAGAGCGTCCGGTTCTCGCCGATGTCGTGCACGAGGGTCGGCGAGCCGGGATCGGCGAGCTTGAACTCGGCGGTCTCGGTCTCGAGCTGGCCGGCGATGTCGAGCAGGTAGCGCGAGTTGAAGCCGATATCGAGCGGCTCGGCGTCGTACTCGACGACGAGTTCCTCGGTGGCGCTGCCGGAATCCGGGTTGTTGACCGAGAGCACCAGCTTGCCCGGCTGCAGCGACAGCTTCACCGCGCGGCCGCGCTCGCTCGACACGGTGGACACGCGGTCCACGGCGTTGGCGAACTCCTGGCGGTCGACGTGCAGCGACTTGTCGTTGTTCTGCGGGATCACCCGGACATAATCGGGGAAGGTGCCGTCGATGAGCTTGGAGGTGAGCACGACGGTTTCGAACGTGAAGCGGATCTTCGCGTCCGACAGCTCGACCTTCACGGTCTCGTCGGCGTCTTCGATGAGACGCTGGATCTCGCTGACCGTCTTGCGCGGCACGATCACGCCGGGGATGCCGTTGGCGCCCTCCGGTGCCGGCACTTCGGCCTGGGCGAGGCGGTGGCCATCGGTGGCGACGGCGCGCAGCATCGGGCCCTCGGGAGTGTCGACCGAGTGCAGGTAGATGCCGTTCAGATAGTAGCGGGTCTCTTCGGTGGAGATCGCGAACTGGGTCCGGTCGATCAGCCGCTTCAACTGGCCCGCCTTCAGCGCGAAGGAGTGCGAGAAGCTGCCGGTGGTGATGTCCGGGAAATCGGCTTCCGGAAGGATCTGCAGCGAGAAGCGGGAGCGGCCGGCCGACAGCGTCAGCGTGGCGCCGTCGCTGTTGGTCTCCAGCACGATCTGCGCGCCTTCCGGCAGCTTGCGGACGATGTCGTGGAGCATGTGGGCCGGCACCGTCGTGGCGCCGCCCTGTTCGACCATCGCCGGAACCTGCTCGGTCACCTCGATGTCGAGGTCGGTCGCCTTGAGGTTCAGGGCGCTGCCGTCCGAACGGATCAGGACGTTCGACAGAATCGGGATCGTGTTTCGCCGTTCCACGACGCGATGCACGTGGGTCAGCGATTTCAGCAGGTGGGCCCGTTCCAGTGTCGCGCGCATGGCCTTGAGACGTCCGAAATGCTGTTGTCTACGAAGGACGGTCGACGCTTGGGATGCCGTCGGCCGACCCGAGGCTGGTGCTGCCGCAGAAAGCCGGCAGGTCGCCTTCGGGGGAGCGCAAGGTGCCGTCTACGGGGGCGGGATGCAAGCCCTGCGGGCCGCTCATCCGGCGAAAAAGTGCCGCATCGAGGCCTTATCGGAGCCTTTTCCCGATCCGGGTGTCGATCGGCTGCCTCGCGCCGGGGTGGAAACGGCGGCCGGCACATCGGGCCGGACATCCAGCCGCCGTCGGGGCGGACCCGATTCCGCCAGCCCCGGGGGCACCCGAGGCTGGCGGCAAAGCGCTTGCAAGCGCCAGAGGCGCGACCTGCGGGTCAGGCGTCGAGCAGGCGCTTCAGGGTCTCGATATCCTCGGCCAGCGTGCCGTCGGAGCCCATCAGGCTGTCGATCTTGCGAACCGCATGCAGCACCGTGGTGTGGTCGCGGCCGCCGAAGCGCCGGCCGATCTCGGGAAGCGAGCGCGGGGTGAGCGACTTGGCCAGATACATCGCCACCTGGCGGGGACGCACCACGGCGCGGGTGCGGCGCGCCGACAGCAGGTCGGCCTTCGACACGTTGAAGTGCTGGGCAACGACGCGCTGGATGTCCTCGATCTTAGGGCGCCGGCCTTCCCGCGCCTTCAGCAGGTCCTTGAGCGCGCCTTCGGCCATCTGCATGTTGATCGCCGCGCCGGTGAGCTGGTTGTGGGCGACGAGGCGGTTGACGGCGCCGTCGAGGTCGCGGCCGTTGGTCGTCACCGAGCGGGCGACGAACTCCAGCACTTCCGCCGGGAAGTCCAGTTCCGGGAACGCGCCCTTCTGGGCGGCGAGGCGGCGGGTCAGGATCTTGGTGCGCAGGTCGAGGTCCGGCGCGCCGATCTCCACCGACAGGCCGCCGCCGATCCGCGAGCGGACCCGCTGCTCCAGCCCGTCCAGTTCACCGGCGGGCCGGTCGGCGGCGATCACCACCTGCCGGGCGCCGTCCACCAGCGCGTTCAGGGTGTGGCAGAACTCCTCCTGGACCTTGCCGCCGTGCAGGAATTGCAGGTCGTCGATCAAGAGCAGGTCGATGTCGCGCAGCATGTCCTTGAAGACGAGCGCGGTCTGGTTCCGGAGCGCCACCACGAACCGGTACATGAAGTGCTCGGCGGTCAAATAGAGCACGCGGCGGGGCGCGCGCTGGCGCGCCTCGGCGGCGATCGCCTGCAGCAGATGGGTCTTGCCGAAGCCGACCGCGCCGTGGACGAACAGCGGATTGAAGGCGGCCTTCTCGCCCGACGGTGCGAGCGCCACCTTCCGGCCGGCTGCGAGCGCCAGCATGTTGGACGGGCCTTCCTCGAAGCTGTCGAGGGTGAAGCGCGGATCGAGCGGCGAACCGTCGAGCGCATCGTGGGGATCGGGTTCGCGCGGCGTCGGGGTGGTCATGCTCGGCGCGGACGCCGTCGGCAAGTGGCCGGACGGGGTGGCGGACCGGGCGGACGGGGCCGACGCATGCGGACGGGTCGCGGCGCAGGGGCTGCGGACGGCGCTGCGCACGACGTACTCGATGCGCCGGATGTCGCCGGTTTCCTTCTGCCAGAGCTGGACGATCCGGTCGCCGTAGTGGTTCTGCACCCACTGGCGGATGAACGGCGTCGGGACCGACAGCTGCACCACCGAGGCGGCGCGGCTCTCGAAATTGATCCGGGCGAACCAGCTCGAATACACGTCCTCGCCCAGTTCATGTCGCAGGCGCGCTTTCACGCGTCCCCACTGGTGATCCGGGGCTGGTTCGATCTGGGCCGTCGCCATCGTGAAGTCTCCTAATCCGCTTTGTCTTTTGTCCGCCTCAGTGACCGGCCCGGTTATTGTGCGCTTGGTGCGCTAATTATATGAGCCGGCTATGCTTTTTGCGGCGCTGCGCGCCGCGTCAGTCGGTGCTTTCGTCAGGTTGCTAGGATTGAACCCAGGGAAGTCCGGCGGCCTTCCAGCCTGCGACGCCACCGCGATGGTGGTCCGCATCGGGGGGGCCTTCGAAGCCGTCGGAGATGTTGTAGGCCGCCCGGAGACCGGACGCCGTCATGGCGATCGCCGCGGCGCGGCTGCGCGCGCCGGAGCGGCAGAGGAAGAACACGGGGGAATCGGCACCGGCGTTCCGCTCGCGCAGCGCTTCTGCCACGCGGTCGACGAAGCCCGGGTTAACGTCCATCCCGGGAAACTGCTGCCACTCCACCAGGGCCGGCTCCTTGCCGGCGGCGCGCAGGTCGGCCACGCCGACGAACGTCCATTCCGCCCGGGTGCGTACGTCGACGAGGACGGCGGTGTCGTCTTCGGACAGGACCTTCCAGGCGTCGGCGCTGGAGATGTCTCCCGCATAGGCTTGATCGGACGTCATCGACAAAACTTTCCTCGTGATGTCGCTGCAGCAGCGCCATCGAATTCAACGTTCGAATGGTCAAGGCTGAGGCCCTTGCCACCGTGTCGGCGGCTTCGTAGGGCTCAGTTGTGTGATGTCAGAAGGACGGTGTCCCCGTGGCGAATGATAGCAAGTACCACTCTCCATTACTCAAAGCATGAAAAGTATACGCATGATTTACTGTAATTTTTGGATTTATTGTTATCTGCAACAGGTCGCTCCCCGTTGATGACTTGAAGATACACAGGCCGTTGGCGGGCTGCAACCGCCAGAGATGACCAAATCGTAAACGCCGGGTCGCTTCGATGGTTGCCGTCCGGCTCCGTTGGGTCCGGCGAATCGGGCAAGCCATTTCGACTCAAAGGATTCCTGTCTCCGGGGGGGCGCAGACGGGGTCGGGAACAAAGGCGGCAAAAAAATAATCGACAGGCTACTTGACTCTTTGGGGTGTAGGCAAAACCCGGCGACCTTGAATCGACCTATCCCTAAGCCGATGAATTCGCGGAGTTTTTCATGACACGGAGCGGGCGGAGGCGCCGCGCACGACCGGCGGTGGATTTATTAGCCGGGTAAGGCTTGTGGACAAAAGTGGAAACGCACCGGGGCGGCCGTTTCGGGCGTTGGAAGCCAAAAAAAATCGGGCCCGACGATGCCGCCGAGCCCGATTTTTGAACGTCTCGCAAGCGGACGATGTCGGCCGTCAGGCCGGCAGCGCCTTGATGCGCTGAGCCAGTCGCGAAACCTTCCGCGAGGCGGTGTTGCGATGGATGACGCCCTTGGTCGCCGCCCGCATGATTTCGGGCTGCGCCTGATGGAAGGCCGTCTTTGCCGCGGCGGTGTCGCCGGAGCTGATCGCTTCTTCGACCTTGCGCACGAAGCTGCGCATGCGGGACCGGCGCGCCTTGTTCACTTCCGTGCGGCGCTCGATCTTGCGAGTCATTTTCTTAGCCGATCGCGTGTTGGCCATCGACGCTCCTGTCCTTGTTCCGATCGACCCGGTCGAAACCCCCAGCGGTTCCGAGCGAATGATCCCGTTCGCATGTCCGGAACCGCTGTGTCGCGACGGCGTCGTCGCGGGCCGTTCCGGGTCGGTGTGGAGACAAGCCGGCGATCGCGCGGACGCGGACGGGCTGCTCCAGCATGGTGTGTTCGGTCTTCCGATCGTCGGCGACCCGATGGGCCGGCCAGATGCAGAAGGATCCGGTTGCTCGCGGACGCCGCAGCCGCGGTCCGAAACGATGCTTCGGGGAAGCCCGTCTCAACACCGTTGCAGCAGCACGGCATCCTTGGATAAGGGCGCGTCTATACGCCGCCGCGGCGCCCCGGTCAACGGTGAAAGGGCGCCGCCGCAGCGCACACGGGGCCTCGCCAGGCGGAGTTCGGCGCCGTGCCGCTACTTGTTCCGGAACTGCGGGGTCCGCTTGGCGGCGAACGCGTCCATGCCTTCCTTCTGATCGGCGGTGGAGAACATCGCGTGGAACAGCCGCCGTTCGAACCGCACGCCTTCGGCAAGCGTCGTCTCGTAGGCGCGGTTCACGCTCTCCTTGGCCATCATGACGATCGGCTGCGAGAAGTCGGCGATCTTCTCCGCCGCCGCGATCGCCTCGCCGAGCAGTTCGTCGGCGGGGACGACCCGGGAGACCAGCCCGGCGCGCTCGGCCTCCGCCGCGTCCATCATCCGCCCGGTGAGGACCATCTCCATGGCCTTCGACTTGCCGACGAAGCGCGTCAGGCGCTGGGTGCCGCCAGCGCCGGGCATGACGCCGAGGGTGATTTCCGGCTGGCCGAACTTCGCCGTATCGGCGGCCAGGATGAAGTCGCACATCATGGCGAGCTCGCAGCCGCCGCCGAGGGCATAGCCGGCGACGGCCGCGATCACCGGCTTGTGCATCGTCGCGACCTGGTCCCACGAGCCGATGAAGTCGCCGACGTAGGCGTCGACGAAGTCGAGCGTGGCCATCTCCTTGATGTCCGCCCCCGCGGCAAAGGCGCGCTCGGAGCCGGTCAGCACCGTGCAGCCGAGGTTCGGGTCGGCCTCGACGATGCGGAGGGCGGCGACGAGTTCGCCGACCAGCGCCGCGTTCAGCGCATTCATCGCCTTCGGGCGGTTCAGCGTGATGATCGCGACCTTGCCGCGCGTCTCGTAAAGAATGTTCTCGTAGGCCATGGGTCCTCTCCGGGATGCCGTCGGCTGGCCGCGGGCCGGAAGCCGACAGGTGGCCGCGATCGCGCGTGCGCCGCACCGGCGGCACCGGTGCCCAGCGGATCGGGTATCCTGACGAAAGCGGTAGCGAAGCGGCGGGCCCCTTTCAACCTCGATCGGCGGCCGGTACATGGGCTGCAACCAGCGGCCTGCCGCGGCGTTGGCCCCGGCATTTCCCCGCCCGGCGGGATCGGCTAGGTCATGACCGCGATGCGGGCCGCCCCGTCTGCTCATCGGTTCCCAAGGGAATAAAGCATGCCGACAGCCTCCGTGCTCGATCGCTACGACGCGCTGGTCGCCTCCGGAAGCCTGGACCGCGATCCCGCCCAGGAGGCGGTGGCCCAGCGCCTCGGCGAGCTTTGCGACAGCCTCGCCGACCGTCCCGAGCCGGGGCGGTCCGGCAGCATGATCGGCCGGCTCCTGAAGCGGCGTCATTCGGGCGCCGTGCGGCTGAAGGGGCTGTATCTCTGGGGGGAGGTGGGCCGCGGCAAGACCATGCTGATGGACATGTTCTTCGAGGCGGCTCCGGTCGAGCGCAAGCGGCGCGCCCACTTCACCAACTTCATGGCCGACGTCCACGCCCGGGTTCATACGACGCGGCAGGCGATCGCGGCCGGCGAGATCAAGGGCGACGACCCGATCCCGCCCGTTGCCGCCTCGATCGCCGATGAGACCGAGCTCCTGTGCTTCGACGAGTTCTCGGTCACCGACATCGCCGACGCGATGATCCTCGGCCGGCTGTTCACCCGCCTGTTCGAGCGCGGGGTGGTGCTGGTCGCGACCTCCAACGTGGCGCCCGACGACCTCTACAAGGACGGGCTCAACCGGGGCTTCTTCCTGGGCTTCATCGATCTCATGAAGCGCAACGTCGACGTTGCCCGCCTCGACGCCAACGCCGACTACCGCCTCGACAAGCTGGCCGGCACGCCGATGTATTTTCTCACCGGCGACGAGGAGCAGGTGGCGGCGATGGGCCGCCTCTGGCGCCGCCTGCTGGGAGGGCGCGAGCCGGCCGCGGAGAAGCTGACCGTGGTCGGGCATCCGGTCACCGTGCCGCAGGCCGCCGGGGGGCTGGCGCGGTTCGCCTTCGCGGACCTTTGCGAGAAGCCGCTCGGCGCCAGCGACTACCGCGCGATCGCCGATCGCTTTCACACCGTGTTCGTCACCGACGTGCCGCCGCTCTCTCCGGAAAAGCGCAACGAGACGAAGCGCTTCATCACCCTGATCGACGTTCTCTACGACACCCATGTGCGGCTGATCGTGTCGGCGGCGGCCGAGCCCGATCACCTGTTCAGCGGCGACGAGGGCACCGAAGCCTTCGAATTCCGGCGCACGGCCTCCCGGCTGGTGGAAATGCGCTCGGCCGGCTACGTCGAGGCCTGCGAGACGATGCCGATGACTTGATCGGCAAAACCGGCCGAATTGGGCGGGCCTCGTGTCTTGAACCTCTCTGCCAAAGGGAGTAGTGACACCCCCGGTTCGCCCTCCGGCGCCACTCTGTTTTTCTTCTCCGTTTCGCAATCATCACAAGGGGACCGGTTCTATGGCGCGCACGAAAATCGCATTGATCGGCGCCGGCCAGATCGGCGGCACGCTCGCGCTCCTGGCTGGCTTGAAGGAGCTGGGCGACGTCGTCCTGTTCGACATCGCCGAGGGGACGCCGCAGGGCAAGGCGCTCGACATCGCGCAGGCTTCCGCGGTCGAAGGGTTCGACGCCGAGCTCACCGGCGCCAACGGCTATGAGGCCATCGCCGGCGCCGACGTGGTGATCGTGACGGCCGGCGTCCCGCGCAAGCCGGGCATGAGCCGCGACGACCTGCTGGGCATCAATCTGAAGGTCATGGAGCAGGTTGGCGCGGGCATCCGCGACAACGCGCCGAACGCCTTCGTCATCTGCATCACCAATCCGCTCGACGCGATGGTGTGGGCGCTGCAGAAGTTCTCCGGCCTGCCCACCAACAAGGTGGTCGGCATGGCCGGCGTGCTCGATTCCGCGCGCTTCCGCTACTTCCTCGCCGAGGAGTTCAAGGTGTCCGTCGAGGACGTGACCACCTTCGTGCTCGGCGGCCATGGCGACACCATGGTGCCGCTGGTGCGCTACTCCACCGTTGCCGGCATCCCGCTTCCGGATCTCGTGAAGATGGGCTGGACCACCCAGGAGAAGCTCGACCAGATCGTCCAGCGCACCCGCGACGGCGGCGCCGAGATCGTCGGCCTCCTGAAGACCGGCTCCGCCTTCTACGCGCCGGCTTCCTCCGCCATCGAGATGGCCGAGGCCTATTTGCGCGACAAGAAGCGCGTGCTGCCCTGCGCGGCCTACCTCGATGGGGCCTACGGCCTTAACGGGATGTATGTCGGCGTGCCGACCGTCATCGGTGAGGGCGGCGTCGAGCGGATCGTCGAAATCACCCTCGAAGGCGAGGAAAAGACCGGCTTCGACAAGTCGGTCGAGTCGGTGCGCGGGCTGATGGAAGCCTGCAAGGGCATCGCTCCGCAACTGAAGTAACATGCCGAGGGCCGGGTCGCCCGGCCCTCAGATTTTCGCTCCGCGAGAGGCCGGGAGACGCACGTGAACATCCACGAATATCAGGCCAAGGAAGTGCTCAAGGGCTACGGCGCGCCGGTGGCCCAGGGCATTGCCATCACCGATGCCGCCGAAGCTGCGGCTGCGGCGGGCAAGCTTCCCGGACCGCTCTATGTGGTCAAGAGCCAGATCCACGCCGGTGGACGCGGCAAGGGCAAGTTCAAGGAACTCGGCCCCGACGCCAAGGGCGGCGTCCGCCTTGCCAAGTCGGTCGACGAAGTCGTCGCCTTCTCCAAGGAGATGCTCGGCAACACCCTCGTCACCAAGCAGACGGGCGACGCCGGCAAGCAGGTCAACCGCCTCTATATCGAGGACGGGGCCGACATCGACCGCGAGCTCTATCTCTCCCTTCTCGTGGACCGCACGGTTGGCCAGGTGGCCTTCGTCGCCTCGACCGAGGGCGGCATGGACATCGAGACCGTCGCCGAAGAGACGCCGGAGAAGATCCTCACGCTGCCGATCGATCCGGTTGCCGGCGTGACCGAGGCGGACGCGGCGAAGCTCTGCGACACGCTGGGACTCGAGGGTGCTGCCCGCGACGACGGGATGAAGCTGTTCCCGATCCTCTACAAGGCGTTCACCGAGAAGGACATGAGCCTTCTCGAGATCAACCCGCTGATCGTGATGACTGACGGCCGCCTCCGCGTCCTCGATGCGAAGTGCTCGTTCGATGGCAACGCGCTGTTCCGCCACGACGACATGAAGGCGCTGCGCGACGAGACCGAAGAGGACGCCAAGGAGATCGAGGCGTCCAAGCACGATCTCGCCTACGTGGCGCTCGACGGCGACATCGGCTGCATGGTCAACGGCGCCGGCCTCGCCATGGCCACGATGGACATCATCAAGCTGTACGGCTCCGAGCCGGCCAACTTCCTCGACGTCGGTGGCGGCGCTTCGAAGGAGAAGGTGACGGCGGCGTTCAAGATCATCACCGCGGATCCGAACGTCAAAGGCATCCTGGTCAACATCTTCGGCGGCATCATGCGCTGCGACATCATCGCCGAGGGCGTCGTCGCCGCGGTGAAGGAGGTCGGGCTCAAGGTGCCGCTGGTGGTGCGCCTCGAGGGCACCAACGTCGACAAGGGCAAGGCGATCCTCAACGAGAGCGGCCTCGCCATCACGGCGGCGGACGATCTCGACGACGCCGCCAAGAAAATCGTCGCGGCGGTGAAGTAACGGTGTTCTGCGGGGTCCGGACGCGGCCGCCTTCGTGATGACGAGGCGCCGATGTCCGGACCGTTACTTCGCGACTTGATGCATAGGTAAAGAAGGCACGTTATGTCCATTCTCGTCGACAAGAACACCAAGGTGATCGTGCAGGGTCTGACCGGCAAGACCGGCACCTTCCACACCGAGCAGGCGCTCGCCTATTACGGCACCCAGATGGTCGGCGGCACGCATCCCAAGAAGGGCGGCGAGAAGTGGCACGGCACGGCTGGCGGCAACCCCGTCGAGCTGCCGATCTTCGCGTCCGTCGCCGAGGCCAAGGACCGGACCGGGGCCACCGCCTCGGTGATCTACGTTCCGCCGGCGGGGGCTGCTGCTGCCATCGAGGAGGCGATCGACGCCGAGATCGACCTGATCGTCTGCATCACCGAGGGCATCCCGGTGATGGACATGGTCAAGGTGAAGGCGAAGCTCGACAAGTCGACGTCGCGGCTGATCGGCCCGAACTGCCCGGGCGTGCTGACGCCCGAGGAATGCAAGATCGGCATCATGCCGGGCAACATCTTCCGCAAGGGCAACGTCGGCATCGTCTCGCGCTCCGGCACGCTGACCTACGAGGCGGTGTTCCAGACCTCCAACGAGGGCCTCGGCCAGACGACGGCCGTCGGCATCGGCGGCGATCCGGTGAAGGGCACCGAGTTCATCGACATGCTGGAAATGTTCCTCGCCGACGACGCGACCCAGTCGATCATCATGATCGGCGAGATCGGCGGCTCGGCCGAGGAGGACGCGGCCCAGTTCATCGCCGACGAGGCGAAGAAGGGCCGCAAGAAGCCGATGGTCGGCTTCATCGCGGGGCGCACCGCACCGAAGGGCCGCACCATGGGCCATGCCGGCGCGGTGGTCTCCGGCGGCAAGGGCGGCGCGGAAGACAAGATCGCGGCAATGGAGGCGGCTGGCATCAAGGTGTCACCGTCGCCTGCGCAGCTTGGCAAGACGCTCTCGGCCCTCCTGAAGGGCTAGGGACCGGAACCTCCGGACGTTTCGGAGCGCCCGGACCAATATCGCGAGCAATTCCCGTTCGCCCGGATCGTTTCGATCGCGGCGGGAAACGCTCCGGGGCAGTAGCCGTTACGGGCGCCGTCGGGCGACCGAAGCAAGACCCGGTCAGACGGCGACGTCTGACCGACATGAATTGGCCTCAGGGTTGCCTGCCTGGTCCGATCTGATCAGCCGGGTCGGAGCAATCTGGCGGGAATTGCTCTCAGGGCCTCGAAGCTGGGGCGGGGATGTGTTTGGATATGTTGCGTCCGCGGGACGGTGACGCCATCTTGCGGACGGCGCGGCGCAGGACAAGGAGGGGGCCCTACGGGGCCCCGTAGCGTTAAAACGATGGCATCACAGGATCCGAACGAAGCGTTTCGGCAGACGTCCTTTCTCTACGGTGGCAACGCCGCCTATCTCGAAGACCTATACGCCCGCTACCAGACCGATCCGGACTCGCTGGATGCGGAGTGGCGGGCCTTCTTTTCGGCGCTGAAAGACGATAAGAATCAAGTGCTTGCCGAGGCGCGTGGCGCCCCCTGGCAGCGCAAGGACTGGCCGATCCCGATGAACGGCGAGCTGGTCTCGGCGTTCGATACGGACTGGCGGCCGGTCGAAGGCGTGATCGGCGAAAAGATCAAGGCGAAGGCCCAGGAGAAGGGCGTCGAGATCTCCGAGGACGAGGCGCTGCGGGCCACCCGCGACTCGGTTCGCGCGCTGATGATGATCCGCGCCTACCGTGTGCGCGGCCATCTGCACGCCGATCTCGACCCGCTCGGCATCGCACGTCTCGAGGATCACGACGAGTTGAAGCCGGAAAGCTACGGCTTCACCGAGGCCGATCTCGATCGGCCGATCTACATCGACAACGTGCTCGGCCTGGAGTTCGCCTCCATCCGCGAGATGAAGGCGATCCTCAAGCGGACCTACTGCTCGACCATCGGCGTCGAGTTCATGCACATCTCCGATCCGGCCGAGAAGGCCTGGATCCAGGAGCGCATCGAGGGGCCGGACAAGGGCATCGAGTTCACCGACAACGGCAAGAAGGCGATCCTCAACAAGCTGATCGAGGCGGACGGCTTCGAGAAGTTCCTGGGCGTCAAGTACACCGGCACCAAGCGCTTCGGCCTGGACGGCGCCGAGGCGCTGATCCCGGCGCTCGAGCAGATCATCAAGCGCGGCGGCAACCTCGGCCTGCGCGACATCGTGCTGGGCATGCCGCATCGCGGCCGCCTGAACGTGCTCGCCCAGGTGATGGGCAAGCCGCACCGGGCGATCTTCAACGAGTTCAAGGGCGGTTCCTACACCCCCGACGACGTCGAGGGTTCCGGCGACGTGAAGTACCACCTCGGGGCCTCGTCGGACCGCGAGTTCGACGGCAACAAGGTGCACCTGTCGCTGACGGCCAACCCGTCGCATCTGGAGATCGTCGACCCGGTGGTGCTCGGCAAGGTGCGCGCCAAGCAGGACCAGATGTCGGACGCCGAGCGCACGATGGTGATGCCGGTGCTGCTGCACGGCGATGCCGCGTTTGCCGGCCAGGGCGTGGTGGCGGAGTGCTTCGGCCTGTCGGGCCTGAAGGGGCACCGTACCGGCGGGTCGCTGCATTTCATCGTCAACAACCAGATCGGCTTCACCACCAATCCGCGCTTTGCGCGCTCGTCGCCCTATCCCTCCGACGTGGCGAAGATGATCGAGGCGCCGATCTTCCACGTGAACGGCGACGACCCCGAGGCCGTGGTGTTCTGCGCGAAGATCGCGACCGAGTTCCGGCAGCAGTTCCACAAGCCGGTCGTCATCGACATGTTCTGCTACCGCCGCTTCGGCCACAACGAGTCCGACGAGCCGGCGTTCACCCAGCCGCTGATGTACAAGGTCATCCGGGATCACCCGTCGACCCTGGACATCTACGCCAAGCGCCTCGTCGACGACGGGGTCGTGTCGACCGACGAGTTCGACGGCATGAAGCAGGCGTGGCGCGACCGGCTCGAGCAGGAGTACGACGCCGGCGAAGGCTTCAAGCCGAACAAGGCCGACTGGCTCGACGGGCGCTGGAGCGGGCTCGGCATCGCCGACAGCCCGGACGATCCGCGGCGCGGCAAGACGGACGTCGACGCCGACACCCTGAAGCGGATCGGCGAGAAGCTGACGGAAATCCCGGACGGCTTCCAGGCGCACCGGACGATCAAGCGGTTCATGGAGAACCGCGCCAAGATGATCGAGACCGGCGAAGGCATCGACTGGGCGACCGGCGAGGCGCTGGCGTTCGGCTCGCTGCTGGCGGAAGGCTTTCCGGTCCGCCTCTCGGGCCAGGACGTCGAGCGCGGCACGTTCTCGCAGCGTCACTCGGTGCTCTACGACCAGGAGACCGAGGAGCGCTACATTCCGCTCAACAACGTCTCGGAGAGCCAGGCACGCTACGAGGTCATCAACTCGATGCTCTCGGAAGAGGCGGTGCTCGGCTTCGAGTACGGCTATTCGCTGGCCGAGCCGAACACGCTGGTGTGCTGGGAGGCCCAGTTCGGCGACTTCGCCAACGGCGCCCAGGTGATCATCGACCAGTTCATCTCGTCCGGCGAGCGCAAGTGGCTGCGCATGTCGGGTCTCGTGCTGCTGCTGCCGCACGGCTACGAGGGCCAGGGGCCGGAGCATTCGTCGGCCCGCCTCGAGCGCTATCTGCAGCTGTGCGCCGAAGACAACATGCAGGTCGCGAACTGCACAACGCCGGCCAACTACTTCCACATCCTGCGCCGGCAGATCCGCCGCGACTTCCGCAAGCCGCTCATCCTGATGACGCCGAAGTCGCTTCTGCGCCACAAGAAGGCGGTGTCGCGCCTCGACGAGATGACGCCGGAGACGAGCTTCCACCGCATCCTGTTCGACGATCTGGACCCGAACACCGGCCACGAGGGCGGCGGTCTGGTCTCCGACGACAAGATCCGGCGCGTCGTGCTGTGCTCGGGCAAGGTCTACTACGACCTGCTGGAGGAGCGCGAGCAGCGCGGCGTCGACGACGTCTACCTGATGCGCGTCGAGCAGCTCTATCCGTTCCCGTCGAAGTCGGTGCTGAACGAGTTCAAGCGGTTCCCGAAGGCCGAGATGGTCTGGTGCCAGGAAGAGCCGGCGAACATGGGCGCCTGGTCGTTCGTGCGTCCGTTCCTGGAATGGGTGCTCGCGCAGGCCGGCACCAACCAGACGGCGCCGCGCTATGCCGGCCGCAGTGCTGCGGCGTCGACGGCCACCGGCCTGATGTCGAAGCACCTCGCCCAGTTGAAGGCTTTCCTCGAGGAGGCGCTGGGCCCCTCGTCCTGAGGCGGTCCACCGTCCCCCCGACCCCGAATTAGATCACAAGCATACGGAAACAGGCGCCATGGCCAGCGAAATCCGCGTTCCCAACCTCGGGGAATCCGTAACCGAGGCGACGATCGCCCAGTGGTACAAGAAGGAAGGTGACACCGTTGCTCAGGACGAGCCGCTGGTGGAGCTGGAGACCGACAAGGTGACCGTCGAAGTGCCGGCCCCGAGCGCCGGCACGCTGGGCGAAATCGCGGTGAAGTCGGGCGAGACCGTCGAAGTGGGCGCGCTCCTGGGCACGATCTCCGAGGGCGGCGGCGCCGCCGCGGCGAAGACCTCCGGGTCCGACGCGAAGAAGTCGGAAGCTCCGAAGGCCGAAGAGAAGCCCGCGCCGAAGGCCGAGGCGTCCGAGGACAAGCCGGCATCCGGTGGCGGCGAAGCCGTGTCGATCAAGGTGCCGGCGCTCGGTGAATCCGTCACCGAGGCGACGATTGCCAAGTGGTTCAAGAAGGAGGGCGACAGCGTCGCCGAGGACGAGCCGCTGGTGGAGCTGGAGACCGACAAGGTCAGCGTCGAGGTTCCGTCGCCGGCGGCCGGCACGCTCGGGTCGATCTCCGCCAAGGAAGGCGACACCGTCGAGGTCGGCGCGCTGCTGGGCCAGGTGACACCCGGCGCCGGCGGATCGGCGAAGACATCGGCGGCCCCGGCCGAGAAGGGCGAGGCCCCGGCCGCGAAGCCGGCAGGCAAGTCCGACGGCGACATGCCGCCGTCGCCGGCTGCCGGCAAGCATCTGAAAGAGGCGGGCCTCTCCGCCGACCAGGTGTCCGGCTCGGGCAAGCGCGGCCAGGTGCTCAAGGAAGACGTCCTCGCCGCCGTCGAAAAGGGCCTGACGGCCAGCAAGGATGCCGCGCCCAAGGCGCCGCGCGGCCCGTCCAACGAGGAGGACGGCGCGCGCGAGGAACGGGTCAAGATGACCCGTCTGCGCCTGACCATCGCCCGTCGCCTGAAGGACGCGCAGAACGCCGCCGCGATGCTCACCACGTTCAACGACGTGGACATGGGCGCGGTGATGGAGCTCAGGAAGTCCTACAAGGACCTGTTCGAGAAGAAGCACGGCGTCCGTCTCGGCTTCATGGGCTTCTTCGCCAAGGCCGTGATTCAGGCGCTGAAGGAGATCCCGAACGTCAACGCCGAGATCGACGGCGACGAGATCGTCTACAAGAACTACTACCACATCGGCGTGGCGGTCGGCACCGAGAAGGGCCTCGTGGTGCCGGTGGTGCGCGACGCCGACGAGCTGTCGATCGCCGGCATCGAGAAGACCATCAACGACTTCGGCAAGCGGGCCCGCGACGGCCAGCTGAAGCTCGACGAGATGCAGGGCGGCACGTTCACCATCTCCAACGGTGGCGTCTACGGCTCGCTGATGTCGACGCCGATCCTCAACGCGCCGCAGTCGGGCATCCTCGGCATGCATCGCATCGACCAGCGCCCGGTCGTGCACAACGGCCAGATCGTCATCCGGCCGATCATGTACCTGGCGCTCTCCTACGATCACCGCATCGTCGACGGCAAGGAAGCCGTGACGTTCCTGGTGCGCGTCAAGGAAGCGATCGAGGATCCGCAGCGGCTGGTGCTGGATCTCTGATCCGCGAATGACCGACTGATCGAAAGCGGTCCTTCGACCGCGGCTGTTGCGGCGGCGCGGCGCTTGCGGGCGCGCGCCGACCGACCGACTGGAAGAGAGGCACATCCATGTCGAGCTACGACCTCATCGTCATCGGAACCGGCCCTGGCGGCTATGTCTGCGCCATCCGCGCGGCGCAGCTCGGCATGAAGGTCGCCGTGGTGGAGAAGCGCGCCACCCACGGCGGCACCTGCCTCAACGTCGGCTGCATCCCGTCGAAGGCGCTGCTGCACGCCTCCGAGCTCTACGAGGAGGCCGGCCACGGCTTCGCCGGCATGGGCATCAAGGTCCAGCCGGAGCTCGACCTGGCCGGGATGCTGGCCTTCAAAGACGACGGCGTCGACGGCAATGTGAAGGGCGTGGAGTTCTTGCTCAAGAAGAACAAGGTCGACACCTTCCACGGCACCGGAACCATCGAGGCCGCGGGCAAGGTGAAGGTCACCCCGGAAGAGGGCGAGGCCCAGACGCTGGAGACCAAGGCGATCGTCATCGCCACCGGCTCCGACGTGGCGAGCCTGCCGGGCATCGAGATCGACGAAAAGAAGGTGGTGTCGTCCACCGGCGCGCTGTCGCTGCCGGAGGTGCCGAAGCGTCTGCTGCTGATCGGCGGCGGCGTGATCGGCCTGGAGCTCGGTTCCGTCTGGCGCCGCCTCGGCGCCGAGGTGACGGTGGTCGAGTTCCTCGATCGGATCCTGCCGCCGGAGGACAAGGAAGTCTCCAAGCAGTTCCAGAAGATCCTGCAGAAGCAGGGGATGACCTTCAAGCTGTCCTCGAAGGTCACCGGCGTGACCCCCGAGGGCGATGCGCTGAAGGTTACCGTGGAGCCGGCCAAGGGCGGTGACGCGGAGACGCTGGAAGCCGACGTCGTGCTCGTCTGCGTCGGCCGGCGCCCGTTCACCGACAACCTCGGCCTCGACGAGGTCGGCGTCGAGCGCGACGACAAGGGCCGGGTGAAGACCGACGGCCATTTCAAGACCAACGTCGACGGCATCTACGCGATCGGCGACGTGATCACCGGGCCGATGCTCGCCCACAAGGCGGAGGACGAGGGCGTCGCGGTCGCCGAGATCCTCGCCGGCCAGGCGGGCCACGTGAACTACGACGTCATCCCGAGCGTGGTCTACACCTATCCCGAGGTCGCGTCGGTCGGAAGGACCGAGGAGCAGCTTAAGGCCGACGGCGTCGCGTACAACGTCGGCAAGTTCCCGTTCCTGGCGAACGGCCGCGCCAAGGTGAACCGCACCACCGATGGCTTCGTGAAAATCCTGGCCGACGCCAAGACCGACCGGGTCCTCGGCGTGCACATGATCGGGCCCGATGTCGGCAACATGATCGCGGAAGTCGCCCTCGCCATGGAATTCGGCGCCTCCGCCGAAGACATCGCCCGCACCTGCCACGCGCATCCGACGCTACCGGAGGCGGTCAAGGAAGCGGCGATGGCCGTGGACGGCCGCGCCATCCACATGTGAGTTCGCCCGCCCTGTGCCCTCGGCGCTGGCCGGGCCTCCAACGCCACTCGCAGCACGCGCAAGCGCCCGCATCCTCGATGCGGGCGTTTCGCGTTTCGGCCCCGCCGCGCAACCGCGCGGCCCTCGCCCGGCCGTCATCCGGGCGCTAGGCTCGCTGCCATGGACCGACTCGCGATGCCGGTTCAGGTCGGCCGGCGTACCGGGGACGGATGCGGGGCGTGCGCTCGGAGAGATCGAAATGGACCAGAACGTCAGGGGCCTGGCTGAGCGGCTGCTGCAGCGCGGCTACGAGGACCTGCCTGAGCGGGAGAAGCGCGTCCTGCGCCAGGTGGCGAAGCGGGTGGCCATCTCCCAGAACGTCAACGAGCGCTTCCGCGAGAAGCTGACGTTCGGCGAGTGGCTGGCCGACAGGGTGGCCGCCTTCGGCGGGTCCTGGAGCTTCATCATCCTGTTCTTCGCGGTGCTGCTGCTCTGGGTCGTCCTGAACACCGTCTGGCTGTCGAAGAGCGAGGTGTTCGACCCCTATCCGTTCGTCTTCCTGAACCTCGTGCTGTCGATGCTTGCGGCGATCCAGGCGCCGGTGATCATGATGTCCCAGAACCGGCAGGCCCAGAAGGACCGTCTGGCCGCCACCTACGACTACGAGGTCAACCTCAAGGCCGAGGTGGAGATCATGAACCTTCACGAGAAGATGGACGACGTCCGCATGCGCCAGCTGGAAACGCTGCTGCGCCTGCAGACCGAGCAGCTGGACTGCCTGAAGGGGCTGCTGCAGCGGGCCGGGGTCCCGGATGGCGAATACCCGGACTGAGGGCCGCCGGTAGCGCCGCGCGCCGCGGCCTTCACCTCACTTGGCGATGCGTCAGGGATACTTCTTGCGGGCGGTTGCCTTGGCGATCGACTTTCCCTCGGCGTTGCGGACATCCGCCGTCCATTCGTAGGTGTGGGTGCCGTTCGGCGGGCAGGGGCTGCTGTACTTGAACGCGCCCGGCGCGATGGTCGATCCGCCGGAGTAGGCCACCTTGCCGCCGCCGTGGTTGAAGTTGGGAACCGCGAGGTCGACCATCTTGAAGCGTATGCTGGCCGCGCCCTGCGGCACGTTGCGGAGCTCGAAGGCCGGACTGGCGACCGTCAGCGGCCGCCCCGTCGTGCACCGGGGAAAATCGCCCCAGGCGAATGCGAAGGAAAAGTCGGCGGCCTGGCCAGCCGTTGCCGTGATCGCGACGAGACCGGTCGCGACGATCCAAGATCGGATACGCATAGGCCCTCCTGGGTGATGGCAGCAGACCGGGCTGGCGCGGCGCGGGAACGAGGGGACACAGACGTTTCCGCCGGCGTTCTGCACCGAGCCACAGTGGTCCAGATCGAGATCTGCTTCAAGCGATTGGCGCAGGGCCGAGGGCGGCGTCAGGCGCGGTGGGTGAGGCCCAGCGGCGCAGCGCGACGGGAGGCGGGCAGGGCCGCCACGGTCGGCTCCGGCGGAGCCTTGCGGATCGTCTCGACCTCCTCGCGAAGATGACGGGCCTCGGCCCGCTTCCGGCGGGCTTCCCGGCGGAAGCGTCCCTGGCGCAGCCAGACCGACACGCCGCCGAGCACGACGCCGATGGCCAGGCACGCGAAGATCACCCAGTAGAGCGGAATGGAGATCGCCAGTCCGCTCTCGGCCGGCCGGAAGGGGTCGAGGGACAGGCGCACGGGCCCCCGGTTGGCGACCGCCAGCAGCGCAAGGAGGACGGCGATGGGAAGGAAGATCAGGGTCTCGATAAAGCGCTTCACGACGGTACAGTCTCCTGATCAGCCCGCGGTCGAACGATAACACCTGGAGCGGGAGGAGGAACAGTGGGCGCCGGTCTTGCGCCCGCATCCCGCTCTAGAATCGAGGCACGGCGCCATCCCGTCGATCCGGCGTCTGAGCCCGATCGGAAGGCACTATTCCCCGTCGTATCCGTTGTTGAGACGCTCGCGCATCTCCTTGCCCGTCTTGAAGAACGGGACGTGTTTCGCATCGACGTCGACCTGATCGCCGGTGCGCGGATTGCGCCCGATCCGCGGCGGTCGACTCTTCACGGAAAAGGCGCCGAAGCCGCGCAACTCCACCCGGTCCCCGCGGGTCATGGCATCGGAAATCTCGTCGAGGATCGCGTTGACGATGTTCTCGACGTCACGCTGGTAGAGATGCGGGTTCTGCTCAGCAATCCGCTGCACCAATTCCGATTTGATCATGGGACCCGCCTCTGTCGCCCAACGTCTTCGGGTGGATTTGGACCGTGCCAAAGGGACACCAGACCGTCAAGCTGCACGGGCCCACCAAGTGAAAAGGCACGCGCGCCATCGAGGCCGACGGCGCCAAGCAGCCGATCGGCGATCCCGTAGGCGATCCGCGAGGTGAACGGAAGATCCTCGAATTCGTCGGTCGTCTCCCAGGTCCGCACCGGCAAGGTGACGTCGACGCCACGCTCGCGGCCGAGCCAGTCGACGGCCTGCGCCTGGTCGCCGATCTCGTCGATGAGCTTGGCCTCCAGGGCCTGGTGGCCGGTGAAGACGCGTCCGTCGGCGAGGCCGCGGGCCGTCGCGTCATCGAGCTTGCGGCGCTCCACGACCAGGCCCACGAACCAGTCGTAGGAATCCATCACGATGCCCTGCAGCATGTCGACGGCGGCCGGCGGGGCGGGGTCGAAGGGGGAGGGCTCGGCCTTCAACGGGCCGCTGTGGACCATGTTGACCTCGACGCCGAGCTTGGCGAGCAGGTCGTGGATCTGCCCGTACTGCATGAGCACGCCGATCGAGCCCGTCAGCGACGTGTAACGGGCGACGATGTGGTCGGCCGAGAGCGCGATCATGTATCCTGCGGAAGCACCAAGCGTGCCAATCTGGGCGACGACGGGTTTCTTTTCCGCCAGCTTGCGCAGCGCGTTGTAGGTGACCTCGCCGCCGGTGGTGCTGCCGCCCGGCGAATTGATGTAGAGGATCACGCCCTTGACGTTGTCGTTCAGCGCCAGCTTGTCGATCAGTTCGACGGTGTCGCGGTCGTCGGTGATCACGCCTTCGATGGGCAGCCGCGCAATCTGCGGGGCGTTCCGGCCGAGTGTGTC
The DNA here is from genome assembly GCF_053628695.1 of Amorphus sp. MBR-141. NCBI lineage: Bacteria > Pseudomonadati > Pseudomonadota > Alphaproteobacteria > Hyphomicrobiales > Amorphaceae > Amorphus > Amorphus sp. MBR-141. Next base: position 168,966 of record NZ_JBRJGW010000004.1, read on the forward strand.
GCCGCCCAGGACGGCGAAGGCGATCCCGGCGATCGCCGCCACGATCGCCACGACCGCAAGCGCGCGCCAGACCGTAACCGACCGGCGCAGCCTGCGGCGATCGACCAGGACATCGGCATCAAGGCTCATTGCGGTCTCCTTTCCCGGCTCCGTTTCCGGGAGCGGACGATCGGTTCCGGCGGTCGCCGTCGGCAGCCGGAACGGGCGCGACCATACATGATCTGGCGAACCATGTCTGTTGTGAATTCAAGGACTTGTTGCCGATTTCGTGGGCATGCACCGGCCGAAATCGCCCGCGCCCGGGGCGCGTTCCGCAGGGCGTGACGCCTCAGACGGGCGGCGTCCCGTTCTGGGCCAGCACGTCGCCGGCCAGGTAGAGCGATCCGCAGATGAGGATGCGCGGTGGCGGCTCGAACCGCCAGCTCTCCGACAGCAGCCGCAGCGCGGTGAGCACGCTCGACACCGGTTCGGCTGTCACCCCGGCCGTCTCGGCGAGGTCGGCCAGCGGCCCCGGCTGGATCGCCGCTTCCGAACCGAACACCGTCACCGTGAAGACGTGCCGGACGAGGCCCGAGAACGGCCGGAAGAAGCCGACCGGATCCTTGGTGGCCAGCATGCCGCTGATCAGGAACAGCGGGCGGGAGACCCGGTCTTCGAGATCGGCCATGAACGCGGCGAGCGCTTCGCCGGCATCCGGATTGTGTCCGCCGTCGAGCCAGATCTCGGCGCCGGGCATGGCGGCGTCGACGATCTTGCCGCGGGTGAGGCGTTGCAGGCGCGCCGGCCACTCGACGTTCTGCAGCGCCTTCTCGGCGCTGTCGAGACCGGACCACAGCCCGCCGGCGCGCAGCGCGGCGATCGCCGTGCCGGCGTTGGTGATCTGGTGGCGGCCCGGCAGGCGCGGCGGCGGCATGTCGAAGAGCGCCGTCTCGTCCTGGTAGATGAGCCGGCCCCGCTCCTCCATCACCGACCATTCCTGGCCGCCGAGATGGAGCGGTGCGCGGGCGCGCGCGGCCGCCCGCTCGATCACCGCGGTGATGGCGTCGGACTGGGGGGCAGCCACGACCGGCCGTTCGCGCTTGATGATGCCGGCCTTCTCCTCGGCGATCGCCTCGACGGTGTCGCCCAGGAAGCGCTGGTGGTCGAGCCCGATCTGGGTGATGACCGAGACCAGCGGCTGATCGACGACGTTCGTCGCGTCGAGCCGTCCGCCGAGGCCGGTCTCCAGCAGCAGCACGTCCGCCGGCATCTCTGAGAACAGCAGGAAGGCGGCGGCGGTGGTGATCTCGAAGAAGGTGATCGGCGCGCCGTCGTTGGCGCGCTCGGCCCGTTCGAGCGCATCGGTCAGCATCCCGTCGTCGACGAAATGGCCGCCGTCGGGGGCCGCGAGGCGGATGCGCTCGTTGAACCGCACCAGATGGGGCGAGGTGTATACGTGCACGGCCTTGCCGTCGGCCTCCAGCGCGGCGCGCAGGAAGGCCGTCGTCGAGCCCTTGCCGTTGGTGCCGGCGATGTGGATCGTCGGCGGCAGCCGCTTTTCCGGATTGCCGAGCGCGTCGAGCAGCAGCGTCATCCGCTCGAGCGACAGATCGATGACTTTCGGGTGGAGCGTCAGCAGGCGCTCCAGGATGGCGTTGGTGTGATCCATGAAAGGTACGGCTTAGGCTGTCTGGTCTGCGGGGACGCCGTCGGCGGCGACTGCCGTGTCGGCGGTGCCGTCGCCGGCCGCCAGCGACGCCTCGGCGAGCGGAACCGGCAGCGTCGCGGGGTCCGGCTGATGCGTCAGGAGGCGCAGGATCCGCGCCAGCGTCGCACGCATCTCGTGGCGGTGGACGACCATGTCGACCATCCCGTGCTCGAGCAGGTACTCGGCGCGCTGGAAGCCCTCGGGCAGCTTCTCGCGGATGGTCTGGGCGATGACGCGGGGGCCGGCGAAGCCGATCAGCGCGCCGGGCTCGGCGATGTGGATGTCGCCCAGCATCGCGTAGGAGGCGGTGACGCCGCCGGTGGTCGGGTTGGTCAGCACGACGATGTAGGGCAGGCCGGCTTCCTTCAGCGCCATCACCGCCGCGGTGGTGCGTGGCATCTGCATGAGCGACAGGATGCCCTCCTGCATGCGCGCGCCGCCGGAGGCGGCGAACAGCACGAACGGCAGGTGCTCGTGGCGGGCGAGGTCGAGGCCGGTGATCAGCGCCTCGCCGGCCGCCATGCCGAGCGAGCCGCCCATGAAGTTGAAGTCCTGCACCGTGACGACGGTGTCCATCGTCTCGATGCGGCCGCGGGTGACCACGACGGCATCGTCGCGGCCGGTCTTGGTGCGCGCGTCCTTCAGCCGTTCGGAATAGCGACGCTCGTCGCGGAACTTCAGCGGGTCGGCCACGACCGACGGCGTCGCGATGGTCTCGAAGGCGCTCTCGTCAAACAGCAGTTCGAGCCGCCGGCTGACCGGAATGCGCATGTGGACGCCGGAGTTCGGCACCACGAACTGGTTGGCCTCGAGATCGCGGTGGAACACCATCTCGCCGGTCTCCGGACACTTGATCCAGAGCTTCTCGGGCACCTCCCGCTTGTTCAGGAAGGAGCTGATCTTCGGCCGGATGACGCTGTTGATCCAGTTCACGGGTGAAACCCCTCGGTCATGCGTGGACGCGCTCTCAGGCGGCTGCGCCGGTGCGCGCGGTGCGGATCCCGTCGGACAGACTGCGCACCATATCAAGCACGGCGGGCACGGTCGCTGCCGTTACCTTACCGCCGTCATCGAGCGAATTTGCGACGGCGCCGACCAGCGCGGAGCCGACGACGACGGCATCGGCCGCGGCGGCGATCTCGCGCGCCTGTTCGGGCGTCCTTACTCCAAAGCCGACCGCCACGGGAAGGGGGGTGTGCCCCTTGATCCGCTGGACGGCCGCCGACACCCGCGCCGGATCGGGCGCGGCGGTGCCGGTGACGCCTGCGATGGACACGTAGTAGACGAAGCCGGAGGTGTTGGCGAGCACCACCGGCAGGCGCGTCTCGTCGGTGGTCGGCGTTGCCAGCCGGATGAAGGCAAGGCCGGCCTTCAGCGCCGGCAGGCAGAGCTCGCTGTCCTCCTCCGGCGGCAGGTCGACGATGATCAGCCCGTCGACGCCGGCCTCAATCGCATCGGCGAGGAAGCGGTCGCGGCCGTAGGAGTGGATCGGGTTGAAATAGCCCATCAGCACGATCGGCGTCTCGTCGTCGGTGCGCCGGAAGGCGCGCACCATGTCGAGCGTCTTCGGCACCGTCTGCCCGGCCTTGAGTGCCCGCAGCGAGGCCGCCTGGATCGCCGGCCCGTCGGCCATCGGATCGGTGAACGGCATGCCGAGCTCGATCACGTCGGCGCCGGCGGCCGGCAGGCCGTCGAGCATGGCCTGGCTGGCGGCCTGATCGGGGTCGCCGGCGGTGAGGAAGGTGACGAGACCGGCGCGGCCTTCGGCCTTCAGCTTCGCGAAGCGGGCGTCGAGGCGGGCGACGGTCACAGGTCCCATCCCATGGTCTTGGCGATGGTGTGGACGTCCTTGTCGCCGCGGCCGCACAGATTCATGACGATGACCTGGTCCTTGTCCATGCCCGGCGCCATCTTGGCGACCTGAGCGAGGGCGTGGGAGGGCTCGAGCGCCGGCAGGATGCCCTCGGTGCGCGCGCACAGCGCAAACGCCTCCAGGGCCTCCTGGTCGCCGATGGGCACATAGGTCACGCGGCCGGATTCCTTCAGCCACGAATGCTCCGGGCCGATGCCCGGATAGTCCAGGCCGGCCGAAATCGAATGGCCTTCGAGGATCTGGCCGTCGTCGTCCTGCAGCAGGTAGGTGCGGTTGCCGTGCAGGACGCCCGGCCGCCCGGCCGTCAGAGAGGCGCAGTGCCGGTCGCCGTCGAGCCCGTCGCCGCCCGCCTCGACGCCGGTGATCGCCACGCCGGGATCGTCGAGGAAGGGATGGAACAGGCCGATGGCGTTGGAGCCGCCGCCGACGCAGGCGACGAGCTGGTCCGGCAGCCGTCCCTCGGCCTCGAGGATCTGGTCGCGGGTCTCCCGGCCGATCACCGACTGGAAGTCGCGGACGAGCTCCGGATAGGGGTGCGGACCGGCGGCCGTGCCGATCAGGTAGTAGGTGCTGTCGACGTTGGCGACCCAGTCGCGCAGCGCCTCGTTCATGGCGTCCTTCAGCGTGCCGGCACCCGACGTCACCGGAATCACCTCGGCGCCGAGGAGCTTCATGCGGAACACGTTGGGCTTCTGCCGCTCCACGTCGGTGGCGCCCATGTAGACCACGCAGGGCAGGCCGAAGCGCGCGCAGACGGTCGCGGTCGCGACGCCGTGCTGGCCGGCGCCGGTCTCGGCGATGATGCGCGTCTTGCCCATGCGGCGGGCGAGCAGGATCTGGCCGAGGCAGTTGTTGATCTTGTGGGAGCCGGTGTGGTTCAGCTCGTCGCGCTTGAAGTAGACCTTGGCGCCGCCGAGTTCCTCGGTCAGCCGCTCGGCGAAGTAGAGCGGGCTCGGGCGGCCGGTGTAGGTCGCGTGCAGCCCGTCGAGCTCGGCCTGGAAGGCCGGATCGGCCTGGGCGGCGCGGTAGGCGGCCTCCAGCTCCAGGATCAACGGCATCAGGGTTTCGGCGACGAACCGGCCGCCGAAGACGCCGAAATGGCCGGAGGCGTCGGGTCCGGATCGGAAGGTGTTCGGCTTGTGGGTCACGGCGGTCGGCTCGCTCGGGTTTCGGGACAGGTCGCTCGGCTGGCGGCGGTCAGGCGGTCTCGCGATAGGGCAGGCGGCCCGAACCCTCTCGCTCCGCCCTGCGCGCCGCAGCCACGAAGGCGGCAATCAGGGCTGGGTCCTTGCGGCCAGGCGCGGCCTCCACGCCCGACGAGACGTCGATCGCAGCGGGGCGTCTGCGCATGACCGCGTCCGCGACACTGTCGGGATCCAGCCCTCCGGAAAGCATGAACCGCAAATTCGGGTCAAGCGTGGCGAGCAGCGACCAGTCGAAGGCGGCGCCGTTACCGCCGGGACGGGTCGCGTCCCGGGGCGGCTTGGCGTCCAGCAGCAGGTGATCGGCGACATCGCGGTAGAGGTCGAGGCGGGCGAGGTCGGCCGATGTCGCGATGCCGATTGCCTTCATCACGGGCAGCCCGTGGGCGGCCTGCGCCGCGCGGACGCGGTCGGGGCTCTCCGACCCATGGAACTGCAGCATGGTCGGCGCCACGGTGCGCACGATGTCCGCCAGCGTCTGATCGTCGGCATCGACGGTCAGCGCCACGATCCCGGCGCGGCCCCGGGCGCGCGCGGCCAGCGCGGCGCCGTCTTGAAGCGACAGGTGGCGTGGGCTCGGCGGAAAGAACACGAGGCCGATCATGTCCGCGCCGGCATCGAGGGCGGCGTCGACGGCGGCCGCATCGGTCAGCCCGCAGATCTTGATCAGCAGACGGTCCGCCGCGCCGACCGCGCGGCCGGACTGGCTCATCCGCTCGCGCGGGTCGGCTCGATCGGCCGCCCCGCCGCCTCCATCTCTTCCTCGACCAGCTCGCGGCGCTCTTCGGCCTTGAGCTCGTCGAGCTGCGGCATGGAGATGATGTTGTAGCCGGAATCGACGAAGTGGATCTCGCCGGTCACGCCGCTCGACAGGTCCGACAGCAGGTACAGGCCGGTGCCGCCGATCTCGTCGATGGTCACCGTGCGGCGCAGCGGCGCGTGCTTGCGCTGGTAGTTGAACATCAGCCGCGCGTCGGTGACGCCGGCGCCGGCGAGCGTGCGCACGGGACCTGCCGAGATCGCGTTGACGCGGATGTTCTGCTCGCCGAGGTCGGAGGCGAGATAACGCACCGACGATTCGAGCGCGGCCTTGGCGACGCCCATCACGTTGTAGTTCGGCATGACGCGGCTGGCGCCGCCGTAGGTGAGCGTCACGATCGAGCCGCCGTCGGTCATCAGCGCGGCGGCGCGCTTGGCCGCCTCGGTGAACGAGAAGCAGGAGATCACCATGGTGCGCACGAAATTCTCGCGGCTGGTGTCGCAGTAGCGGCCCTTGAGCTCGTTGCGATCGGAATGGGCGATCGCGTGGACGAGGAAGTCCATCGAGCCCCACGTCTCCCGCACCGTCTCGAACACGGCGTCGACGGAGGCGGTGTCCTCCACATCGCACGGCACCACGAACGGCGAGTTCACGGAATCGGCCAGCGGCTTCACGCGCCGGCCGAACTGGTCGCCCTGATACGTGAAGCCAACTTCGGCGCCCTCGTCGGCGAGGCGCTTGGCGATACCCCAAGCGATCGAATGGTTGTTCGCGACGCCCATCACGAGGCCGCGCTTGCCCGCCATCACTCCCGCCATTCGATCAACCTCCTGGAGCAGAACGGTCCGTTCCGCTCTTGCCGTTCCGATGTCTAAGGGACGCCGGGCAAGGGCCCGGAGCCGACTACCCGTCGTAGCGCTTCAACACGATGGACGCATTGGTGCCGCCGAACCCGAAGGCGTTCGACATGACGCATTCCAGATCGACGTTGTCCTGACGCTCACGCACGATCGGCATGTTCGCAAACGCCGGATCAATCGTTTCGATGTTGGCCGATTCGCAGATGAAGCGGTTCTTCATCATCAGGAGCGAGTAGATCGCCTCGTGGACGCCCGCGGCCCCCTGCGAGTGACCGGTCAGGGACTTGGTCGCCGAAATGGGCGGAATGTTGTCGCCGAACACGGTCTGGATCGCCTCGATCTCGCGCAGGTCGCCGATCGGCGTCGAGGTCGCGTGCGGGTTGATGTAATCGATCGTGCAGCCGGCCTGGTCGACGGCCAGGCGCATGCAACGCGCGCCGCCTTCACCGGACGGTGCCACCATGTCGACGCCGTCGGAGGTGTGGGCGTAGCCGACGATCTCGGCGTGAATGGTCGCGCCGCGCGCCTTGGCGTGTTCGAGCTCTTCAAGCACCAGCACGCCGGCGCCGCCGGAAATGACGAAGCCGTCGCGGTTCGCGTCATAGGCGCGCGAGGCCTTGGCCGGCGTGTCGTTGTACTTGCTGGACATGGCGCCCATGGCGTCGAACAGGACGGACAGCGTCCAGTCCAGCTCCTCGCAGCCGCCGGCGAACATGATGTCCTGCTTGCCCATCTGGATCTGCTCGTAAGACGAGCCGATGCAGATGTTGGTGGTTGCGCAGGCGGCGGCGATCGAGTGGTTGAGACCCTTGATCTTGAACCAGGTGGCGAGTGTCGCCGATGCGGTGGACGACATCGCCTTCGGGACCGCGAACGGTCCGACGCGGCGCGGACCCTTGTCGCGGGTGATGTCGGCCGCCTCGACGATCGTCCGGGTCGACGGTCCGCCGGAGCCCATGATGATGCCGGTGCGGATGTTGGAGATCTCGTTCTCCTCCAGCCCTGCGTCGGCGATGGCCTGGTCCATGGCGACATGGTTCCAGGCGGTGCCGCCGCCGTGGAAGCGCATGGCCCGGCGGTCGACGACGTCTTCCGCGTTCAGCGTCGGCGCGCCGTGAACCTGCGAGCGGAACCCGAGTTCGGCATATTTCTCTGCCCGCACCACGCCTGGCCTGGCGTCGCGCAGCGAGGCCAGAACCTCATCGGTGTTGTTGCCGATCGACGACACGATCCCCATGCCGGTGACGACGACACGTCTCATTCAGGCCTCCGTAGGTGTTCGCCGGCGCTGAAGCGGCCGGGGCGGGCGACGGCGCCTGCCCGGTGCTCCATCACATCGAAGCTGATCATTTCCTGGACCTCCCGGCGAGTCCAAATGCCTCTGGAGCACGATCAGGATGGGTGATGGCACCCATCGCCCGCGATCGTGACCAATTCCTATAAGCTGGAGCGACCAGGCCGCAGCCACAAGGCTGCCGTTCGTTCCAGTCAAGCCGCCGGCAGGGCAGGCGGCTCGCTGATCAGGCGGCGGCCGGTGCTTCGTCCACGAAGAGGCCGACCCGCAGCCCCTGGGCGCTGAAGATCTGCTCTCCGTCGGCCTTCACCCACCCGTCGCCGATGCCGAGGGTCAGTCGCGACCGCATGATGCGCTTCACATCGACGCCGTACTCGAGCTTCTTCACCGTCGGCAGCACCATGCCGGTGAACTTCACTTCGCTCGTCGACAGGGCGCGTCCGCGGCCCGGCGCACCGAGCCAGCCAAGGTGGAAGCCGAGCATCTGCCACAGGGCGTCGAGGCCCAGGCAGCCCGGCATCACCGGGTCGCCCTTGAAGTGGCAGGCGAAGAACCAGAGGTCGGGCCGCACTTCAAGTTCGGCGGTGATGTGGCCCTTGCCGTGCGCGCCGCCGTCCTCGCCGATCGACGAGATGCGATCGAACATCAGCATCGGCGGAAGCGGAAGCTGCGCGTTGCCGGGACCGAACAGCTCACCGCGACCGCACGCCAGGAGATCTTCGTACTCGAAACTGGAGCGGCGTTCTTCAGTGGTCATGCCGGTATAGATTCCTTGTTTCCCCTTGGCCCGAGCGCGTTGCGGCGGTACCGTCCGGCACGCCATTCCGCTCGAGGCTCTCGCCGCCCCGTTCCCCGTCCCGCGTTCTGTGAACAATCGCGAGGAACACGCGACGGGCGAGTTCCTAACACAGGCAATCCGGGTCGCAAAGCCACCGTTGCGGAGGGCTGTCTCGACCGGCGGCTGCGACATCGTGGCCGGGCCATCGGGGGAATGTTGCGGCAGGCGGTGCGCGCTGCTAATTTAGACTATTGTGATCGGCTTTTAATACGGTTACATACGCAACGATATTGACTGTTGTACCAATCGGCCGGAACAGGCACGGCTTTGTTTCGGCTACACTGGACGCCCACGCGTTCGGACCACCGTCGGAGACAAGGAGACAGCGATGCAGGTTGCCCGCTCGCATCACGACCACCTTCATGCGGCCGCGACTGCGCGCGACATCAAATCGATGCTTCGTGAAGCAGGGCTCCGTCCGACACGCCAGCGCGTCGCGCTCGCCGACATCCTGTATCGGCACGGCAACCGTCACATTTCGGCGGAGCAGCTGCACGAGGAGGCGATTTCGGCCCGCGTGCCGGTGTCGCTCGCGACCGTCTACAACACGCTGCACCAGTTCACCCAGGCCGGCTTCCTTCGGGAAGTCGCGGTGGACGGCACCAAGACCTATTTCGACACCAACGTCACCGACCATCACCACTTCTTCAACGAGCTGGACAATTCGGTGGTCGACATTCCCGGCAGCGGCCTGTCGATCGACGACGTTCCGACCCCGCCGGAAGGCATGGAGATCGTCCGCGTCGACGTGGTGGTGCGCATCCGGCCGATCCAGCGCAGCTAGACCGACGGTTCGTCGGCCCAGTCCACTGGCCAGACTGTGTGATCGGCGCCCTCGGGGCGCCGATTTGCGTTTGGGGTGCACGGGTCGCAGGGGCGGGGCTGGCGGTCAGTCGAAGGTCTCGTTCGGGTAGACCCCGAACAGCGTCTTCTGCGAGATGAAGCCTTGCCAGTTGGTGCCGGACACCTCGCACCAGACCCCGTCGCAGGCCTTGACGTCGCCCAGCACCTTCGGCTCCAGCAGGGCCGCGACGCGTCCAGTGTCGTCCCGGCCCGCGTAGAGCGGCACCGGGTCGGTGCGCCAGGGGGCCACGAGCGCGGTGCGGCGCGACGCCAGCAGGCTGTGATAGACCCAGCCCTCCGCGCCGTCCGAATCACGGATGCGGCGCCAGTTGTCGAACTCCTGGACGACCTCCACGGGCCATCCGGTCCGCTTGAAGGTCCATTTCACCGCGTAGTCGGTGCCGGGACCGGCACGCACGTTCACCTCGTTTGACTTCAGGCTCACGAAGCGCGGCAGCGGCAGGCCGCTCGGTCCCTTCTGGACGGTGCCGGGCGTCTGGGCGTGGGCGGCAAGAGGCAGGCACGCAACGATGCCTGCGGCGAAGAACAGGCCGGCGAGCCAGCGCCGGCGCGTGAGTGCTTGGGTCAATAGGGACACTGCCTGGCTCATGGGTGGATCCTGGAACCCTAGCCGATCCCCGGCGGCGATCAAATCGGGGTGTCGGAAGGGGCGGTCACGGGGCGTTTCCTCGCGTCGGTGTGTGCGGCTGTCCCGGGCGTGCCTCCCGATCCGGCCCGCCCGCCCATCAGCCACCGTTGCGGCGGGCGCACAGTGCCGAGTTGAGTTTCAGGCGCGGTCTGCTAGACGTTCTGACCTTGTGCCGGGGGGTGGCCGTCTGCTGAGATGGACGCTTGCCGGTATAGGGTAAAGGAAGCTTCAACAGCTCTGGCGAGTGGCGCGCGATGGCAAAGAAAAAGCCTCTGGTGGTGGTCACCCGGAAATTGCCGGATGCCGTTGAGACCCGCATGCGCGAGCTCTTCGAGACGCGGCTCAATCTCGACGATCGGCCGTTGACCCAGGCCGAGCTCGTCGAAGCGGCGAAGACCGCCGACGTCCTTGTGCCGACGATCACCGATCGCATCGATGCGGCGGTGCTGTCCCAGGCCGGCCCGAATCTCCGCCTGATCGCGAACTTCGGCAACGGTGTGGACAACATCGACGTCGACACCGCGACCAACCGCGGCATCACCGTGACCAACACCCCGGGCGTCCTCACCGAGGACACCGCCGACATGACCATGGCGCTGATGCTGGCCGTGCCGCGCCGGCTGATCGACGGCATCCGCGCGGTCGAGGCGGACGAATGGGGCGGGTGGTCGCCGACCTGGATGCTGGGGCGGCGCATCTGGGGCAAGCGCCTCGGCATCGTCGGCATGGGCCGGATCGGAACCGCGGTGGCGCGGCGGGCGAAGGCCTTCGGCATGTCGATCCACTACCACAACCGCCGGCGCGTTTCCTCCGACCTTGAGGAAAGCCTGGAGGCCACCTACTGGGACAGCCTCGACCAGATGCTGGCCCGGATGGACGTGGTGTCGGTGCACTGCCCGCGCACCCCGGCGACCTTCCACCTCCTGTCGGCGCGCCGGCTGAAGCTGATGCGGCCCGAGGCCTACATCGTCAACACCGCCCGCGGCGACGTGGTGGACGAGACGGCGCTGATTCGGCTCCTGGAGGCCGGCGACCTCGCCGGCGCCGGGCTGGACGTGTTCGAGCACGAGCCGGCGGTCAATCCCAAGCTGATGGCGCTGACGCGGACGGGCAAGGTCGTCCTGTTGCCGCACATGGGGTCGGCGACCATCGAGGGCCGCATCGACATGGGCGAGAAGGTGATCATCAACATCCGCACCTTCATGGACGGGCATCGCCCGCCGGACCGCGTCCTGCCGTCGATGCTCTAGGTGAGCAGGGACGCCTGATCGCCGCGAATACGCGCAGGCGTCCTGCCGGTCAGCCGCGCGCGGTCAGCAGCCGGCCCACGTCGAACATGACGTTGGCGACGTTGTAGCTTTCCTCGATCGCCTCGCGCGCAAAGGTGAAGGCGGTCGGACGCGGGGTGGACACGTGCCCGACGACCTCGTCGCCGATGATCTCCAGATCGGCGGCGAAGCCGGCCGCGAGGCGGCGCATGGTGCGGTTGGAGGCCTGGCAGGTCACGATGACCCGGCGGATGCTGCGCGCGCAGGCCGCGGCCAGAATGCGCTCCATGAGCGTCGAGCCGATTCCCCGGCCCTGCCAGTCGCGCTCCACCGAAAAGGCCGCTTCCGCCGTGGCGATGTCCATCGTCCCCAGCGGATGCAGTTCGGACACGCCGCGCAGGACCTCGTCCTCGAAATATCCATACAGGATCGCTTCGCTCGCCATCGTGCGTGCGGCGTAGGCTTCGAGGAAATGCTCGGAAACGGCGAGGCCGAAGCGGCCGCGCCGGGTGATGGTATCGAGGCGCAGAAGATGCTCGCGGAAGCTTTCTTCGTCGCTTGTCCGCAGGCGCCGGCACAGGCCGGTCCGATCGGTGATGTTTATGTTGCGGTGCGGCATTTGGTTGCTCCTGCAATCCGAAGACAACCCGCGCTCAGGCTTCCATCCCAGGTGATTTCTCGCGTATACCCTGAATAGGTTCGGCGGATCGCCGAAACAAGACAAGGTGCCGGGAACCAGCTATGCTCATTGTGCACTGCACAGTGTGGCGGGCGCGTGACCGGGTTGGGGCGCTCCCGGATCAAGCTCCCGGATCAAAGACGGCTTCAGGCCGAGCCAGGCCGACCTGACGAGACCTGGACGACGCTGCTGCCGGGCTGCGGGTTGCGGTCGGCAAACCGGCCACCACCTTTGCCGTTCCTGGGTGGTGACGGGCACGCACGTAGGCGCGCCGTGCCGAAAGCCGCCCGGCGCGGCCGGACGTCCTGCGGAGTGACAGCCCTGGACCGGAAGACGGGGCATGCGAGGCGCCCGATTGAGGCCGTTTCGGCGGGTCATGAAAGAGCGATGGATGACCCGGTAGACTGGGCGTGCGAAAAAAAACCGGAAAAACTGCCGACAGACGTCAAGGTTGCATAAACTTTCTGCGACCAAACACGTTGTTGGATCTGTATCCCGATCGAGGAAGCGGAATAGGAAGTCTGACGAAATGCCCTTCAAGACATGGACCTTCGCGCTCCTGGCCACCGCCGTTGCCCTGGCCGGCTGCTCCAGCACCTCGACGCGCTATGCGTCCCCGCTTCCCGCCACGCCGAGCCAGCCGGTGAGTTCGGGCCAGCTTCGCCCGATCGAGCCGACCCCGCCTCCGGTGCAGGAGCCGGTCGTGGAAGAACAGGTTGCCACCGAAACCCAGGTCGCCGCGCTGCCCGACCAGACGTCTGCGCTCGAACTGCAGCGCACGGATCTTCTCGGCGGCTGGGGCGTCACCTCCGGCGGTGAAACCTGCCAGCTGTTCATGACGCTCACCACCTGGACCGGCGGCTACCGGGCCTCGACGCGGGGCTGTCAGGGCGAGGAACTGTCCAAGGTCTCGGCCTGGGAGCTGTCCGGCAAGCAGATCGTGCTGAAGAACAGCGAGGGCGGCAACGTCGCCACCCTGCTGGCGACCCAGGCCGACAACTTCAACGGCGCCACCGTCGGCGGCCGCGCCATCTCCGTCTACCGCTAGGGCCCGTTCCGATCAGGCGGGCTCGACTCGCCGGATCGATCAGAAATGGCCTGACGCTGCGATGTCACCAGGAGCCGTCCCGCATTGGATTGTGGGGCGGCTTCCGCGCGTGCCGGCGTCCCGTGCGCGCTGGCGGTTCCGCCTCAGATCAGCCGCGCGATCCAGGCGATCAGGTAGGCGCTGGGGACCAGCAGCGCCTGTGCGAGCAAGGTTCCCAGCAGCCGGCTTGCGACCATCCACACCACGACCCGCCGGAATCGCGGTTCGCTTTCGCGGCCCCGCACCACGTCGTCGGTCAGGCCGGCAAGGTAGGGATCGATCACCACGAACAGTGCGATCGTGGCAACCCCGTTGACGATGGATGACAGGGTCGCGGCGGTGACGCGGAAGGCGGGATCGATCGTGCCCGCGTAGATGGCCGCGAGCACGCCCACCGTCCACAGGGCGTTCGCCACGACGTTCAGCACCAGGATGGACCAGGAAACGTCGCGACCGGGGCTGAGGCCCCGGAGGTTCGCCAGCCGCGGCAGCGCCAGCGAGCGCCTGAGCACGGCGAGCCCCGAAGGCGCCATCGCCCGGGCGACCAGCCGGGGCACCGAGCGGTCGCGGGCGAAGCGGTCGACGCCGCTCACCGCGATGCGCTGCATGGTGGGGATCATCAGCCCCCCGACGATGGTGGCGAGCGAGGCCGCCCCGAGGATCAGGCTGAAGTCGAGCAGCAGCGGATGCGCCACCAGGCCGAGAATGTCGGTCTCCACCCGCTTGGCGATGAACGGCCCCTGGAACGAGTTCGACGTGCGCGACACCAGCACGAGGATGTTGAACAGCGACAGCGCCGTGGCGATCCGCCCGGTGCGGACGCCGGCGATGCGGAACGCGTAGGCGAGGGTGCCGACCAGGTGGATGACGAAGATGAGGGCGAGGATGAAGGCGAGCTGCAGATCCACGTCGCGTGAACCCCGGGAAGCCCGGCTGTCAGGCCGGCGCCGGCGGGGGGACGGGGCCGCCTGAGGCGGAGCTTACAGCCACCATCGCGGCGGACTCATGGCCGAGCGGCATCCGGCGCCGGTGTTTTTGCGGCCATCGCGACGGCGCGCACCCGGTCCTTTTCCTCCTCCAGGTGGAGCGCGGCCTCGCTGCGCTTGAGCGCCATTTCCGACTGCCGGTACGCGCAGGCGGCGAACTCGGGGCCGCCGATCTCCGCCAGCGCCGTGAAGGCCTTCTGGAGCCGGATCTGCACCTCGGCGAAGCCCGCGCCGTCGCGGGCGATCGGCGTGAACATGTCCTCGAACAGGTCGTCGGTCTCCAGACGGGCGATCCAGATCCGCGAATAGAGCTGTTCGCCATCCTCGGCCGCCTCAGCGGTCGCGTGCCATTCGGCGAGAACGCGCACCCCGCGGCCGATGATGTCGATCGCCGTGCCCGGGTCGTTGATGCCGGGCGAGAGCGCCCGCGAGGCGATTTCGGCGAGCACAGACAGGCCGAAGCGCGGGTCGCTGTCGTAGGTGCGCAGGTCGTCGATGGAGAACGAGCTGGCGATCAGCGTGCGGGCGTCCTCGATGTCGTTGCCGTTCACCCAGGCCAGCGGAAACCGGGGATGGACGAAGCGGCCGGGCGGCGCGTTGATGTAGATGTCGACGGCGTGGTCCTCGGCGATGTCCGCCAGGCCCGACATCGCCAGATGCTGCACGTAGCCGACCCGATCCGGGTAGATGGCCACCGCGTCGGGCGGAACGGAGCCGAGCGGCCGGGCGCCCAGCGTCGGGCTGCGGCCCCGGGCGGCCAGGGCGGAGCGGGTGGCGTCTTCCACCCGTTCGGTCGGTTCCTCGATCCGCCCCATGCTCGACAGATGGTCGATCCAGCGCAGCATGGTCAGCACGATCAGCAGCACGACGACGGTGGTGACCGCGAACAGGATCACCCGGCCGCGCTCGCCGTAGGCCCCGGTGGACAGCGCGATGATCCCGACGAGGCTGAACAGGAACGAGCCGATGAAGGTCCCGAGCGCGTTCTGGGCGGTGCTGTCCTGCAACAGGAGCCGGGTGGCGCGCGGCGTCACGTTGCTGGTCACCGACGAGTAGTGGGTCACCATCACGCTCAGCGAGAAGGTGGTGACCGCCAGCATGCTGGAGGCGAGGATCTTGAGGATGTCGTCGACGGCGTCCGCGCCGATGGAAGCCGACAGCTCGTAGGGGATGAACGGGCCGATGACGGTGGCCGCGAGCGCCGAGATGACGGCGAGCACCGCGAACAGGCTGGCGCGAACCCACAGCTTTCTCGTGATCTGCAGGAGGATCCATTGCCACTTGGAAAGCATGCGTGTCCCGATCGTGCTGAGGGCGTGCGGACCCGAGACCGCGACGATGGTCAACGGCGCCCACCCCTTTTGGTTCGCAGTATGTTACGGGAGGGGCAGGACAAATCGCCATCGAATTGATTCTCCGGGCTGTCCGGCGGAGCGAACGTGCCGCGCGGGCCCGGCCGATTGGCGCCATCGAAAGGATGAAACTGCAACCGTGAAAAAAGAACATATTGCGAACATGAACAAAACGAGTACACTCAGCTTGTTTGAAACGTTCCCGGCGTCGTGAGACATAGGAGACCACGAATGGCGCAGTCGAATCTGAAGTTGGTCGAGGGATCCTCCATGGACAAAAGCAAGGCGCTGGACGCGGCGGTCTCCCAGATCGAGCGTTCGTTCGGCAAAGGCTCCATCATGAAGCTTGGCGCCGGCCAGGTGGTCGAGGTGGAGTCCGTGCCGACCGGCTCGCTGGGCCTGGACATCGCGCTCGGGATCGGCGGGCTGCCGCGCGGGCGCGTCGTCGAGATCTACGGTCCGGAATCGTCCGGCAAGACGACGCTGGCGCTGCACACGGTGGCGGAAGCCCAGAAGAAGGGCGGCATCTGCGCGTTCATCGACGCCGAGCACGCGCTCGATCCGATCTATGCGCGCAAGCTCGGGGTGGGGATCGAGGATCTGTTGATCTCGCAGCCCGATACCGGCGAGCAGGCGCTGGAAATCTGCGACACGCTGGTCCGCTCCGGCGCCATCGACGTGCTGGTGATCGATTCGGTCGCGGCGCTCACGCCGCGCGCCGAACTCGAGGGCGAGATGGGCGACCAGCTGCCCGGCCTGCAGGCGCGGCTGATGAGCCAGGCGCTGCGCAAGCTCACCGGTTCGATCTCGCGCTCGCACACGATGGTCATCTTCATCAACCAGATCCGGATGAAGATCGGCGTCATGTTCGGGTCGCCGGAAACCACCACCGGCGGCAACGCGCTCAAGTTCTACGCCTCGGTCCGCCTCGACATCCGCCGCATCGGCGCGATCAAGGACCGCGACGAGGTGGTCGGCAACCAGACCCGCGTGAAGGTGGTGAAGAACAAGCTGGCCCCGCCGTTCCGCGAGGTCGAGTTCGACATCATGTACGGCGAGGGCGTGTCGAAGGTGGGCGAGCTCCTCGACCTGGGCGTCAAGGGCGGCATCGTCGAGAAGTCCGGCGCCTGGTTCTCCTACGACAGCCAGCGGCTCGGGCAGGGGCGCGAGAACTCCAAGCAGTTCCTGCGCGATCATCCGGACGTGGCGGCCACGATCGAGGCGGCGATCCGGCAGAATGCCGGCCTGATCGCCGAGCGCATCGTCGGCCAGGCGGAGCCGGACGCGGAAGGCAGCGAAGCCGACCTCGCTGCCGACGGCTAGAGCGGGATGAGGACAGCGGGATGCCGGCGTTCCGCTCGCATCCCGTTCCGGGATTTCACCGCCGGCCACGGTTACTGCCGGCCACGGTTCATGGCGTCAGGTTGATCGGACCTGGCTTCGTCGTGAACCGGAGCCTGTGCTGGTCGGGTCGACCCAGCCTGACCGGAGACGACTGCGGACGGCATTGATGCCGAAGCTGCGGCCGACCAGACAGCCCGATGTGGTCGGAAGACGCACCGGGCCTGCGCCCGCGGCGGTGGCAGCGATCCGGACCGACGGGTTCGTCAGCGTTGCGGCGAGTGTCCCGAAGACGGCCGGCCCCGAAAGGTCGGCCGCTTTGCGTTTGGGCGCCGCGGCTCGGGAACGCCGGTGTCCGCGCCGGGCGCGACGAGCCCACGGAACGTGCTACATCTCGGTCCGGGCGGCAGCCGCCGGGGACCCCCGGTCGCCTCCGCCCGATGCGTCCTGCGGACATCGCAGGGCTCGCCGACCGGCAGTCCGCGGCCGGAGACCGCACCCTGCGGCGACGGCCCTCGCGCGGGCGCCCGGACCGGGTTGCGCCGCCGGCGTTCACTTCGATCGCAGACGTGCGGTGGACAGGACCGGGTGCACGTCTATAAATCCGGCAAAACGAAGATCCGGCGGGAGCCGCCGGTACCAACGGGCAGTTTCATGAGCGGCGTCAACGAAATCCGGTCCCACTTCCTGGACTATTTTGCGCGTGAGGGTCACGAGATCGCGCCGTCGAGCTCGCTCGTCCCGCGCAACGACCCGACGCTGATGTTCACCAACGCCGGAATGGTGCAGTTCAAGAACGTCTTCACCGGCCACGAGCACCGCGCCATCCCGCGCGCCGTGACCGCCCAGAAGTGCGTGCGCGCCGGCGGCAAGCACAACGACCTCGACAACGTCGGCTACACGGCCCGCCACCACACCTTCTTCGAGATGATGGGCAACTTCTCCTTCGGCGACTATTTCAAGGACCGGGCGATCGAGCTCGCCTGGAACCTGGTCACCAAGGAGTTCGGGCTGCCGGCCGACCGGCTGATCGCCACCGTCTATTCCGAGGACGACGAGGCCTACGACCTCTGGAAGAAGATCGCCGGGCTGCCGGAGGACCGGATCATCCGGATCGCCACCTCCGACAACTTCTGGCAGATGGGCGACACCGGCCCCTGCGGACCGTGCTCGGAAATCTTCTTCGACCACGGTCCGGACGTTCCGGGCGGTCCGCCCGGCTCGCCCGACGAGGACGGCGACCGGTTCATCGAGATCTGGAACCTCGTGTTCATGCAGTTCGACCAGCAGCCGGGCGGCGAGCGGCTGGCCCTGCCGAAGCCGTCGATCGACACCGGCATGGGGCTGGAACGCGTCGCCGCGGTCCTCCAGGGCGTCCACGACAACTACGACATCGACCTGTTCCGCGCGCTGATCGGCGCCTCGGAGGACCTCATCGGCGTTCCGGCCGAAGGGGCCCAGGCGGTCAGCCACAAGGTGATCGCCGACCATCTGCGTGCGACGAGCTTCCTCATCGCCGACGGGGTGATGCCGTCCAACGAGGGCCGCGGCTACGTGCTGCGCCGGATCATGCGGCGCGCCATGCGCCACGCCCAGCTCCTGGGCGCGCGCGATCCGGTGATCTTCAGGCTGGTGCGGACGCTGGTCCGCGAAATGGGCCGCGCCTATCCGGAGCTCGGCCGCGCCGAGGACATGATCGCCGAGACGCTGGAGCTCGAGGAGGAGCGCTTCCGCCGCACGCTGGAGCGCGGTCTTGCGCTGCTCGACGAGGCGACCGAGCCGCTTGGACAGGGCGCGACGCTCGACGGCGAGACGGCGTTCAAGCTCTACGACACCTACGGCTTCCCGCTCGACCTCACCCAGGACGCGCTGCGCGGCCGCGGCCTCACCGTCGATGTCGCCGGCTTCGACGCGGCGATGGAGCGCCAGCGCGCCGAGGCCCGCAAGGCCTGGTCCGGCTCCGGCGACGCCGCCGTCGAGACCGTCTGGTTTGCGGTCAAGGACCGGGTCGGGGCGACAGACTTCCTCGGCTACGAGACGGACGTCGCCGAGGCGATCGTCACCGCGCTGGTCGCCGACGGCAAGGAGGTCGACCAGCTCGAGACCGGCATGAGCGGCGCCGTGGTGCTGAACCAGACGCCGTTCTACGGCGAATCGGGTGGCCAGGTCGGCGACACCGGCACCATCTCCGCCCAGGGCGTGCGCTTCCGGGTGACCGACACCCAGAAGAAGGCCGACGGCGTCTTCGTGCACCTCGGCACCGTCGAGGAGGGCGTCCTCGTCCGCGACCTGGCGGTGGACCTGGCGATCGAGGCGGCGCGCCGCACGTCGATCCGCGCCAACCATTCCGCCACCCATCTCATCCACGAGGCGCTGCGGCAGGTGCTCGGCACCCATGTCGCCCAGAAGGGCTCGCTCGTCGCCCCCGACCGGCTGCGCTTCGACTTCTCCCACAACAAGCCGATCTCGGCGGAAGACCTCGCCAGGATCGAGGACATAGCCAACCGCATCGTGCTGCAGAACGACCGCGTCTCTACCCGTCTGATGGCGCTGGAGGATGCCGTCGCGGCGGGCGCGATGGCGCTGTTCGGCGAGAAATATTCCGACGAGGTCCGGGTCGTGTCGATGGGCCACGAGGCGGCCGCCGACGGGCGCGAGCGGGTCTACTCGATGGAGCTGTGCGGCGGCACCCATGTCGGTCGCACCGGCGAGATCGGGCTAGTGACGGTCGCCTCCGAATCGGCCGTGTCGGCCGGCGTGCGCCGCATCGAGGCGTTCACCGCCGATCACGCGCGCCGCTACCTGGAGGGGCAGGACCAGCGCCTGCGCGAGGTCGCCGGCGCACTGAAGGTGTCGGTTGCCGACGTGGTCGAGCGCGCCGCCGCCCTCATGGAGGACAAGCGCCGACTGGAGCGCGAACTCGCCGACGTCCGCAAGAAGCTCGCGCTCGCCGGGCCGGCGGTCGCCGGCGGCGGCGACGAGGTGAAGACGGTCGGCTCGATCCGCTTCATGGGCCGCATCGTCGACGGGATCGGCGGCAAGGACCTGAAGAGCCTGGTCGACGACGCCAAGCGGAAGATCGAATCCGGTGTCGTGGCGGTCATCGGCCGCGCCGACGACGGCAAGGCTGGCATCGTGGTGGGCGTGACCAGCGACCTGACGGGCCGGTTCAACGCCGTCGATCTGGTACGCGCCGGATCCGAGGCGCTCGGCGGCAAGGGCGGCGGCGGACGGCCGGATCTCGCCCAGGCCGGCGGTCCGAACGCCGCCGATGCGGCTGCCGCCATCGCCGCGGTCGAGGCGGCCGTCGCGGCCGTCGGCTAAAGTGTTTCCTGTCCGGGTCGCGTCGATCCGGACGCGACGAAACGGCGCAAGGTCGTCGGTCCGGGGTCCATTCTCGTCGATCCGGTGATGTCGGCCGATCGGGGGAGGCGCCGGGTCCGGTCGTACGGGCACGCGAAGCGGGGAGGGGCTGTATGGCATCGGACGGCCGCACCGCGGGGCGTGGACCGGGGAACGGTCGCAGGCGCTCGCCCATTTCGGTGGCGCGTCCGGCCCCGATGGGCTGGCGCGAGAGGGCCCGGCGCAAGGCCTACTTCCTGCTGGAGAGCGACGGATCGCCCGATCCGTGGGCGCTGGCGCTGCGCTACGCGCTGATCGCGCTGGTCGTCTTCAACGTCGTCATCGGACTTGCAGCAACCAGCCCGGAGATCCGGCGTGGCCACGAGACGCTGTTCGTCGTCATCGAAGTGGCGACGCTGTTGCTGTTCGCCGTCGAATACGCGGCGCGGATCTGGTCGGCCGTCGAGCATCCGCGCTATCACGGGCTGCCGCACTGGAAGGCGCGCCTGCGCTATGCGCTGACCCCGGCGGCGCTCATCGACGGCATGGTGATCCTGCCGCTGGCAGCGGCGCCTTTCGTGGCCATCGACCTGTCGTCGTTCCTGTTCCTCCGGGTCGTGCGGCTCCTGAAGCTGTTTCGCTATTCCAGCGGCATGGCGGCGCTCGGCGAGGCGGTGTTCGCCGAGCGCCGCGCGCTGCTCGCCTGCTCCGTCATCCTGGTGGCGGTCGTGCTGATCGCCGCCACCAGCATCACCCACGCCGAGCGCGCCGTGCAGCCGGAGATCTTCGGCAGCATCGCCAAGTCGCTCTGGTGGGCGGTGGTGACGATCACCACGGTCGGCTACGGCGACGCGGTGCCGGTGACGCCGCTGGGCCGCTTCATCGCGGTCGCGACCATGGTGGTCGGCTTCGCCTTCATCGCGCTTCCGACCGCCATCCTGTCGTCGTCGTTCGCCGAGGTCATCCGCCGGCGCGATTTCACCATCACCTGGGGGATGATCGGCCGGGTGCCGGCCTTCGCCAGCCTCGACGCGGCCACCATCGTCCGCATCATGCCGCGGCTCGTCGCCCGCACGTACCACCCCGGCGACATCGTGGTGCACCTGCACGAGACCCCCGCCGACCTGCACATCCTGGTGTTCGGGACCCTGGAAGGCGAGCCGATGCCCCCGGACCGGGGCGACGACGAAGCCGATTCGGACGGGGATGTCCCCGCCGGCGAGGCGGTGAAGGACGAACCGCCCGAGCCGGTGATCTTCCGCGAGGGGGACATGTTCGGCGGGCCGATTGTGCTGACGGACCTCGGGACCGACGGGCCGGTGGTGGCCACGGTGACGGCCCGCCTCCTGATCCTCCCGGAGGACGACCTGAGGGTCATCGCGCGCCGGCGCCCGGACATCTTCGCGGTGCTGGCGAAGGGCGGGCCCGCTGCGGGATAGGGTGCGTGCGCGCGCGCAAAAACGCGCAGATTCGCGCAATTTCGCGCAGTCTGCCGCCCACGCTGCGCGCGCAGAACGCGCAGCCGCCCGGCACGAAAAAAGCCCGCGATCCTGCGATCGCGGGCCTTCTGTTTTCGTCGCCGGGCGAGGAGGTTAAGAGGCCTCGCGCACGCCCTGGGCGTGGATGCGCTTGATGGCGATCTTGTTGAGCGCGGCCACATAGGCCTTCGCGGAGGCGACCATGGTGTCCACGTCGGCGCCGCGGCCCGAAGCGATCCGGCCGCCGTCCTCCAGCCGCACCGAGACCTCGGCCTGGGCGTCGGTGCCCTCGGTCACCGCGTGGACCTGGTAGAGCGACAGCCGCGCCTCGTGCGGCACGATCTGCTTGATCGCGTTGAAGGTGGCGTCGACCGGACCTGAGCCCTGGGCCTCCTGGGTCACGTGGCGGCCGTCGATCTCCATGGTGACGATCGCCTTCTGCGGCGCGCCGGTGCCCGCGATGACGGTCAGCGAGATCACCCGCATGGTCTCGCCGGCGATCGCCATCTGATCCTCGACCAGTGCCTCGATGTCCTCGTCGTAGACGTGCTTCTTCTGGTCGGCGAGATCCTTGAAGCGCTTGAAGGCGTCCTCGAAGGCGTTCTGGCCCAGTTCGAAGCCCAGCTCCTTCAGCTTCTCGCGGAAGGCATGGCGGCCGGAATGCTTGCCCATCACCAGGGAGGTCGACTTCACGCCGACGTCCTCCGGCTTCATGATCTCGTAGGTCTCCGCATGCTTCAGCATGCCGTCCTGGTGAATGCCCGACTCGTGGGCGAACGCGTTCTTGCCGACGATCGCCTTGTTGTACTGGACCGGGAAGCCGGAGACCGTCGAGACCAGCTTGGAGGCCCGCATCATGAAGGACGGGTCGATGTTGGTGCGGTAGGGCAGCACGTCGCCGCGGGTGCGGATCGCCATCACCACCTCTTCCAGCGCGGCGTTGCCCGCCCGCTCGCCGAGGCCGTTGATGGTGCACTCGATCTGGCGCGCGCCGCCGGCGACGCCCGCGAGCGAGTTGGCCACCGCCATGCCCAGGTCGTCGTGGCAGTGGACGGAGAAGGTCACCTCGTCGGCACCGGGCACCTTCTCGATCATCGTCTCGAACATGGCCCGGTACTCGTCGGGCGTCGCGTAGCCGACGGTGTCGGGCAGGTTGATCGTGGTGGCGCCGGCCTTGATGGCCGCCTCGACGCAGCGGCACAGATAGTCGAGCGGCGTGCGCGTCGCGTCCATCGCCGACCACTCCACGTCGTCGATCAGGTTGCGGGCCCGGCCGACGGTTGCGGTGATGATGTCGAGAACCTCGTCCTGGTTCTTCATCATCTGGTGGGCGAGATGGATCGGCGAGGTCGACACGAACGTGTGGATGCGGCCGCGGCGGGCGTCGCGGACGGCTTCGCCGGCGCGGTCGATGTCGGCGATGACGGCCCGGGCGAGGCCGGCGATCACCGAGTGCTCGGTGCGCCGGGCAATGGTCTGCACCGCCTCGAAGTCGCCGTTCGAGGCGATCGGGAAGCCGGCCTCGATGATGTCGACGCCCATCGCATCGAGCACCTCGGCGACCTGCACCTTCTCTTCAAGCGTCATGGAGGCGCCGGGCGACTGCTCGCCGTCGCGCAGGGTGGTGTCGAAGATCTTGATCTCGGCCGGCGCGTCGACCGTCGGGGTCTGGGTGGTCATGGCAATGTCCTTCTCAAGGTCGGCCCGCGCAGGCTGATGTCGGGAATGCGCCGGGGCCGAGGGTGTCCTGGGTTCGCCTCGTCAATCCTCCCCTGAGAGCCTGCCCGAACGGGCCGACAGCACTCAGGGGCAGCTAAGGAGAAGAATCCGGCCGAGAAGAAGGGTGCGGGCGCTTGCGGCGTCCGTTGTCAGTGCGATCCGGAGCTTTTTCGTCTGCTCGACGGGCACGCTGGGTTTCCCGGTTTGATCACCCGAATGAACGGCCCGGTCGGACCGCTGGAAAATCTCTAATGAAAACGCGGTGAAAGTGCAACAGGCGAGCCCGGGAGGCGCCCCGGCGCGGCGCCGCGTCCCGGGGGGCGGAGGGGCCGCGCATCCTGTCACCCGCCGGTCATCGGACGGCGGCAAGGTGCGGTCGATCGTCGGCACGAGGCTGGCGGCAATCGGAGGCACGCTCGAATGATCCCCCGTTTCCTTGGCACCGCCATCATGGCCGCCACCCTGTTCGCTGCAGCGTCCACGGCGTCGGCCGGCAGCATCAATGTCTATGCGATCCCGTCGGGCGAGATCGAGGACACGGTCATGGCGGTCAGCGACAAGCTCGCCGAACTCGGCATGGCCGACGGCCACGGGTTCGGTCGTGGGCATCGGCATCGGCCGCGCCGACGCGAACGGGCAGATCGAAGAGATCCTGGCCGAGTACAGGTTCGGCGGCTCCAACTGAGCCGCGCCGCACCGCTGCGGTGGCCATCCCGGGGCCTGGGGCCGGGGACGCGCGCATTTGTTGGTCCGCCGGCGGGCGGAATGCGACGCCCATTCTTCACTTTTCGGGTGTCATGACCTAGAAGAACGGCCGCACCCAGAATTTTTCGCGTGCGACCGGCCGCCGGGGTCCTCCCGCCGGCTCCGGTCCGTCCAGGCTAAGCACCGAGGTCCGTTCCCACATGGCAAAGATCAAAGTCGATAACCCGGTCGTCGAGCTCGACGGCGACGAGATGACCCGGATCATCTGGGACTACATCAAGACGAAGCTGATCCATCCCTATCTCGACATCGACCTTCAGTACTACGACCTCAGCGTTCAGAAGCGGGACGAGACCGACGATCAGATCACGATCGATGCGGCCAACGCGATCAAGGCCTGCGGCGTCGGCGTGAAGTGCGCGACGATCACCCCGGACGAGGCGCGCGTCGAGGAATTCGGCCTGAAGAAGATGTGGCGGTCGCCGAACGGCACCATCCGCAACATCCTCGGCGGCGTGATCTTCCGCGAGCCGATCATCTGCCGCAACGTGCCGCGGCTGGTGCCCGGCTGGACGAAGCCGATCATCGTCGGCCGCCACGCCTACGGCGACCAGTACCGCGCCACCGACTTCCGCTTCCCCGGCAAGGGCAAGCTCTCCATCAAGTTCGTCGGCGAGGACGGCCAGACCATCGAGCACGACGTGTTCGATGCACCCGGCTCCGGCGTCGCGATGGCGATGTACAATCTCGACGAGTCCATCAAGGACTTCGCCCGGGCCTCGCTGAACTACGGCCTGATGCGCAACGTTCCGGTCTACCTCTCCACGAAGAACACGATCCTGAAGGCCTATGACGGCCGCTTCAAGGACATCTTCCAGGAGATCTTCGACGCCGAGTTCAAGGCGCAGTTCGACAAGGCCGGCCTGACCTACGAGCACCGCCTGATCGACGACATGGTCGCCGCGGCGCTGAAGTGGTCGGGCGGCTACGTGTGGGCGTGCAAGAACTACGACGGCGACGTGCAGTCGGACATCGTCGCCCAGGGCTTCGGCTCGCTCGGCCTGATGACCTCGGTGCTGATGACCCCGGACGGACAGACGGTCGAGGCCGAGGCCGCGCACGGCACCGTCACCCGCCACTTCCGCCAGCACGAGCGCGGCGAGGAGACCTCCACCAACTCCACCGCGTCGATCTTCGCGTGGTCGCGGGGCCTCGCCCACCGGGCGAAGCTCGACAACAACGACGACCTCAAGACCTTCGCCGAGACGCTGGAGCGGGAGACGGTCGGCGCGATCGAGGACGGTCACATGACGAAGGACCTGGCGCTGCTGGTCGGTGCCGACCAGTCGTGGCAGTCGACCACCGGCTTCCTCGACACGGTCTCCGACCGGGTCGCCAAGGCGATGGGCATGTAGCAGGGTCCGCAGCGGACCCGGGTCCGCCTCAGGCGGACCTTCGTTGCCGAGCAGGTTGCAATCTGCAGGAAGCCCGCGCCCCTTCGCGCGGGCTTTTTCGTGCGCGCAGCGGCCCTTGAACCCCGGCGCCTGTGACGCAATACTCGCCTCTGGATTGCGGGGGCGGGGCGCCCGCTTCGGATTGTGGGTGCGCG
This sequence comes from Amorphus sp. MBR-141, assembly GCF_053628695.1. NCBI lineage: Bacteria > Pseudomonadati > Pseudomonadota > Alphaproteobacteria > Hyphomicrobiales > Amorphaceae > Amorphus > Amorphus sp. MBR-141. The sequence goes on from NZ_JBRJGW010000004.1 coordinate 194,538, forward strand.
CTGCCGGGCAGCGGGCGCGCCGGGTGGAGGCTCAGCCGATGAACCAGCGAGAGGCATTCCGGCCCGTCGACCGGGAGACGGCGGGGACGCTTTCGGCGTCGGAGGCCATCCAGTACCACTACGACAACGAGACTCGCTTCTTCTCGCTGTTCCTCGACAAGACGCTCAGCTACAGCGCCGCGCGCTTTCACGTTCCGAACCGGGCGGAACCCGTTCTCGACAACCTCCACGACGCCCAGTGGGCGAAGATCCGCTTTCACCTCGACGCGCTGCAGCTGAAGCCCGGCGCGCGCATTCTCGACGTCGGCTGCGGATGGGGGGCGGTCCTCGCCGCAGCGGTCACCGAATACGAGGCGCGCGGGGCGCTCGGGCTGACGCTCTCCAGGGACCAGCGCGACCACATCGTCGGGCGCAACCTGCCGGGCGTCGAGGTCCGGCTGGAGGACGTCTACGAGGCGACGCTGGAGGGCACGTTCGACGGGATCGTGTCGGTCGGGGCGTTCGAGCACTTCGCCCGCCCGGCCATGGACAAGTCCCAGAAGATCGAGGCCTACCGGAGGTTCTTCGAGATCTGCCACGCCAATCTGGTGCCGAACGGCCTGGTCTCGCTGCAGACCATAGTCTGGGACACGCCCACCTTCGAGGAAGCCAAGACCTGGATCCCCGAGACCGTGTTCCCCCAGTCCGACATCCCGTTCATCGACGAGGTGGTGACCGCCAGCCATCCGCTGTTCCGGCTGGAATATCTGGAGAACCGGCGGGAGGACTACATCCTCACCCTCGACCAGTGGATCAGGAACCTGCGCGCTGCGAAGGACGAGATCGTCGCCACCTGGGACCGGGAGAAGTACGACTTCTTCGAGCACTATCTGCGCAATTCCAAGCTCGCGTTCGCGCGCCGCAAGAACGCGCTGTCGCGCTTCGTCCTGCGGCGGCGCTAGCGCGATCGATGCGCGCCTGATCGACCTCAGTTCATGAAACCTGAGGCAATCCAATAGCTTGGAGGGGCTGTGCGCGCAAAGCCGGCGTCCGCCTCGTCTCGTCCCGCAATGTGACCGTTCGCCACCCAAATCTGCGCTTTTCTGCGCTTTTTTGCGCTATTGCGCAGCGCGCGCGATGCGCATCCGTGCGCACCGTCAGCTGACCCGGAAGAAGCCGGTCATGCCGGTCTTCTGGTGCTCGATGATGTGGCAGTGGAACACCCAGTCGCCGGGATTGTCGGCCTTGAGCGCGAGCTGCACCTTCTCGTCCGGCCGGATCAGGTAGGTGTCGGTGTAGAGCGGCAGTACCGGGCCCTTGGTCGACTGCAGGACCTTGAACGTCATGCCGTGCAGGTGCATCGGGTGCGAATGCGGCGTCCGGTTGGCGAGTTCGAGGACGTAGGACCGGCCGAGCTTCAGCTCGTAGAGCGGTTCATGGGGATCGGGTGTGTCGCCCGACCACGGCACCTTGTTGATGGCCCAGAAATTGTAGCCGAGCGAGCCGCAGAAGCTCTCGGTCACCGGGGCGCCCTCGGCGGTGGCGGAGAGGGCGAGGGGCAACACCGGGGCGTTGCCGAGTTCGGCCTCGCCGATCGGGTTCCGGGGCAGCGCGGTGACGTCGGCCAGGCTCCGGCCGAGCGGCTGGCCGGTCGCCCGGAAGCTGGCGATCTCGTAGGGGCTGCTGGTCTGGTAGTTCATCAGCCGCGCCGTCGCGCCTTCCTCCGTCGGCATCAGCACGGCGAGGTCGAGGCGCTGGCCGGGGCCGAAGGTGAGCGTGTCGAACGGGAAGGGCTCGGCCACCGGATTGCCGTCGATCGCGATGACCATAGCCGTCGCACCCTCCAGCCCGAACCGGTAGATTCGCGTCACGTCGGTGATGGCGATGCGGACCCGCGTGAGCCCGCCGGCCGGCGCGTCATAGCGTGGCGCCACCTTCCAGTTCGCCGTCTTCACGGTGCCGAAGGTGCCGGAGCGGGCGGCGGTGCGCGGCTTGAACTGGGCGATGAACTGGCCCTTGCCGTCGAGCCGCCAGTCGCGGAGGTTGAGGGCGACCTCGTGGTCGAACGGCGGGTCGTCGGGGTTCTCGACGATGAACAGCCCGGCCAGCCCGTGCCCCATCTGGGTCAGCGTGTTGCAATGGGGGTGGTACCAGAAGGTGCCGGCGTCCGGCGGCGCGAAGGCGTAGTCGAAGGTCTGGTTCTGGTAGATGTAGGGCTGGGTGAGGAAGGGCACGCCGTCCATGGCGTTGGCAATCCGCAGGCCGTGCCAGTGGATGGTCGTCGGCTCGCTCAGGCCGTTGATCAGCCGGGCCGCGAACGGATCGCCCTGGCGCACCCGGATCACCGGCGGTTCCGGGCCGTCGTTCCAGGTCATTACGCCCCTGGTCGGCGACTTGCCGTCGAGGACGGCTTCGATTTCGTGCGCCCTGAGCGCCATCGGCGCCGCCGCGCGCACCGCCCGCCAGCCGCCCGCGATCCCCAGGCCGATGCCGGAAAGGCCGAGAAGCCCGCCCGCCTTCAAGACGTTTCGACGCGTGATCACGGCTGATTACTCTTTCGAAGCGCGTTGAGATCTCGATCTTTAATTGGAATTATTCAAATAAAGACGGACTTACTGGATTTCGTGCGTGTAAAGTCGGCGTGAATCCATGATTGGGCGCCCATCCGCGCATATGCAATGCGGCGTTCTTTCGCAGTCCTGTCGTGGGTCGGCCGGCCTGGCCCGGGGGCACCGGGAGCTTTCGGTGTCTGCCGATCCTGCCGTGATCTGGCAGCAGGGACGTGCGATGGTCGCGCCATGTCGCGCTCCCAACGCCTGTTCGACCTTCTGGATCTCTTGCGCGCCCGCCGACGGCCGGTGAGCGGGCAGGCGCTTGCCGACGGCCTCGGCGTCAGCCTTCGCACCGTCTACCGCGACATCGCCAGCCTTCAGGCGCTGGGTGCCGACATTCAGGGCGAGCCGGGGGTGGGCTACGTGCTGAAGCCCGGCTTCCTGATGCCGCCGCTGATGTTCTCCATCGAGGAGCTGGAGGCGCTGATCGTCGGCTCGCGCTGGGTCGCGGAGCGGGGGGACGACCGGCTGAAGGGGGCGGCGGCGGGCGCGCTGTCGCGCATCGCGGCGGTGCTGCCGAAGGACCTCCGTGACGAGCTCGACGCCTCGACTCTCGTCATCGGCCCCGGCCGGGAGATCCCCCCGGACGGGCTCGATCCGGCGCTGCTGCGCGCGGCGATCCGCGCCGAGCGCAAGCTCGCGATCGACTATGGCGATGCGGCGGGGGCGGCGTCGCAGCGAACCGTCTGGCCGTTCGCGCTCGCCTTCTTCGATCAGGTGCGGGTGCTCGCCGCCTGGTGCGAGCTGCGCCAGGACTTCCGGCATTTCCGCACCGACCGGATCCGCTCGGCCGAGATGCTGCCCGAGCGCTATCCGCGGCGGCGGCAGGTGCTGGCGCGGGAATGGGAGACGGCGCGGAGGCAGCGGCAGGCGAATGCGACTGCTGACAAAAACTGACAGCAGGGGCGTCCAGGGTCGGTTCATCGCAACACGGCAACGGAGCCGACCATGACCGACCATACCGTTCTTCTCTACGTGTCCAGCCCCGAAGCGAGCGCGCGCTTCTATGCCAACCTGCTGGGTCTGGAGCCGGCCTTCGTCAGCCCGCCATTCGCCCTCTTCAAACTGGCCTCCGGCACCGAGCTCGGCCTCTGGGATCCGACCGTCATCCAGCCTGCGCCGGAGGGCGGCCCGGGCGGCGGCGAACTCGGCTTCAAGGTGGCTAGCCCGGAGGAGGTGGATGCCACCCACGAGGCCTGGAAGGCGAGGGGGGCGACGATCACGCTGCCGCCGACCAGCCTCGGCTTCGGGCGCAGCTTCGTCGCGGTGGACCCGGATGGCCATCGGCTGCGCGTCTACGCGATGACCCACGACGCCTGAGCGTATCCGTCCCGACAGCCCAACAGAAAAAGGCGCGGGATTGCTCCCGCGCCTTTCGTGTTCGTCAGAGGCCCGTTCCGGCAGAGCCGGTCGGGTCTCCTGGAACTTAGTAGTCCATGTCGCCCATGCCGCCCGGCATGGCGGGAGCGCCGCCATCCTTCTTGGGCTTCTCGGCGACCATCGCTTCGGTGGTGATCAGTAGGCCGGCGATCGAGGCGGCGTCCTGAAGGGCGGCGCGCACGACCTTGGTCGGGTCGATGATGCCCATCTTGAACAGATCGCCGTACTCGCCGGTCTGAGCGTTCCAGCCGAAGCCGAACGACTCGTTCTCGAGGATCTTGCCGACGATGACCGAACCCTCTTCGCCCGCGTTGATGGCGATCTGGCGGGCCGGAGCCTGAATGGCCTTGCGGACCATGGCGATGCCGGCCTTCTGGTCGGCGTTCTCGGAGTTGAGGCCTTCCAGCACCTTCATGCAGCGCAGGAGAGCGACACCGCCGCCCGGAACCACGCCTTCTTCGACGGCTGCACGGGTGGCGTGCATGGCGTCGTCGACGCGGTCCTTCTTCTCCTTCACTTCGACTTCGGTCATGCCGCCGACGCGGATGACGGCGACGCCACCGGCCAGCTTGGCAAGACGCTCCTGAAGCTTCTCACGGTCGTAGTCCGAGGTGGTCTCCTCGATCTGCGCCTTGATCTGCGACACGCGGGCTTCGATGTCGGACTTCTCGCCGGCACCGTCGACCACGATGGTCTCGTCCTTGGAGATCGACACCTTCTTGGCGCGACCGAGCATGTCGACCGTGACGTTCTCGAGCTTGATGCCCACGTCCTCGGAAACGACCGTGCCGGCGGTCAGGACGGCGATGTCCTGCAGCATCGCCTTGCGGCGATCACCGAAGCCCGGCGCCTTCACGGCTGCGACCTTCAGGCCGCCGCGCAGCTTGTTGACCACGAGCGTGGCAAGCGCCTCGCCTTCGACGTCCTCGGCGATGATCAGCAGCGGACGACCGGACTGGACGACGGCTTCGAGTACCGGCAGAAGCGCCTGCAGGTTGGAGAGCTTCTTCTCGTGGATGAGGATGTAGGGATCCTCGAGCTCGACGCGCATCTTGTCGGCATCGGTGACGAAGTACGGCGAGATGTAGCCGCGGTCGAACTGCATGCCTTCGACGACTTCGAGTTCGGACTCGAGCGACTTGGCTTCCTCGACGGTGATGACACCCTCGTTGCCGACCTTCTGCATCGCCTCGGCGAGGAAGCTACCGACTTCCGTGTCGCCGTTCGCCGAAATCGTGCCGACCTGGGCGATCTCTTCGTTGGAGGAGATTTCCTTGGCCTTCGCGGCGAGCTCGGCAACGACGGCGGCGACGGCGAGATCGATGCCGCGCTTCAGGTCCATCGGGTTCATGCCGGCCGTAACGGCCTTGGCGCCTTCCTTGACGATCGCCTGGGCGAGGACGGTCGCCGTGGTCGTGCCGTCACCGGCCATGTCGTTGGTCTTCGAGGCCACTTCGCGCACCATCTGGGCGCCCATGTTCTCGAAGCGGTCTTCCAGCTCGATCTCCTTGGCGACGGTGACGCCGTCCTTGGTGATGCGCGGGGCGCCGTAGGACTTTTCGATGACCACGTTGCGACCCTTCGGGCCGAGGGTCACCTTGACCGCGTTGGCCAGCGTGTCGACGCCCTTGAGCATCTTGTCGCGAGCGGCGGTCGAAAACTTAACTTCTTTGGCAGCCATAGTGATGTTCTCCCTTGAGAGACTGCGTTGACGGCAAGAGCCGTGCGGATTACGCGGCGGCCTTGGCGGCGGCGGTCCCTTCCAGGACACCCATGATGTCGCTCTCCTTCATGATGAGGAGATCTTCACCGTCGATCTTGACTTCGGTGCCGGACCATTTGCCGAAGAGGACGCGGTCGCCGGCCTTGACGTCCGGCGTGACGAGCTCGCCGGCTTCGTTGCGGGCGCCCGGGCCGACGGCGACGACTTCGCCCTGCTGCGGCTTTTCCTGAGCGGTGTCCGGAATGATGATGCCGCCGGCGGTCTTGGTTTCGGATTCGATACGGCGGACGACGACGCGGTCGTGAAGCGGCCGGAACTGCATGATGTGTTCCTCCTAATGAACCAGATTTCTGATTTCGGTGACTGAGAGTCCTCCGCACGGCGGCCGCATCCGTCTTCGGCATGCGGGCCGTGTGGTGCTGAGATGGGAGGCTCCATCACCGGTAGCAAGGTACCTGACACACTTTCTTGGCACTCGCCAGAAGAAAGTGCTAACAGGCGGCCGCGCAATCGAAGCCGGACGGCGCGGCGCCGGTGGCAGCAATCGAGGAGATGTGCTGCTAAGTTTCTGAAATCTTTGAGAGAATGGAAAAGCCGGCTTGCCAGCGGCGGGGTTGCAATGCACCATTTCAGGGTCGCTTGCAACACCGAGGCTCCGATGATCGATTCCGCTTTCGACCGACAGCTCGACGGCTACGGACTGACCACCGCGAAGATCCTCTACCGGATGCCGGATCACCCCGGCCTGCTGCAGACCTATCTGTGGCAGGACTACGATCTTGCGCCGGCCTTTCCCGAGCTCAACCGCTTCCTCGACTTCTGGCGCCGCGAGCTCGACGGCACGCTGCACTCGGTCGACGTCGGCTACCGGCAGCTGATCGGCGGCTGGGAATGGCGCTCGGTGGACTCGCTGTCGCAGCTCCACTGATTTCGTCGGCGCGAAACCGTCGGGATTTGGGTAGGGTGGCCGACGGGCCGGCGCGGCCGGCCCCCGTGTCGTACGTGCGTCGTCGCGCGCCGGCATCGTCAGCCCGCCCACGTGTGCCCTTCCGCAGGTCAGGAAACGCCCGATGCCCGTCCGCTACCAAGCCCATCCGTCGATGTTCAAGAGCCACCCGTTCCTGTTCGTCCTGTGCGTGATCCTGATTCCGGCGGTGATCGGCGTGGTCGCCCTCGTCGTCTGGTGGCTGTTCAACCGGGCCACCACAGTCACCGTCGGCGAGGAGCGGATCTCGCTGGACCGCGGGCTGCTGTCGAAGGAACACACCGAGATCGAGCTGTCGTCGATCCGCACCGTGAAGATCGACCAGTCGCTGCTCGACCGCATGCTCGACGTGGGCACGCTGCGCATCTACACCGCCGGCGACACACCGGAACTGGAGATGAAGGGTCTGCCGGAACCGGCGAAGCTGCGCGAGGTCTTGCGGCCCTGATCCGGGACTGCGGCGGAACGCCGTCCGGCCAGCCGCGTTTCCGTCGGGGCCGGGGCCGGGGCCGGGGCCGGGAAGGGCGATGGGCACCGTTTTCCGAGGGGGCCGTTCCGCCTGCCGTTCCGGCCGGCCGGCGGCCTCTCCGGCGGCAACCGTGGGACGGGATTGCCGGCCGAACCGTCGGAGTCCGGCGATTTTTGCCGGAATTCGTAATGTTCGCTCCGGCTTCGCCACACCATCTCCCAGTTTCAGCGTAGATGTTCGGCGCGAGAGGCGTTGAACATCGCATCCGGAAGTGGATGCTCATCACACCTGTGCCGGCGCAGACCGCCCGCACCAAGGCGACAACGGCGTTCCGAACCCGCCCGGGTCCGGGGCGCACGACGGGAGAGACCTTTTGACCACAGCGCGATTTCGCTGCAGCGCCTGCGGAGAGCCGTTGGTTCGTCCCGTTCTGAGCTGTCCCTATTGCGGCGCTTTCCGCTCGGCCGTCTCCCTCGACGGCACGGCGGTGGCGCCGCCGCGCAGCGACGGCGAGCTGCCCGGGACGGACGACCGCGCGCCGGACGAGGCGCTGCGCCCGGCCGACGCCGCCGCGCCTTCCGCAATCGAGGACGAGACGCTTCCCGCCGACGCGTGGACCGCAGCGCCGCCGGCCGATCCCGGTGCGGACGTGACCTACCTGCCTGCGGAGCCGTTGGCGGATCCCGACCGATCCGCACCGCCGCGCGATGCCGGCGAGCCGGGTTCGGAGGAGGATGCTGGCCCGGAGGACGACGCCCCGCAGGCGCCGCCCGGGCCTCCGGCTCCCGACCGCATTCGTGACGACCGCGCCGTCCTCGGCGCGGTGCCGGCGGCCGCGCGGGCCGGCGAGCCTGCAGCCCCGCGCGGCCCCGGACGGGTCGAGCCGTCGCTGTCGGGCGGGCGCCAGCGTCCGCTCGCCGCCGATGCCCGGCGGACCGGCCGCCTCGACCGCGGAGCGGCGGCGCCGGTGACGGACGACGATGCGCCGGTCGAGCCGGAACACGGCGAGGGCGCGGCGCCGGAGCCGCCGCGCGAGCCTGCGGTCCCGCGGCCGCCGGCGCGGCGCCGGCGTGCCGGCCCCGACCTGTCGCGCCGCCGCGCCGGCGAGGCCGCGGCCGCCGGCAGCGCCTGGCTGGCATCGGGGTCGGACCGCGACGCCGAGGAGGACGATCCGTCGATCGACGACGTGCTGCGCGATGCGGAGCACGAACCGCGGCGCCGGGGCTGGGGCCGATCGTCCGCCCGGACGGCGGACGCGGATGGGCTTTTGCCGGAGGAGGAACGGCGCCGCGGCGGCAAGGGCGGCTGGATCGCCCTGCTGCTGTTCCTGCTGGTGATCGCCGGTGGCGTCGGCTACGCGGCCTACTGGATCGACAAGGCCGGCATCGCCGACCTGCTGCGAAGCCCCAACCGCGAAGTCTCCAGCCTCGGCGAGGCGGACGAGATGACGGTTCCGGCCGACTGGACCAGCGTGGTGACGCCGGGCGCCGGCGGCGCGACCGAAGTGCTGGTGACCGCCGACGGGCCGTTCCGCATGCGCGTCGACGGCACCGTCTACACGCTCGACGGCAGCACGGCGGTGCGCGTGCCGGTCAAGACCTCGACGCTTCTGGAGCTGAAGGCGCTGGGCGATCCGGTGACGGCCAGCATCACCCGCCTCGGCGAGGCACCCGCCGCGCAATAGCGCCCGGCGGGCCCGCCCGGGCTGCGGATGCACGGGGGCGCCGTCCCGATCGGATCGGGACGGCGCCTCGCGTCGCGCTTTCGGGGCCGGCGTCCTACAGAATGAACCGGCTGAGGTCGGTGTTCTTGGCCAGTTCGCCGAGGTTGGTGTTCACGTAGTCCGCGTCGATGGTCACCGTGTCGCCGGCGCGGTCGGAGGCGGTGAACGAGATGTCGTCCAGCACCCGCTCGATCACCGTCTGCAGCCGGCGGGCGCCGATGTTCTCCACCGAGGCGTTGATGTCCACCGCGATGGCGGCGATCGCGTCGATGGCGTCGTCGGTGAAGACGAGATCGACGTCCTCGGTCTTCAGGAGCGCGATCGACTGGCGGATGAGGCTCGCCTCGGTCTCCGTGAGGATGGCGCGGAAGTCCTCCTTGGTCAGCGGCTTCAGCTCGACGCGGATCGGCAGGCGGCCCTGCAGCTCGGGCAGCAGGTCGGCCGGGCTGGAGACATGGAAGGCGCCGGAGGCGACGAACAGAACGTGGTCGGTCTTCACCGGCCCGTGCTTGGTCTGCACGGTGGTGCCCTCCACCAGCGGCAGGAGGTCGCGCTGCACGCCTTCCCGGGAGACGTCGCCGGAGCGGCCGCCGCGCGCGGTGATCTTGTCGATCTCGTCGAGGAAGACGATGCCGTTGTTCTGCACCTGGGAGACGGCTTCCTGGACCAGGCTCTCGTCGTCGATCAGCCGGTCGGACTCCTCGTTGATGAGCACCTCGTAGGATTCCTTGACCGTCGTCTTGCGGGTCTTCTTGACGTTGCCGAAGGCCTTTCCGAGCACGTCGGAGAGGTTCATGACGCCGACGTTGCCCTGCATGCCCGGGATGTCGAAGTTCGGCATCGACGGCGCCTGGACGACCTCGATCTCGATCTCCTTGTCGTCGAGCTCGCCGGCCCGGAGCCGCTTGCGGAAGCTGTCGCGGGTGGCCGGGCTGGCGTTCTTGCCGACGAGGGAATCGAGCACGCGCTCTTCGGCGGCGAGATGGGCCGTCGCCCGCACGTCCTTGCGGCGCCGCTCGCGCACCTGAGTGATGCCGATCTCCACCAGATCGCGGATGATCGATTCCACGTCGCGGCCGACATAGCCCACCTCGGTGAACTTGGTCGCCTCGATCTTGATGAACGGCGCGTTGGCGAGCTTGGCGAGGCGGCGGGCGATCTCGGTCTTGCCGACGCCCGTGGGGCCGATCATCAGGATGTTCTTCGGCATCACCTCGTCGCGGATCTCGTCGTCGAGCTGCTGGCGCCGCCAGCGGTTCCTGAGGGCGATGGAGACCGCCCGCTTGGCCGCGTGCTGGCCGATGATGAACCGGTCGAGCTCGGAGACGATCTCGCGGGGCGAGAAGTTGGTGAGCGGCGTGTAGTCGCGCCGCTTGGAGCCCCACTGCCGCTCGGGCTCGGTGGCCGGCTCCTGGACGTCGGAAGAGGAAAATTCGGTCATGGCTGACTTTCGGAAGGCGTTGGGGAGGTCGCGCGGGGGCGTCGCGATCGGCGGCTCGGGCTGCCGTCGTCAGGCGCCCCTGGCGAGCCGCTCCACGGTGAGTTGGCCGTTGGTGTAGACGCAGATGTCGCCGGCGATGCCCATGGCGCGGCGGGCGATCTCCTCGGCGTCCATGTCGGTGTCCATCAGGGCGCGGGCGGCGGCGAGGGCGTAGAGACCGCCGGAGCCGATGCCGACGACGCCGTGCTCGGGCTCCAGCACGTCGCCGTTGCCGGTCAGCACCAGGGTGGTGTCGCGGTCGGCGACGATCATCATCGCTTCCAGGCGGCGCAGGTAGCGGTCGGTGCGCCAGTCCTTGGCGAGCTCGACGCAGGCGCGCATGAGCTGGCCACGATACTGCTCGAGCTTCTGCTCAAGGCGCTCCAGGAGGGTAAAGGCATCGGCGGTGGCGCCCGCGAAGCCGGCGATGACGTCGCCGTCGCCGATGGGCCGCACCTTGCGGGCGTTGTTCTTCATCACGGTCTGGCCGAACGAGACCTGACCGTCGCCGGCAATCACCACCGCATCGCCCTTGCGCACGCCGAGAATGGTCGTGCCATGCCAGCCAATGGGATCGGGAGGGGACGTCATAAGCACCTCGATTGAACGAACGCGCGGCCCGTGACGGGCCGCGGAGGGTCGGTGGGTCGAGGGAGATGTAAGTTTCCGGGCGCCGATTGCAATTCCGCGCGCACCCGGCGTGTCAGGCGGCGAGGGTGGAGGCGGCCCCCTCGGCGTCGACGACGCGGCGATAGAGCCAGACGCGGGCCGGCGGCACGTTGCGGACCACCCACGAGGTGCGGGTCACGCCGTAGCGGCCGTGGACCTCGGGCACCGGCGGCACCAGCGCGTAGGAGAACTGGATGAACGGGGCGCCCGGGCTCATCAGCTCCAGCGCGTCCTCGATCAGCTTCTGGCGCATTTCCAGCGGGCGGGTGAACAGCGGCAGGCTGGAGACGACGCCGGCCAGCGAGCCGGCGATCGGCCGGCCGATCACCTCGGCCATGGCGTAGGCATCGCCCTGGATCACGGTGGCGCGGGGGAAGCGCTCTTCCAGCAGCGTGCAGAAGTCGGCGCTGTATTCGATCAGCACCAGGCGGGACTCGTCGATGCCGCGCTTGACCAGCGCGTCGGTGACGACGCCGGTGCCGGGTCCCAGCTCGACGATCGGGCCCGGACACTCCGGGTCGACGAAGCTCGCCATCAGCCGCGACAGGGCGGCGCCCGACGGCGCCACCGCGCCGGTGGTCAAAGGTCGCTCGACCCAGGCGCGCAGGAAGCGGACTTCATCGACGAATCGGTCGGAGAACCTGCGGGCGTGGGTCCGGGCAATGGCAAGCATGAGAAGCCTTCACGTTACAGTCGGCGGGGCGCACTGACGCCTGATCCCAGGCAAAATTACGGCGAACGCGTCTGAGCCTCGCGGCGACCAGACCCTAGCTTCCCAGGCCTTCGAGGAAATCCTTCACCCGGGAAAAGAAACCATGCGATTCTGGATGATTATCCTGAGATGCCTCTTCTTCAAAGGCCTCCAGCAGCTCCCGCTGCCTTTTCGTCAGATTGCGTGGCGTCTCGACGACAACCTGGATGTACATGTCGCCGTATTGGGAGCTGCGGATGATCGGCATGCCCTTGGATTTCAGGCGGAACTGACGGCCGGTCTGGGTGCCGTCGGGCACCTTCACCCGGGTCTTCTCACCGGACACCGTGGGCACCTCGAAATCGCCGCCCAGCGCCGCCTTGGTCAGCGAAATCGGCACGCGGCAGAAGATGTCCGCGCCCTCGCGCTGGAAGAAGGCGTGCGGCTTGATCGACAGGAAGATGTAGAGATCCCCGGACGGTCCGCCCATGACGCCCGCCTCGCCCTCGCCGGCGAGCCGGATGCGGGTGCCGTCCTCGATCCCGGCCGGGATGTTGACGGAGAGGTTGCGCTCCTGGGCGATGCGCCCCTCGCCGGAACAGACGTCGCAGGGATCTGTGATGATCGAGCCGCGGCCGTGGCAGGTCGGGCAGGCCCGCTCCAGGGTGAAGAAGCCCTGGGTCGCCCGGACGCGGCCGGCGCCCTTGCAGGTCTGGCAGGTGGTGGGCGAGGTGCCGGGCTTGGCGCCGGATCCGGAGCAGGTGACGCAGGTGACCGAGGTCGGAACCTCGATCGCCACGGTCTTGCCGGTGAAGGATTCCTCGAGCGAGATTTCCAGGTTGTAGCGCAGGTCGGCGCCACGCTCGCGCCCGCCGCTGTTGGGCCGGCGCTGGCCCATGCCGAAGAACTCGTCGAAGATGTCGGACATGGCGGAGGCGAAGTCGCCGCCGAAGCCGGCCTGCCCGCCGCCACCCCCGCCCATGCCGTTCTCGAAGGCGGCGTGGCCGAACCGGTCGTAGGCGGCGCGCCGCTGCTGGTCCTTCAGGACGTCGTAGGCCTCGCTGACTTCCTTGAACTTGGCTTCAGCCTCGGCATTTCCCGGATTGCGGTCGGGATGATACTGCATCGCGAGCTTGCGATACGCGCCCTTCAACTCGGTTTCGGTCACCTGGGCGTGGACGCCGAGAACCTCGTAGTAGTCGCGCTTGGACATCGGCTGCGTAACTCTGCTTGCAAAAATCCGAGCGTCCCTGGTCTCCGCGTCGCCGGCAGGGTCCCGCCAAATCGCGGACCCTCCGGCATCTGCGTCGCCTCACGACCGACAAGGCATCGGGGCGAAACTCAGGGCAGGCTCGCTTGGAACACGGTTCATACGAAAGATGCGGCGCACGTGGTGCGCCGCATCTGGGTGCCTGAGCCGGGCGCCGTTACGCGCTCCGCTTCTGATCGTCGTCCTTGACCTCTTCGAAGTCGGCGTCGACCACGTCGTCCTGGGCCTGGCCGGTGGCGCCCTCCTCGGAGGCAGGGGCTTCCTGCTGATCCTTGTAGAGGCTCTCGCCGAGCTTCATGGACGCCTGGGCAAGGGTCTGGCTCTTCGCCTCGATGGCCGAGAGATCTTCGCCGGCAAGCGCGGTCTTCAGATCCTCGATCGCCGCCTCGACCGTCGACTTGTCGGCATCGGGGAGCTTGTCGCCGTTCTCCGACAGCATCTTCTCGGTCGAGTGGACGAGGGCCTCGCCCTGGTTGCGGGCCTCGACGAGGGCGCGACGCTTCTTGTCGTCCTCGGCGTGGCTTTCCGCGTCCTTGACCATGTTCTGGATCTCGTCGTCGGAGAGACCACCGGAGGCCTGGATGCGGATCTGCTGCTCCTTGCCGGTGCCCTTGTCCTTCGCCGAGACGTTGACGATGCCGTTGGCGTCGATGTCGAAGGCGACCTCGACCTGCGGCACGCCGCGCGGCGCCGGCGGGATGCCGACGAGGTCGAACTGGCCGAGCATCTTGTTGTCGGCGGCCATCTCGCGCTCGCCCTGGAAGACGCGGATGGTCACCGCGGTCTGCCCGTCCTCGGCGGTCGAGAAGGTCTGCGACTTCTTGGTCGGGATCGTCGTGTTGCGGTCGATCAGGCGGGTGAACACGCCGCCCAGCGTCTCGATGCCCAGCGACAGCGGGGTCACGTCGAGAAGCAGCACGTCCTTGACGTCGCCCTGCAGGACGCCGGCCTGGATCGCGGCGCCGATGGCGACGACCTCGTCCGGGTTCACGCCCTTGTGGGGCTCCTTGCCGAAGAACTGCTTCACCACTTCCTGGATCTTCGGCATGCGGGTCATGCCGCCGACGAGGACGACCTCGTCGATCTGGCCGGCCTGCATCTCCGCGTCCTTGAGGGCGTTGCGGCAGGGCTCGATCGTGCGCTGCACGAGATCGTCGACCAGGCTCTCGAACTTGGAGCGCGACAGCTTCATCGTCATGTGCTTCGGCCCGGAGGCGTCGGCGGTGATGAACGGCAGGTTGATCTCGGTCTGCTGGGCGGACGACAGCTCGATCTTGGCCTTCTCGGCAGCCTCTTTCAGGCGCTGGAGGGCGAGCTTGTCCTTGCGCAGGTCGATGCCCTGTTCCTTCTGGAACTCGGCCGCGAAATAGTCGACCAGGCGCATGTCGAAGTCTTCGCCGCCGAGGAAGGTGTCACCGTTGGTGGCCTTCACCTCGAAGACGCCGTCGCCGATCTCGAGCACCGACACGTCGAAGGTGCCGCCGCCGAGGTCGTACACGGCGATCGTCTTGCCCTCGGTCTTGTCGAGACCGTAGGAGAGCGCCGCCGCGGTCGGCTCGTTGATGATGCGCAGCACTTCCAGGCCGGCGATCTTGCCGGCGTCCTTGGTGGCCTGACGCTGGGAATCGTTGAAGTAGGCGGGGACGGTGATGACCGCCTGCGTGACCTCGCTGCCGAGATAGGATTCGGCGGTCTCTTTCATCTTCTGCAGGATGAAGGCGGAGATCTGCGACGGGGAATATTCCTTGCCGTCCACCTCGACCCAGGCGTCGCCATTGTCGGCGCGCACGATCTTGTAGGGGACGAGGCCCTTGTCCTTCGACACCATCGGATCGTCGAAGCGGCGGCCGATCAGGCGCTTGACGGCGAAGAGGGTGCGCTCGGGATTGGTGACGGCCTGGCGCTTCGCCGGCTGCCCGACCAGGCGCTCGCCCTCGTCGGTGAACGCGACCATGGACGGGGTCGTCCGCACGCCCTCGGCGTTCTCGATGACCTTCGCCTGCTTGCCTTCCATCACCGCGACACACGAGTTCGTGGTGCCGAGGTCGATGCCGATGACCTTGCTCATTCTTTCAATCTCTCCTTCTGGCAGACCGTTCGGACCCGGGGACGGCGTCCGACGAAGCCGACATGAAGCCGGCCGGCCCCCTAACGTTACGAACGCAAACGGATTCATCCTGGCGCTGATGGGCCAGAACGCTGCGAGCTATATAAGAAGGGCTCAAATAGCCCGCAAGCCGCCCGGAGTAGAACAGGAGGTATGAACACCGCCTTGTTCGCCGCTCAGGAGGTCCGAGCCGCCCCCTGGCCCTGTTCGCGCGCCGCAGGATCGGTGTAGGGAGGGGGAATGGCAATAGACCTCCTTCCCGAACGCTTCGATGCCGCCGCGCAGCGCGCGCTCCTGCGCGCCGCCCCGTGGTTCGTGCCGCGGATGCCGCGCACAGGCAAGGCGTTTTCGGTGCGCATGACCAATTGCGGCCCGCTCGGCTGGGTCTCCGACGTCGACGGCTACCGCTACCAGCCGCTGCATCCGGCGACCGGCCGGCCGTGGCCGGCGATTCCGCAGCCGCTGCTGGACCTGTGGGCGGCGGTGTCCGGCGTCGAGGCGCCGCCCGAGGCGTGCCTCGTCAACCTCTACGACACCAAGGCGCGGATGGGCCTGCACCAGGACCGCGACGAGCAGACGTTCGAGGCGCCGGTCGTGTCGGTGTCGCTGGGCGACACCGCCGTCTTCCGGATCGGCGGCACGACGCGCAAGGGCCCCACCCGGTCGGTGCGCCTCGCGTCGGGCGACGTCATCGTCTTCGGCGGCGACGACCGGCTGGCATTTCACGGCATCGACCGCATCATCGCCGGCTCGTCGACGCTGATGCCCGACGGCGGCCGCATCAACCTGACGCTCCGCCGGGTCACCCCCGTCGGAGCGCCACCGGCTGCGCCCTAACCCATCAGCCTCGGCAGCCCCAGCGCGATGATGGGGAACGCCAGCAGCAGGATCATGCGGACGACGTCGGCCAGGATGAACGGCACCACACCCTTGAAGATCGTGCCGATGGGGACGTCGGGCAGCACCGTCTTGAGGACGAAGACGTTGAGGCCGACCGGCGGGGTGATCAGCGAGATCTCCGTCATGATGACCACCACGATGCCGAACCAGATCAGGTCGTAGCCGAGGGCATCCATCATCGGGGCGAAGATCGGCACCGTGAGGAGGACCATCGACAGGCTCTCCAGCACCATGCCGAGCAGCAGGTAGACGACCAGCACGCCGAGAAGGACGACGAAGGGCGGCACGTCCTGGCGGGCGGCGAACGAGGTGAGGTCGTTCGGCAGGCCGGCGATATTGACGTAGTTGGCGAACACGATCGCGCCGATCAGCAGCGCGAACATCATGGTGGTGGTCGACGCGGTCTCCGCCAGGATGTCGCGCATGACGCGCAGCGTCAGCGTGCGCCGGAAGAGCGCGATCAGGAAGGCGCCGAAGGCGCCGACGCCGGCCGCCTCGGTGGCGGTGAAGATGCCGACGTAGATGCCGCCGATGACCAGGACGAACAGGCCGAGGATGCCGAGCACGCCGCGCGTCGCCCGCAGCTTCTCCGCCATCGCAACCTTCGGGCCCGGCGGGCCCTTCTCGGGGTGGATGGCGCAGACGACCCGCACCGCGGCCATGTAGCTGAGGATGCCGATCAGGCCCGGCACGATGCCGGCGATGAACAGCTTGCCGATGTCCTGCTGGGTGGTGACGCCGTAGATCACCAGGATGACGCTCGGCGGGATCAGGATGCCGAGGGTGCCGCCGGCGGCGATGACGCCCGAGGCGAGGCTGTCGTCGTAGTTGTACTTGCGCATCTGCGGCAGCGCCACCTTGCCCATGGTGGCGGCGGTGGCGAGCGACGAGCCGCAGACGGCGGAAAAGCCGCCGCAGGCGACCGCCGTCGCCATGGCGAGGCCGCCCGGTCTGGCCCCGAGCCAGGCGTGACAGGCCGCGTAGAGCTCGTCGGACAGGCCCGCGCGGGTGACGAAGTTGCCCATCAGGATGAACAGCGGCACCACCGACAGCGAATAGGAGAGGCTGGTGTCGAACAGCGTCTGCCCGACGATCGCCATGCCGCCCTGCAGGCCGAGGATCAGGGTGAGGCCGATGGCGCCGACGATGCCCATCGCGACCGCGATCGGCACGCCCGCGAACAGCAGAACGAGAAGGGCGACGAGCCCCGGTACCCAGGCATCCATCGGGCCTATGTCTCCGCTTCGCTGCGTTCGAACACCGCGATCACCGCGACGACGGTGGCCGCGGCGGACAGCGCGGCCGCGATGAAGGCGACCGGCGCAAGGGGAATTCTGAGGAGGACGGTGGTGTCACCGTAGCCGGCGAGTTCCACGGCCTTGCCGTAGAGCAGCCACGCGGCGAAGCCCATGGAGATCGCCGTGAGCACCCGCGCGAACAGGCGCAGGATCGGCGTGAGGAAGGGCGGCGCGCGATCGTAGAACAGCAGCACGCTCACGTGTTCGCTCCGCGCCGTGACGATCGGCAGGCCGACGAAGACGATGAGCATCAGCATGATCTCCGTCGCCTCGAAGGCGCCGGGAACCGGGGCGGTGAAGATGTAGCGGCCGATGACGTCGACGGTGGTGAGGATCATCATCGTGAACAGCAGGACGCCCGCGATGATGTGGAGGAGGGCCGCGCAGGCGGCGGGCAAGCGCGCCGCCCAGGGGCGGCGCGCTGCAGGGGAAGGAAGCGCGGTTTTCGCGTTCACTTGCTTTCCTTGGCGACTTCTTCCTTGAGCATCTTCAAGGCAGCCTCGCCGTCGACGTCCTTCGCCTTGGCGGCGTCGAGGAAGACGGATTCGATGCCGTCGAGCTTCTCGTGCAGCGACGTCATGAAGGCTTCGTCGGCATCGATGATCTTGATGCCTTCCGATTCCATCTTCTTGGTGCCGGCGGTGTCGGCGTTGTCCCAGGCCTGGCCCGCGATGCGCGCCAGCGCCTCGCCGGACACGCCGTCGATGGCCTTCTGGTCCTCCGCCGACAGGCTGTCCCACGTCTTCTGGTTCATGATGATGAAGAAGCTCGTGGCGTAGAGGCCGCCGTCGACGTGCGTGCCGTTCTTGATGACCGTGTCGATCTTGAAGAAGGGCACGGATTCGGCCGGGAACAGGATGCCGTCGGCGACGCCGTTCGACAGGATCTCGTAGACCTGCGGGGAGGGGGCGGAGACCGGCACGATGCCGAGGCGCTCGGCCACCATGTTGGCGAGGCCGCCGCCGACCCGGTACTTGGAGCCCGACAGCTGGTCGGCCGCGGTGACCGGCCCCTTGGTGGTGAAGATCATGCCGGGGCCGTGGGTGAACAGCGTGATGAGCTTGACGCCCTCGTGCTCGTTGGCGGCCTTCAGATACTTCTCGTAGACCCGCCAGTAGGCCACCGAGAGCGCCTCGGCGGTGTTCGACTGGAACGGCAGCTCGACGATGGTCGTCAGGCCGAACCGGTTCGGCGTGTAGCCGTGCACGCCGTAGGCGACGTCGGCGGCGCCGTTGCGGATGAGGTCGTACTGGGCCGGCGGCTTGCCGATCGGCGCCTGCATCACCTCGACGGTCACGCGGCCGTCGGTGACCTCGGCGACCTTCTCGCCCCACGGCTGGATGATCTCGGTGACCAGCGGATGTCCCGGCGGGAGCCAGTTCGATACGCGCAGCACGGTGTCGGCGTGCGCCTGGCCGATCACGGCAGTCAGGCACAAGGTGGCCGCGACGGCGCCAACCTTCAGTCGGGTGGCAAAGACGGACATTCTCGAAGTCTCCTCTGGCCGGTTGCGTCTCGAGTTCCCGTGTGCGGCCTGCAATGCGCGCGCCAGTTTCCAGGGACCTCGCGCGGTCCCGGCTCCTCGCAGCGGCGCGCCACATAGGGCTTCACAACGGAGATATTTCAAACCTAAAATGTTCTCCGTGTCGACCGGCGCACGCACTCTGTGGCAAATTGTTTGGGCAGATGCGGCAGCGCACAAAAAATAAACAGGCACACTTCCGACGGCAGCAAGGGGAACTGAGCGAGATGATTCGGTTGAAGACGCTATTGGCCGGCGCGGCGGCGCTGGCATTCGCGGCGACGGGCGCCCAGGCGCAGGACGATCAGCTGAAGATCGGGCTCGTTGCCACCTTCTCCGGCCCGGCCGCCGCGATCGGCGATTCCGTGCGCAACGGCTTCATGCTGTTCCTGAAGCAGCACGACGGGCAGATCGGCGGCGTGCCGACCGAGGTCGTGGTGGTCGACGACGAGCTGAAGCCGGACGTCGGCGTCACCAAGGTGAAGGCGCTGCTGGAGCGCGACGAGGTGGACATCGTCGTCGGCACCGTGTTCTCCAACATCATGATGGCGATCGCCAAGCCGGTGTTCGACGCCGAGACGCTTCTGATCAGCCCCAACGCCGGCCCGTCGCCGCTGGCCGGCCCCGCCTGCTCGAAATACTACTTCAACGTCGCCTACCAGAACGACGCCAACCACGCCGTGCTCGGCAAGTACGCCGCCGACCAGGGCTACAAGCGCGTCATCGTGCTGGCGCCGAACTACCAGGCCGGCAAGGACGGCGTCGCCGGCTTCAAGCAGTTTTATGACGGCGAGATCGTCGACGAGATCTACACCCAGCTCGGCCAGCTCGACTTCTCCGCCGAACTGGCGCGCATCGCCGCCGCCAAGCCGGATGCGGTCTACACCTTCATGCCCGGCGGCATGGGCGTGAACCTCGTCAAGCAGTGGGATCAGGCGGGGCTGAAGGACAAGGTGGCGTTCCTGTCGGCGTTCACCGTCGACGAGCTGTCGCTGCCGGCCACCCAGGATGCCGCCGTCGGCCTGAAGTCCGGCCAGCAGTGGGGCCGCAACTTCGACAACGCGCTGACGAAGACCTTCGTCGCCGACTACGAGAGCGCATACGGCGCCCCGCCGCCGCTCTATGCGGCCCAGGCCTATGACGTGGCGGTCGTCATCGACGCCGCGGTGAAGAAGGCCGGCGGCGATTTCAAGGACACCGACAAGCTGATCGAGGCGATCGCCGCGGGTGGCGTCGACACCCTGCGCGGGCCGCTGACCTTCGGCAAGAACCACTTCCCGGTCCAGGACTACTACCTGGCCGAGGCGACCAAGACCGACGACGGCAAGTACGTGATGGTGACCACCGAGAAGGTGCTCGAAGGGTACGTCGACAGCTACGCCGACCAGTGCAAGATGTAGGCTGGCGACACCCTGTCCTGACCCTGCCCGGTCACGGTTCGTGACCCTCCGTCCGCCGCGCCGCGCGCCGGCGGGCGGAGGGCTCCGGCCCGGGGCCTGACCCGTACGAGCGAGGTTCGCCTTTCGTGTCGATGACGCTTTTCGCCGTTCAGCTGCTGAACGGCCTCCAACTCGGCGTGTTGCTGTTCCTGATCGCGGCGGGGCTGACGCTGGTGTTCGGGGTGATGGACTTCGTCAACCTCGCCCACGGCGTCCAGTACATGGTCGGCGCCTACCTGGCGGTGGTCTTCACCGGGCTGGTGGGCAACTTCTTCCTGGCGCTGGTGCTGGCGATGGGGGCGGCCCTGCTGATCGGGCTGCTGCTCGAGGTGATCATCTACAGACGGCTCTATGACCGGGATCACCTCGACCAGGTGCTCGCCACCTTCGGCGTCATCCTGTTCCTCAACGAGCTGGCGCGGGTGCTGTTCGGCCCGTCGCCGCTGACGGTGGCGGTGCCGGAGTCGCTCTCCGGCGCCATCGTGCTGATGGACGGGCTGCTCTACCCGGTCTACCGGATCGCGCTCATCGTCGCCGGCCTCTTGGTCGCGATCGGGCTCTGGCTGCTGGTCACCCGCACCCGCATCGGCATGCTGGTGCGCGCCGGCGCCACCAACGCGCGGATGGTCTCGGCGCTGGGCGTCAACATCCGCCAGCTGTTCATGATCGTGTTCGGCTTCGGGGTGATGCTGGCGGGCTTCGCCGGCTTCATGGCGGCGCCGATCCTGTCGGTCGAGCCCGGCATGGGCGACAGCCTCCTCATCCTCGCCTTCGTGGTGATCGTCATCGGCGGCATCGGCTCCATCCGCGGCGCCTTCTTCGCGGCGCTGATCGTCGGCCTCGTCGACACGCTGGGCCGCAGCTTCATGACCGACATCGCCAAGCTGGCGATGCCGCCGGCCGCGGCGAACGACGTCGGTCCGGCGGTGGCATCGATGCTGATCTACATCCTGATGGCTGCGGTCCTGTTCTTCCGGCCGACCGGCCTGTTTCCGGCGAAAGGGCAGTAGCCGAGATGGCCGAGACCGCCCCCACCACCGCCCAAACGCCGGCCGCGGCATCCGCGCCGCCCCGGCCGAGCCGCATCCTCGGCGGCGTCTGGATCCCGATCGTCGTGTTCGCCGCGCTCGCCGTGGTGCCGGCCCTGTCGATCGCGCTCGACGATTCCTTCCTCACCTTGTTCGTCATCCGGGTGATGATCTTCGCCATCGCCGCGGTCAGCCTCGACCTGATCCTCGGCTACGGCGCGCTGATCAGCTTCGGCCACGCCGCCTTCCTGGGGATCGGCGCCTACGGGGTCGGCATCCTCGCCGCCGAGGGCACCTACAACGGCTTCATCGCGGTGCCGGTGGCGCTCATCGCCGCCGGCCTGTTCGCCCTCGTCACCGGCGCCATCTCGCTGAAGACCCGCGGCGTCTACTTCATCATGATCACGCTCGCCTTCGCCCAGATGGCCTACTACACGACCACCAGCCTGTCGGCCTATGGCGGCGACGACGGCCTGACCATCTGGCGGCGCACCGAATTCTTCGGCGTCAGCATCCTCGATGACCGCACGACGTTCTACTACGTCACCTTCGGCTGCCTGCTGGGGGCCTATCTCCTCTGCCGGATGATCGTCGCCTCGCGCTTCGGCCGGGTGCTGACGGGCGCCAAGCAGAGCGAGATCCGGCTGCAGGCGGTGGGCATCGATCCCTACCGCTACCGGCTCGTCGCCTACGTCATCGCGGCGATGCTGTGTGCGCTGGCCGGCGTGCTGCTCGCCAACCAGACCGAGTTCGTGAGCCCCGCCTACATGGGCTGGCATCGCTCCGGCGACCTGATCGTGATGGTCGTGCTGGGCGGCATCGGCACGCTGCACGGCGCCATCATCGGCGGCGCCGCCTATCTGCTGCTGGAGGAATTCCTGCATGACTTCACCGAACACTGGCGGCTGATCTTCGGACCGATCCTGGTGCTCGTCGTGCTGTTCGGCCACGGCGGCCTCGTCCGCCTGCTGAATGGAGGGCGCAAGGATGGCTGATCCGCTTCTGCGGCTGGAGCGCCTGTCGAAGAATTTCGGCGCGCTCCGGGTCACCAGCGACCTGTCCCTCCACGTCCTTCCCGGCGAGGTCCACGCCATCATCGGCCCGAACGGCGCCGGCAAGACGACGCTGATCAGCCAGATCTCCGGCGGACTGGCGCCCGATTCCGGCCGCATCGTGTTCGATGGCCGGGACGTCACGGCGCTGTCGATGGCGCAGCGGGCGCGGCGGGGGCTGGCGCGCTCGTTCCAGATCACCACCATCCTCCCGGACTTCACGGTGCTCGACAACGTCGCGCTGGCCGTGCAGGCCCGCGAGGGCCACTCGTTCCGGTTCATCCGCTCGGTCGCCCGCGACCGGGCGCTGGCGGAGAAGGCCTACGCC
The DNA here is from genome assembly GCF_053628695.1 of Amorphus sp. MBR-141. Classification (NCBI taxonomy): domain Bacteria; kingdom Pseudomonadati; phylum Pseudomonadota; class Alphaproteobacteria; order Hyphomicrobiales; family Amorphaceae; genus Amorphus; species Amorphus sp. MBR-141. The sequence continues at coordinate 217,193 of NZ_JBRJGW010000004.1, forward strand.
CACCTGCAGACCGTCGGTCTCGCCGACCGGGCGGGCCTGCGGTCGGGCAGCCTGTCCCACGGCGAGAAGCGCAGCCTGGAGCTTGCCATCGCGCTGGCCACCCGGCCGAAGCTGCTGCTGCTCGACGAGCCGATGGCGGGCACGGGCCGGGAGGAGACCGAACGGCTGGTGGAGGTGCTGAGGCGCCTGTCGGCCGATTACACGATGATCCTGGTGGAGCACGACATGGACGCCGTCTTCGCGCTCGCCGACCGGATCTCGGTGCTGGTCTATGGCGAGGTGATCGCCACCGACGTGCCCGAGGCGATCCGCGCCAACGCCAAGGTGCGCCAGGCCTATCTGGGCGAGGAGGCGTGATGGACGCGGCGGTGACCCCTCCCATGCTGGCCGTGGAAGGGCTCGAGGCCTCCTACGGCGACAGCCAGGTGCTGTTCGGCATCGGCTTCGGGCTCGATGCCGGCGAGGCGGTGACGCTGCTCGGCCGCAACGGCATGGGCAAGACGACCACCATCAACACGATCATGGGCCTGGTGCCGACGCGCGCCGGCCGCGTCGCCTTCGCCGGCGCCGACCTGACCGGCCAGCCGGCCTACCGGATCGCCCAGGCCGGCCTCGGGCTGGTCCCGGAGGGGCGCCAGATCTTTCCGACGCTGTCGGTGGAGGAGAACCTGATCGCCACCGCCGCGAACCGGTTCGGCGGTGCTCCGCGCTGGACGCTGAAGGAGGTCTACGGCTTCTTCCCGCGGCTGGCCGAGCGCCGCACGAACTCCGGCAAGCAGCTGTCGGGCGGCGAGCAGCAGATGCTGGCGATCGGTCGCGCGCTGATGACCAACCCGAAGCTGGTGATCCTCGACGAGGCGACCGAGGGGCTGGCGCCGCTGATCCGCGAGGAGATCTGGACGGTGCTGGTCAAGCTCAAGGCGGAAGGTCAGTCGATCCTCATCGTCGACAAGAACATCGACGCCCTGTCGCGCTTCGCCGACCGCCACGTGGTCATCGAGAAGGGCAAGGTGGTTTGGACCGGCACCTCCGCCGAGCTCGCCGCCGACGAGACGGTCAAGCAGCGCTACCTGTCGGTCTAGCCGGGTCCCGGCCGGATCGGGCCGGAGCCGCCTCCTTGGCCGAGGCCTTGCTGCTTGGGTCTCGATCCGAGCGGCCAAGCGCGACCGGGTCGCCGCGGGCAATCGCGGATCGGCGGACACCAGTCCTCCCGAGGGCCGTCGACAAGCCGAACGCCCCACCCCCGTCCGCTCAGGGCGCTCCGGCCGATAGGAGCTCCACCGCCCTGCCATCCGACGCGCCGTCGTGCGTCGCGGCCGCAACGCTGCCGGCGTCCGGGCGCGACGGCCGCTGGAGGGCAGGGCGCGGCAAGGAGGCGACGGACGGGGCGCCGGTTCCCGGTCCAGTCGCCCTCATGCTGTCCCAACGCACGCCACCCATCGCAGCAAGGCTCTTGCCACCCAGCGGTTCCGGTGCCTAATGTGACGCATGATTCATGTCTCATGTCATTGGCTGGAAACGTGACCGTGGCGGCGAAGCCCAGACCCAAGACGGCGCGCGGCGAGGCGACCCGGCGCGCCATCCTCGTCGCCGCCGAGAAGGTCATCGGGACGATCGGCTACAACGACGCCTCGATCGCCGAGATCACCCGGCTCGCCGGCGTCGCGCAGGGCACATTCTACATCTACTTCAAGGGCAAGGAGGAGGTGTTCCGGGCGCTCGTGCTGGAAATGGGCCGCCGGCTGCGCGGCGTCCTCAGCGAGGCGATCGAGGCGAGCCCCGACCGGCTGGCCGCCGAGCGCGAGGGCCTGCGCGCCTTCCTCACCTTCGTCTCCGCGCATCCGGAGCTCTACCGCATCGTCCAGGAGGCGCTGTTCGTCGATCCGGACGCCTACCGGACCTATTTCCAGACCTTCGCCGACGCCTATCGCGAGGGCCTGCAGGCGGCGGAAGCGGCCGGCGAGATCCGGCCCGGCGACACCGACGTGCGCGCCTGGGCGCTGATGGGAATGGCCAAGACGCTCGGCGAACGCGCCGTCATCTGGGGAAACGACCAGCCCATCGACGAAGTGGTCGCCGCCGCCCACGACCTGATCGTCAACGGCCTGGGGCGGGGCTGAGATGGGCCTCGTCCGCACCGACTGGCAGGACAGAGTGGCGACCGTCGTCCTCGACCGGCCGGAGCGTCACAACGCGCTGACGCCGGCGCTGCTGGACGACCTGCGCGCGTCGCTCCGCGAAGCGGAGGAGGGGACAGCCGCAGCCGTCGTCCTGACCGGCGCCGGGCGCAGCTTCTCCACCGGCGGCGACGTTGCCGGCTTCGCCGCTGCGGCGGACGATCCCGCGGCGCTGCGGGACTATGCGCGGCAGACGGTGGGCACCCTGCACGCCGCGATCCTGGCGCTTCTCGCCCTGCCGATGCCGGTGATCGCGCGGGTGAACGGGCCGGTGACCGGCGGATCGGTCGGGCTGGTGCTCGCCGCCGATCTGGTGGCGATGGCCGACGACGCCTTCCTCCAGCCGTTCTACTCGGAGGTGGGCTTCTCGCCCGACGGCGGCTGGACGGCGCTGCTGCCCGACCGGCTCGGCGCGGCGAAGGCGCTGGAGATCCAGGTCCTCAACCGCCGCATTGGCGCGGCCGAGGCGCTTGGCCTCGGGCTGGCCACGACGGTCGCGCCCCGGGACGGCCTGGACGGCGTCGTCGCCGGCTGGCTGGAGGCGCTTGCGGCCAAGTCGCAGGCGAGCCTCCGGGCGACCCGTGGCCTGGTCTGGGACGCGGCGCGCCGCGCCCGCGTGGCGGAGCGCCTGGCGGCGGAGGAGCGGTCGTTCCTGGAGCTGATCGCGTCGGCGGAGACGGCGGCGCGGATGACCTCATTCCTGAACCGGCGGCAACGCATCGCCGGTGGTGCCTGACCAGAGAAACGTCTCGAACGAGGGGGGAGGACCTTGGATTTCGTGACCGACATGTCGGCCAAGCGGGCCGAACTGACCCCCGAGCGGTTCGCGTTCGTCGATGCGCACCACGGCGGCGCCATCAGCTTTTCCGGCGTCAACGCCCGCGCCGACCGGCTTGCCGAGGCGCTGGCGGGGCTCGGCATGGCGCCGGGCGACCGCATCGCCGCCGTCTGCCTCAACCGGGCCGACTTCTTCGTTCTGCTGTTCGCCTGCCTGAAGGCGGAGCTGATCCTGGTGCCGTTGAACTGGCGCCAGCCGCCGGCCGAGGCGGGGCCGGTGCTGCGCCGCTCGGGCGCCCGGCTGCTGTTTCACGACGCCGCGTCCGCGCCGCTCGCCGAGGCGATCGCCGCGGAGGCGGGCGTTGCGCGGGTCGCCATGGACCCAGGCGGCCGCGCCGACCACGACATGAAGGCGCTGATCTGCGGCGCCTCCGGCCGGCCGTACGGCCCCGGCCGCCGCCGCGCCGGCGACGTCTGGTACCTGCTGTTCACCTCGGGCACCACCGGCGAGCCGAAGGCGGTGATCTGCACCTTCGGCATGGCCTGGGCGAACGCCGTCAACTACGGCCAGCCGTCCGGGCTCACGGCCGACGACATCTCCATCAACTTCCTGCCGCTGTTCCACACCGCCGGCATCAACCTGCCGACGCTGCCGCTGTTCCTCAACGGCGGGCTCAGCCACGTGCTGCCGAAGTTCGAGCCGGACGCCGTGCTGGACCTGATCGCGGCCGGCACGCTCACCCATTTCTTCGGCGTCCCGGCGATCTACCAGGCGCTCGCTTTGTCGGCGCGCTTCGAGGCGCTCGCGGTCGACAAGGTCCGCTTCTGGGGCTGCGGCGGGGCGCCCCTGTCGGCGGCGCTGATCCGCCAGTACGCCGAGCGCGGCGTCGCCGTCTGCAACGGCATGGGCATGACCGAGACCGGGCCGACGCTGTTCCTGATGGACCGCGCCCACGCCGGCGCCAAGATCGGCTCCGTCGGCAAGGCGCAGATCCTCGCCGAGGCCCGGATCGTCGATGCGCAGGAACGGCCGATCGCCGGCGAGGGGGAGGGGGAGCTGCAGGTGCGCGGGCCCGGCGTCACCCCCGGCTACTTCGAGGACCCGGAAGCGACCGACAAGGCGTTCACCGAGGACGGCTGGCTGCGCAGCGGCGATGTCGCCCGGCGGGACGCCGACGGCTATTTCTACATCGTCGACCGCATCAAGGACATGTACATCTCCGGCGGCGAAAACGTCTATCCGGCCGAGGTGGAGCGGGTTCTCTCGTGCCACGAGGACGTGCTGGAGGCCGTCGTCGTGGGTGTCGGCGACGCGACCTGGGGCGAGGTCGGCCACGCCTTCCTGCTGCCGCGCCCGGGCCGCGCCATCGAGCCCGACGCGCTCCGGGCGTGGTGCCGCGAGCGGCTCGCCGCCTACAAGGTCCCGAAGCACATGAGCGTGGTCGACGACTTCCCCCGGACGGCCGCCGGCAAGGTCCAGAAACACATCCTCAGGAAGGGATCGGCATGAGCGCGGACGCAACGCAGGCGAACGGCGTGGTGGCGGGCTGGACGCCCACCCAGGACGCATTCGACCGGTTCGCGGCGCTGTCGGGCGACGACAACCCGATCCATGTCGACCCGGATTTTTCCGCCCGCACGCGCTTCGGCCGCACCGTCTCCCACGGCATGCTGATCTATTCCCGCGTCTGGGCGCTGATCCGCGGTCGCTGGCCCGACGCCCGCCACGCCGGGCAGACGCTGATGTTCCCCAATCCCGCCTTCGCCGGAGAGCCGCTGACGATCCGCATCGTGCCGGACGAGAGCGGCGGCCTGGCCGTGACCGTCGCCCGCGACGCCGACGGCGAGATCGTCCTGCAGGGCACCTGCGCGCTCGACCGGGAGGCGGCATGATCGCCATCGGCCAGACGGCGGCGACCAGCCGCACCTACCGGCACGCCGACGGCGCGGCGTTCGCGCAGCTGTCGGGGATGGAGGACCTCACCGTCGAGGCGGTGCCGGAGCCGCTGATCGGTGCGCTGTTCTCCTACCTCCTTGGCGTCGAACTGCCGGGCTCGGGCACCAACTACCTGAAGCAGGAGATGACGTTCCTGCGGCCCGCCCCGTTCGACGAGCCGCTGACCGCGACCGTCGAGGTGACGCGGGTGCGGCCCGACAAGCACCTGGTCGACCTCGCCACCGTCTGCCGGGATGCGTCGGGCGCCGAGATCTGCCGGGGCCGCGCGCTGGTGCTGGTGAAGGACGTCGGCGCCTGAGCCAAAGCGTTTCCAGGCGAAGTGGGCACCGGTTCGCCGTCCGGAAACGCGGCTGAATAATTCCCCTCACGCCGAGTTCGCTTGCGCTCACCGGCTCCGGGTGGGCGGCCTCCGGCCGGCGCGCAGTCGCGCGCTGGCTCCGCGCGTAGCGTTTCCAGGCGAGGTGGGTGCCGGTTCGCTGTCCAGACGCGGGGACTCCACCCGACGCTGACTGTCAGGCGCCGGCCGCAAACCGCCGCAGCATCGCGGCGAACGCGTCCGGTTCCTCCAGATGCGGCGAGTGGCCGGACGCCGCGAACGTCTCGATCCGGGCGTCCGGGATGGCGTCGGCCTGGAAGCGGGCGACGTCGGCGCCGTAGATCCGGCTCTTCGCGCCGTGGGCGATCACCGTCGGCACCGTGAGGCGTGGCAGCAGCGGCCGGAAGTCCTGGGCGGCGAGCGACGTCCACATGGCGGTCATCGCGGCCGGGTCGTCGCGGCGGATGTCGGCGAGCAGCGCCGCGATCGCCGGGTCCTTCGGCGCGATCCCGTCGGCGAACATGTTGCGGGTCAGGGCGGCGGCATAGGCCGACCAGTCCGTCCGCATCAGGCGCAGCGCGAGCGCGTTGCGGGCCGCGTCGAAGCCGCCGGAGATGCCGAGCTTCCAGCCCTCGTCGTTGAGGATCTTCGCCGTCATGTCGAGCACGACGAGGCCGCCGATGCGCGACGCCCCGTGGCGCTCGATCAGGGAATAGGCGACGTGGGCGCCCATCGACCAGCCGACGAGCACGACGTCGGAGAGGCCGCGGTCGGCCAGCAGGCCGGCGCAGGCATCGGCCGCCGCCTCGATGGTCAGCGCCGGGCCGGCCATCCCCGTTCCGCCGTGCCCCGGCAGGTCGGGGGCGAGGCCGTGGAAGGTATCGGCGAGCGCCGCCATGGGTGCGTCGAAGAAGCCGCCGTGGCAGCTCCAGCCGTGCAGGAACAGGATCGGCCGCCCGGTCCCGGTTTCGCGCAGGTGCAGGCCGCCGGACCGGTCGCTCACCCGGTGCGCCCGCGCAGGCGCCCGACGATGCCGGTCGGGAAGAAGTAGACGGAGAGGATGAACAGCACGCCGAGCCACAGCAGCCAGCGGCCGGGATCGAGCAGGTCCGGCACCAGCGGCAGCGCCGCGGTGGCGTCCGAGGCCGCCCCCATCAGGTTCTGCAGATAGGTCTGGGCGAGGATGAAGAGCGTCGCGCCGATCACCGCGCCGTACATGGTCCCCATGCCGCCGATCACCACCATCAGCAGGATGTCGATCATGATCTCGAACGACAGGGTGGTCGCCGGCCCGGTGTAGCGCAGCCACACCGCGATCAGCACGCCGGCGAGCGCCGCCATGGCGGCCGACAGCACGGTGGCGGCGGTGCGGTAGAAGACGACGCGGTAGCCGATCGCCTCGGCGCGGAAGGCGTTCTCGCGAACCGCCTGGAGCACCCGCCCGAACGGCGAGTTGACCATCCGGAGCATCACCAGGAACAGCACCGTCGAGGCGACGAAGACGAAATAATAGAGCAGCAGCTTCCCGTCGATGCGGACGCCGAGCACGCGGTCGTCCAGGAGCTTGAAGGCCGGGCTGAACACCTTCGGAATGGCGTAGTTGAGGCCGTCCTCGCCGCCGGTGAGGCCCGATGTCTGGGAGACCAGCACCGCGAAGGCGCTCGCCACCGCCAGCGTCACCATGGCGAAGAAGATCGCCTTCACCCGGAGCGAGAACAGCCCGATCAGCAGGGCGAGCAGCATCGCGACGGCAACGCCCGCGAGCCCGCCGACGATGATCGCGCCGAAGCTCGGGCCCATGGCGGAGATGGCGATGGCCACGCCGTAGGCGCCGATGCCGAAGAACATCGTGTGGGCGAACGAGACGATGCCGGTGTAGCCGAGCAGCAGGTCGTAGCTCGCCACCAGCACGATGAAGATGCAGATGCGCGCCGCCGTCTCCACCGACCGTGTGCCGGGGAACAGGAACGGCGCGAAGGCGAGGCAGACGAAGATCGCCAGCAGCACGATCGCGAGGACAAGACTGCCGGGCCGGTCGCCGGAGAGAAGCCGGGTGATCATCGGGCCGGCCTCACTTCGCCTTGACCACGGGGAACAGCCCCTGTGGCCGCCACATCAGGACCGCCATCATCAGGACGATCGTCGAGACCAGCGCGAACTTCGGCACCAGAAACGCCGCGTAGTTGGAGAGCAGCCCGACCAGCATGGCGCCGATGAAGCAGCCGCCGACCGAGCCGAGGCCGCCGATGATGACGACGATGAACACCAGCACCATGATCTCCGAGCCCATGTGGGCGGTGATGGTCTGCTGGTAGAGCCCCCACATCACGCCGCCGAGGCCGGCCAGCGCCGAGCCGGCCATGAACACGCCCAGGAAGAGCCGGCGGATCCGGTAGCCGAGCGCCTCCACCATCTCGCCGTTCTCCACGCCGGCGCGCACCAGCAGGCCGATCTTGGTGCGGTTGAGCACGAAGGTCATGGCGAGGAACAGGGCGACGCCGATCACCACGGCGAGCAGCCGGTACTTCTCGATCAGCGCGTTGCCGAGGATGAACGAGCCCTGCAGCGATTCCGGCCGCGAGATGTGCAGCGCGTCGGGGCCCCACACCACGTAGATGAGCTGCTGGGCGATGATCAGCCCGCCCATGGTCACCAGGATCTTCTTCAGGTGGCTGCCGTAGACCGGCTTCACGATTACCCGCTCGAAGCCGTAGCCGATCAGCGCCGTGGCGGCCATCGCGACCAGGATGGCGATCAGCACGGCGGCGAGGTTGAGCAGCACCGAGGGATCGGAGGTCCAGCCGGCGAGCCAGCCGAGCACCGAGAAGCCGACGAAGGCGCCGACGGTGACGAACGCGCCGTGGCCGAAATTGATGACGTCCATCAGCCCGAAGACGAGCGTCAGGCCGGAGGCCATGATGAAGATCATCATGCCCATCGCGAGGCCGGCGACCGTCAGCGTCAGCCAGGTCGACGGGCTGCCCATGGCGACGAGGCCGAGGAGCGCCAGCACCGGCACCAGCGCCAGCGGCGCGTGCGTCTTCACCCGGTCCTGCAGGCTCGGCCGTTCGATGGTGGGGCGGATGGCGGTGTCGCTCACTGGTGCGCCTCCAGGCTCAGGCCCATCAGCCGCTCCTGCAAGGCGCGGTCGGCGGTGAGCGCCGCCATCTCGCCGGTGTGCAGAATGCGGCCGTCGTCCATCACCGACACGGTGTCGCCGACCCGGCTGGCGAGCTGGAAGTTCTGCTCGACCAGCAGGATGGTCGTTTCGGTTTCCTTCAGGTCGACGAGCGCCTTGCGCACCGAGCGGATGATGGCCGGCGCCAGCCCCTTGGTCGGCTCGTCGATGAGGATCAGCCGGCGCGGCTCGATGATCGCCCGGGCGATCGACAGCATCTGCTTCTGGCCGCCGGAGAGGTTGCCGGCCGGCATGTCCCAGAAGGTCTTCAGCGGCGGAAACAGCGCGAACAGCCAGTCGAGACGGGCCGGATCCATCGGGCCGGAGGTGGCGGCCAGGTAGACGTTCTCGCGCACCGTCAGGTCGGAGAAGATGCCCATGCTTTCCGGCACATAGGCGATGCCGAGCCGGGCGATGTCGGGGGTGGCGAGCGCGGTGATGTCGCGGCCGTCGAAGCGGATGGTGCCGGCGGAGGCCCGCCACAGCCCCATGATGGTGCGCAGCGTGGTGGTCTTGCCGGCGCCGTTGCGGCCGAGCAGCATGGAGACGCCGCCGGCCGGCACCTGGAAGGTGACGCCCTGGAGGATGTGGTACTGGGCGATGTGGGTGTGGACGCCGTCGAGCGTCAGCAGCGCCTCAGGCATCCTCGGCCTCCACGCCCAGATAGGCCTGCTGGACGATCGGCGAGGCGATCACCTCGGCCGGGTCGCCGTCGGCGACCAGCTGGCCGTTGTGCAGCACCAGGATGCGGTCGGCGAGCGAGCGGATGACGTCCATCTTGTGCTCCACCAGCAGGATGGTGCGGCTGGGATCGGCCTTCATGGCGGTGATCAGGTCGAGGATCACCGGCACCTCGTCGACGCTCATGCCGGCGGTCGGCTCGTCGAACATCATCACGTCCGGGTCCAGCGCGATCAGCAGCGCCACCTCCAGCTTGCGCTGGTTGCCGTGGGAGAGGGTGGCGACGGTCTGGTCGGCGACGCTGTCGAGCCGCACCTGGGCGAGCACGTGGTCGGCCTTCTCCAGCAGCTCGGTGTGGCTGTCGGCCATGGAGAACAGGTCGAAGCCGCGGTGCGCCTTCGCCTGGATGACGAGGCGCACGTTCTCGCGCACGGTCAGGTCGGGAAACAGGTTCGTCAGTTGGAAGGCGCGGCCGATGCCGCGCCGGGTGCGGGCGGCGACGCCGACGCGGGTGATGTCCTCGCCGTTCAAGAGCACCTGGCCGCGGGTCGCGGCGAGCTGGCCGGAGATCAGGTTGAAATAGGTGGTCTTGCCGGCGCCGTTCGGGCCGACGATGGCCGTCAGCGTGCCGCGCGCGAACGCCGCCGAGATGCCGTTGACGGCGACGTGGCCGCCGAAGCGGATCGTCAGGTCACGGGTCTCGAGGACCGGATGTTCGCTCATGGCGGGGTGCTGCTCGATCGGGGGAAAGACGGGGGCACCGGACGGCTGAGGCCGACCGGTGCCCCGGAGCGCGAGCCGTGGATCAGTTGCGGACCGGGATGTCCATGTCCTCGATCTTCAGCTCCTTCACGAGCACCGGGATCCCCCAGGCGACGTCGTCCTTCACCTCGATCTTGAAGTGGTACATGGACTGCAGCGCCTGATGGTCCTCCTTGCGGAAGATCATCGTGCCCTTGGGCGTGTCGAACTCCATGCCCTCCATCGCCGCGATCAGGTCGTCGGTCTCGGTGGACCCGCCGGAGGCCTTGATCGCCGCGACGATGGCCATGCCCGCCGCCATGCCGCCGGCGGTGAAGAAGTCGGGCGGCTGGCCGTAGCGCGCCTGGTGCTCCTTCACGAGCCAGTCGTTCACCGGGTTCTTCGGGATCTCGTAGTAATAGTAGGTCGCGCCTTCCATCCCCGGCAGATCCTTGTAGGCGGCCATCGCCGCCAGGATGTTGCCGCCGGTGGCGATCTCGATGTCGAAGCGTTCCGGCGCCATCGCCTTGATCTTGCCGATCGGGTTGTTGCCGCCGGCCCAGATGACGAACAGGAACTTGCGGCCGTCCTCGCCCTTCAGGGCATCGAAGATGCGCTGGGCGGAGGCGGTGAAGTCCTGGGTGTCGGTCGGCACGTACTCCTCGAAGACCAGCTCGGCGCCGGTGCCCGCAAGCGCGTCCTTGAAGGCGGCGACGCCGTCGCGGCCGAAGGCGTAGTCCTGGGCGAGCGTCGCGATCTTGACGTTCTCGCCGCCCAGCGCGACGGCGTTGGCGATCGCGTCCTGGGAGGAGTTGCGGCCGGTGCGGAAGATGTAGCGGTTCCAGTTGGCGCCGGTGATGGAGTCGGCCACCGCCGGCTCGACGAGCAGCACCTTCTCGTATTCCTGGGCGACCGGCAGCATGGCGAGCGCCACGCCCGACGACACGGGCCCGACCGCGATGTCGACCTCGTCGTCGCCGTAGGCTTCGGCGAGCGCGGCCTTGCCTACGTCCGGCTTGCCCTGGGTGTCCTTCTCGATGACCTCGATCTTGCGGCCGTCGATCTCCATGGTGCCGTCGGTGGCGTATTCCAGCCCCATCATCAGCCCGATGTTGGACTGCTTGCCGTAGGCCTCGAGCGCGCCCGTCTTGCCGTAGACGTGGGCGATCTTGACCGGATCGGACTGGGCCGAGGCGTGTGTCGCGGCGAAGACCAGTGCGGCCGCGGCGGCGGCAGCGATCAGGCGTTTCATCTGGAACCCTCCCTGGTGAATGTCCGTCGGCGTCCCGCTCCCGCAGGCACGGGGCGCCCCTTCCTGGACGAACCGGTCGGGCTGGACACCACGCGGTCCCGCATCGCCGGTTTTCCCATTATGACGCATGATTCATGTTTCATGTCAATCGAGGCGCGGGCCCGCTGCGCGGTCGGTCCGGCGCCATCCTGGCGGCGTTCGACGGCAGCAGGATGAAGGTCGCGCACGGCGCCCGGGGCGGTGCCGGCATGCCGCCGAGGATGGCGCCGGATCCACCGCGCGCCGGCAGTCTTCCGAGCGGGATGAGGAAACGTGGGAACCGCCAGTCCGCCCCGCCCGGAACGACAAACGGCGGCGCGAGAGGCGCCGCCGTCGGGTCGGAGAGGGGGCCGGCCGCTTGAGAGCGGGCCGAGTGGTCGAGTGCTAGAGGTCGTTGTCCGGCTGCTTGGCCGGATGGGCGTCGGCGAAGGCCGGCAGCGCCTCGCACGCGGCATGCACGTCGCGCACCCGCGGCATGGCGGAGAGGTCGACGCCGAAGCGCTCGGCCGAGAACACCTGCGGCACCAGGCAGATGTCGGCGAGCGTCGGCGTGTCGCCGAAGCAGAACGGGCCGTCGTTGGCTTCGCGCGCGAGCAGCGCCTCGCAGGCGGCGAGCCCGTCGCCGATCCAGCGCTGGCACCAGGCGTCGGCGCCCGCCTGATCCTGACCGAGCTCGCCCTTCAGGTAGGCGAGCACGCGCAGGTTCTGCAGCGGGTGGATCTCGCAGGCGATCACCTGGGAGAAGGCGCGGATCTTCGCCCGCATCTCCGCATTGCCCGGCAACAGCTTCGGTTCCGGGTGCGTCTCGTCCAGCCACTCGATGATGGCGAGCGACTGGGTGAGCACCGTGTCGCCGTCGACCAGCGCCGGCACCAGGCCCTGCGGGTTGAGGGCGCGGTAGTCGTCGGACTTCTGCTCGCCCTTCCTGAGGTGCACCGGGCGGAAGTCCACCTCGATGCCCTTCAGGTTGAAGGCGATGCGGCAGCGGTAGGCCGACGAACTGCGGAAATATCCGTAGAACGTCATCATTCGGCGTCACCGATGGTCAGCGAGATCGGCGCGAGGCCGTCGATGCCGCCGTTCAGCACGTCACCGGCCACCACCGGGCCGACGCCCGCCGGCGTGCCGGTGTAGATCAGGTCGCCCGGGATCAGGTGATAGTAGCCCGACAGGTGGCTGACGATTTCCGGCACGTTCCAGATCAGCTCGGTGAGCTTGGCGTCCTGCTTGGTCTCGTCGTTGACCGTCAGCCAGATGCGCTGGCGGCCGATCTCGCCGAAGTCCGCGGCCTTGGTCATCTCGCCGATGACGGCCGACTTCTCGAACGACTTGCCCAGGTCCCACGGGCGGCCCTTCTCGCGGGCGGCGAGCTGCAGGTCGCGGCGGGTCATGTCGAGGCCGGCGGCGTAGCCGTAGACGGCGTCCTGGGCGGCCTTCGTGTCGACCTTGAACACCGGCTTTCCGATCGCCACCACCAGCTCCATCTCGTAGTGGAAGTTCTGGGTGCCGGGCGGGTAGGGGATGGTCGCGCCGGTGTGGACGATCGCGCTCGCCGGCTTGGTGAAGTAGAACGGCGCCTCGCGGTCGACCTCGAAGCCCATCTCGGCGGCGTGGGCGGCGTAGTTGCGGCCGACGCAGAAGATCCGGTGGACGGGATAGGCCGACGCCTCGCCCTTGACGGGGACGGCCGGGGTGGTCGGAACGTCGAACAGCATTGCGGTCTCCTCGTTTGCCGCCCGGCCCCGCGGTATGGCTGGGCCGAATGCAAGGCGGACGGCAGGAACACGTGAACGGATAGGCGGTTCGTCCTCGCCTAAATGCGTCATTTCGGTGGAAACGGAAACCGGGAACGTGATCCCGGCGTCAGTTGCGGGGGCGGGCGAGCGCCTGCCGGTCGATCTTGCCGGTGCCGGTCTTCGGCAGCTCGGCGACGTACTCGACGATGCGCGGATACTTGTAGGCGATCAGCACCTGCTTGACGTGGTCCTGCAGCAGGCGCGTCTCCTCCGGGCTCTCCGCATGGCCGTCGCGCAGCGCCACCACGGCGCGCAGCGTCATCCGCCGGTCCTCCAGCTCGTGCGCCAGCACCGCGCACTCCTGCACGTGCGGATGCTCGTTCAGGCAGCGCTCCACCTCCAGCGGCCACACCCACTGCCCGGACACCTTGATCAGGTCGTCGGCGCGCCCCTGGAAGAAGTAGAAGCCGTCCTCCTCGACGAAGCGGTCGCCGGTGTAGATCCAGTCGCCGCGCATCGTGCTTTCGGTGGTCTCCGGCCGGTTCCAGTAGAGCGGCGCGGAGGAGTTGCCGCGCACCCACATGACGCCCTCCTGGCCCGGCGCGACGTCGGTGCCGTCGGGATCGCGCAGCGCCACCTCGTAGCCCGGCACCCGCTTGCCGGCCGAGCCGAGGCGCTGTTCGTCGATGGTGTTGGAGAGGTAGACGTGCAGCATCTCGGTGGAGCCGAGGCCTTCCACCGGCCCCTTGCCGGTGAGCTCCTTCCAGGCGTTGAAGACGTCGGCCGACAGGATCTCGGCGGCCGACACCGACAGGCGGATCGACGACAGGTCCCGCTTCGCGATGCTGTCGGCGCGCGCCAGCGCCGTGTAGAGCGTCGGCAGCCCGAACAGCACCGTCGGCTTGAACGCCTCGATGACGTCCAGCACCCGCTCCGCCTCCGGCCGGCCCGGCATCAGCACCGCGGACGCGCCGACCGAGAAGGGGAAGGTGAAGGCGTTGCCGAAGCCGTAGGCGAAGAAGATCTTCGGGATCGAGAAGCACACGTCGCCGGGCGCCAGCTTCAGGATCGCCTCGGCGTAGGAGGCCTGGGTGTAGGCCATGTCGTGGTGCAGGTGCACGATGCCCTTGGGCCGGCCCGTCGAGCCGGAGGAGTACATCCAGAAGGCCATGTCGTCCGGCCCGGTGTCGGCCGCGGCAAGCGTCTCCGGCTGGCCGGCGAGGAAGGCGTCGGCGTGCTCGAAGCCGTCGGCGAGCGCGCCCGATCCGTTGACGACGATGGTGCGCTCCAGCCCGTTTGCCCGCATCTCCGGGTCGTCGAACATCGCGCCGAGCGACGCCTCGCAGAGCGCGATGCGGGCGCCGGTGTCGGCCACGAAGAAGCGCAGCAGGTCGGGCGTCGCCTGGGTGTTCAAGAGCACCGGCACGAAGCCGGCGCGCACGGCGCCGAAGAACGCCGCCGGGTAGGCCGGGGTGTCGTCGAGGAAGAACACGATGCGCTCGCCGCGCGCCAGCCCCGCCGCGACAAAGGCGTTGCCCCAGCGCGCCGCCTCGGCGCAGAGCGCGCGGTAGGTCAGCGTGCCGGCCGGGCCGGTGACGGCGACGGCGTCGGGGTTGCGGTCGAGGTTGTCGAACAGCGTGGCGCTGCAGTTCGGGTGGTCGCTACGGACGAAGCCGATCTCGCGGTCGCCGTCGGTCTCGCCGACCGGGTCGACGATCGCCGCCGCCGGCTCGTGGCCGCCCTTGGCCGCGCGGCCGGCGTCGATGGCCGCCATGAACCCCGGCGAGGCGGTGCGCAGCCGCTCCAGGTCGACCCGCCCGGAGCGGGTGATGTAGGCGAAGGCGAAGTCGAGGGGATCGAGCGTCATCCACTCGGGGAAGCGGTCGTACCAGAGCGCCGAGGTGTTGGCGGCGTCGACGATCTTCCGGGCGATCGGCGGCCTGATCGCCTGGTAGGCGGCGAGCGCCGCCTCGACGCTGTCCTCCTCGCGCAGGGCGCGGACCAGCGCGATGGCGTCCTCCATGGCGAGCCGGGTGCCGGAGCCGATGGAATAGTGCGCGGTGTGGACGGCGTCGCCCATGAGCGCCCGGTTGCCGGACACCCAGTTTTCGCACCACAGCCGCGGAAAGCGCCGCCAGATGGAGTTGTTGGCGACCAGCGGATGGCCCTTCAGCGTGTCGGCGAAGATCTCCTCGCAGACACGCGCGGTGGCGGCCTCGTCGAGATCGGCGAAGCCGTAGGCGTCGAACGTCGCGGCGTCGCACTCGACGATGAAGGTGCTCATGCCCGGCGCGTAGCGATAGTGGTGGGCGTTCAGCGTGCCGCGCTCGGTGGCGCGGAAGGTCTGCGTCAGCGTCTCGAATGGCAGGGTGGTCCCGAACCAGGCGAAATGATTCTCGAAGGGCTCGACCGACGGCTTGAAGGCCGCTTCGTCGGAGGTGCGCACCAGCGAGTTCAGTCCGTCCGCGCCGATGACGAGGTCGGCCTCCAGCGTGTCGACGCTCTCGACCCGGTGGTCATAGACAAGCTCCACGCCAACGTCGCGGGCGCGCGCCTGCAGGATCATCAGGAGTTCGAGGCGTCCGATGGCCGAAAATCCGACGCCGTCGATCACCACCGTTTCGCCCTTGTGGACGAGGGTCATGTTCTGCCAGCGCTCCATCTCGGGCGTGATCAGCGCATGGGTCTCGGGATCGTCGGCCTTCAGGAAGTCGAGCGCCTGGGCGGAGAACACCACGCCGAAGCCGAACGTCGCGTCGGCTGGGTTCTGCTCGGTCACCCGGACGCGGGCCTCCGGAAAGGCTTGCTTGAGCAGGATGCCGACATAGAGTCCGGCCGGCCCGCCACCCAGAATTTCCACGTGTGCAAGCGATGTCACCCTGATCCTCCCAGATGCCTTATTGTCCCGCGGCATTCGGGTGGACCATAGTTTCCAGTTGCATATGATGCAATTGGTTCCGATAGATGAAATTCACGGAAAGAGACCGTCGATGTTCCAGACGTCCCACACGATCCGCTTCGGGGACTGCGACCCGGCCGGAATCGTCTACTACCCCAACTATCTGCGCTGGTTCGACGGCACCTTCCATGCGCTCGTCCGCAGCCGCGGGCGCGGCCACGGCGATCTCTGCGCCGAGCTCGGCGTGGTCGGCATGGGGCTGATGGAGGTGGGCGCGAAGTTCCGCTCGCCGGCCACCGACGGCGACGCGCTGACCATCACGGTGGCGCCCGCTGAGTGGACCGATCGCTCGGTCCGCTTCGCCTATCAGGGCCATGTGGACGACCGGCTGGTGCTCGACGGCTTCGAGGTGCGCGGCCTGTTCGTGCGCAACGGCGACCGGCTGAAGCTCGCGTCGGTGGCGCCGCTGAAGGCCTATCTCGCCCTGCCGGCGGTGGCGTGAGGGCAGGCGCGGCGATGGGCAGGTCCGCTCAGGGACGCGACGCGAACGGCGACGGCGCGGGCGAGGCCTCCGGCGGCATCCAGTCGCTGGATGCCGCGCTCAGGGTGCTCGTCGCCATGGGGCGCCTCGACGGCCCGGTCGGCCTGACCGAACTCGCCCGCGCCTGCGACATGCCGGTGCCCAAGGTGCACCGCTACCTGGCCTCCTTCCTCCACGCCGGCCTGGTGCGCCAGACGGGGCGGTCGGGAAAATACGACCTCGGCGCCACCGCCATCGAGCTCGGCCTCGCCGCCCTGCACCGGCACGACTTCTTCAACTGGGCCGCCGACGATCTCGCCGGGCTCGCCGCCGAGACCGGCCGCACCGCGCTGCTGGTGGTCTGGGGCAACGCCGGGCCCACGGTGGTGCGCTGGGAGCGCGCGACCACCTTCATCGTCACGGCGCTCGGGCTCGGCACCACCATGCCGCTGCTGTCGTCGGCGAGCGGCCGCATCTTCCTCGCCTACCTGCCGGACACGGTGCTGGCGGCCCAGCTGCGGCGCGAGCTGCGCCGGGTGCAGGGCCGGCCCGAGCTGGTCCCCGACATGACCCCCGACGCCAAAGGCGCGAAGGCGCTGGCGGAAAAGGTGCGGGCCGCCGGCCACGCCACCATCGACGGGCGCTACATTCCGGGTCTGGTTGCCTCCGCCGCGCCGATCCTGGACTGGCAGGGCCAGGCGCAGGCCGCCGTCACCCTCATCGGCACCAACCCCGACGACATCGCGCCCGGCTCGCCGGTGATCGAGGCGCTGACGGCGTTCTGCCGCCGCCACTCGGTGGACAAGGCGCCGTAGCGCGCGGGCGTCACCCGGACCGGTTATGTGGTCGCCCGATGGATCGTCCGGGAATGGCGCGGCTCCATTAACGTGTTAAGAGGCAAGGGTCCGGATCCGGCGGCCTTCGGGCCGCCGCCCCGCGCCTGCGTCGCCTTCATGGGAAACCCGTCGATGTCCGCTCCCCAACGGCCCAGCGTCAACGTCAAGCTGCGCAGCTTCTCGCGTTCGCTGCCCATGTCGCTGCTGCTCGCCCGCGAGGCGGTGATGAACCGGTTCCGCTCGTCGCTGCATCTCTTCAACATCACCGAGCAGCAGTGGCGGGTGCTGCGCGCGCTCAATTCGGTCGCGGAGATCGAGGTCACGGATCTCGCCAACGCCACCTCGCTGCTGGCCCCGTCGCTGTCGCGCATCCTGCGCGACCTGGAAGCGCGGAAGCTCGTCGTCCGCCGGCGCGCCCCCGACGACCAGCGCCGCGCGCTGATCTCCATCAGCCCGTCCGGCCTGACTCTCATCGACGCGGTGGCGCCCTATTCCGAGGAGATCTACGCCGAGGTGACCAGCGCCTTCGGGCCGGAGAAGATGGAGACCCTGCAGGCGCTCCTGAAGGACCTGACGGAAACCCTCAACGCGCTGCCGCCGAAGACCTACCAGGGCGGCGAACTGACCGACGCCCTCAGCGAGATCGTCGGCGAGCCCCATCGCAGGCGGTCGCGAACCGAGCGCTGACCGCGCGCGCCCGACCCCGCCGGAGCGTCGGCGGTTGACAGGTCAGGGCGCTATAGTTCACACGTTAATTAATAACCGGAAGAGGCCTCGCATGCCCCATATCTCGTTCGAGTACTCCGCCAATCTCGATGGCGATCTGGACATGCAGGGCTTCTGCGAGACGCTTCGGGCGGCCGCGGTGGCGACGGGCGTGTTCGAGCCGGCCGGCATCCGCGTCCGCGCCGTGCGCTGCGCCGACTACCTCATCGCCGATGGCCATCCGGACAACGCCTTCATCGACCTCTCCGTGCGGCTGCGCGGGGGGCGGCCGCTCGACATGCGCAAGGCCGCGACCCAGGCGATCTTCGACGCGGCGGAGACCTTCCTCGCCGATCTCTTCGTCCGCCGGCCATTCGCGCTCTCCATGGAGATGCGCGACATCGACCCGGACCTGGCGCCGAAGGCGAGCTCGATCCGCGACCACATGAAACGGCGTGAGGGCAGCCAGGCCGCCAGCTAGGCCGGGCCGCGGCGCATCGGAAACATCGGGAATCCCATGGCCACTTTGAACGACAATCTGGCGAAAGCCGAAACCTATCTCGCCCGCTTCCGCGACGGCGTCGTCCTGAACCAGATCGGCGGCGAGGCGGTTCCGGCCGCCGACGGCGCCACCTTCGAGGTGATCTCGCCGGTCGACCTTCAGAAGATCGCCACCGTCGCGCGCGGCGGTGCGGAAGACATCGACCGTGCCGCCAAGGCGGCCAAGGCCGCCTTCCCCGAATGGGCGGCGATGCCCGGCAAGGAGCGCAAGAAGCTCCTGCACAAGGTGGCCGACGCCATCGTCGCGCGCGCCGAGGAGATCGCCTTCGTCGAGTGCATGGACACCGGCCAGGCCCACCGCTTCATGTCGAAGGCGGCGCTGCGCGGCGCGGAGAACTTCCGCTTCTATGCCGACCGGGCGCCGGAGGCGCGCGACGGCCAGGCGCTGACCACCGAGGGCCAGTTCAACTACACCACCCGCGTGCCGCTCGGCCCGGTCGGGGTCATCACCCCGTGGAACACGCCGTTCATGCTGTCGACCTGGAAGATCGCGCCGGCGCTCGCCGCCGGCTGCACGGTCGTCCACAAGCCGGCGGAGCTGTCGCCGCTGACCGCCCGCCTGCTCGTCGAGATCGCCGAGGAAGCCGGCCTGCCGAAGGGCGTGTGGAACACCGTCAACGGCTTCGGCGAGGACGCCGGCCGGGCGCTCACCGAGCATCCGGCGATCAAGGCGATCGCCTTCGTCGGCGAATCCGCCACCGGCTCGGCGATCATGGCCCAGGCGGCGCCGACGCTGAAGCGCGTGCATTTCGAGCTGGGCGGCAAGAACCCGGTGATCGTCTTCAAGGACGCCGATCTCGACCGCGCGGCGGAAGCCGCCGTCTTCATGATCTATTCGCTGAACGGCGAGCGCTGCACGTCGTCCAGCCGGCTCCTGGTGGAGGCGGACATCTACGATGCCTTCACGGCAAAGATCGCGGAGAAGGCGCGCGCCATCAAGATCGGCCACCCGCTCGACCCGGAGACAGTGGTGGGCCCGCTCATCCATCCCGAGCACCAGAAGAAGGTGCTCTCCTATCTGGAGCTGGCGCGCGAGGAGGGCGCGACCGTCGCGCTCGGCGGCGGTGCGGCCGACGGGCCGGGCGGCGGCTGCTACGTCGCGCCGACGCTGTTCACCGGCGCCCGCCCCGACATGCGGATCGCCCAGGAGGAGATCTTCGGCCCGGTGCTCACCGCCATCCCGTTCAAGGACGAGGCCGAAGCGCTGGAGATCGCCAACGGCGTCGCCTACGGCCTCGCCGGCTACGTCTGGACCAGCGACGTCGGCCGGGCGTTCCGGGTGTCGAACGCGCTGGATGCCGGCATGATCTGGGTGAACTCGGAGAACGTGCGCCACCTGCCGTCGCCGTTCGGCGGCATGAAGGCCTCCGGCATCGGCCGCGACGGCGGCGACTACTCGTTCGACTTCTACATGGAGACGAAGAACATCGCGTTTGCCACCACCGAGCATCGGATCCCGAAGCTCGGCGGCTAGAGCATCGGACCCGAAAGTGGGATCCGGTTTCGGGAAGTGTCCGATGCTGACTTAAGACGCCCGCACCCGCCGATTGCGCTGGGTCAAATCCGGCGCCGGCCGCGGCTGCACAGTGGCGGATCCAACAGGGGGAGCGGCCGGCCGGAGAGGGTGGCCGCCTCCAGCAAGAGACAAGGATGCCGATCCGGCGCGAAGGCTCAGGCCGCGCGGGAGGCATGGGAGGGACTGAGATGCCGATACCTGCCCCGAACCTCTATCCGCCGTTCAACATCGTGCGGCTCAGCCACGTGGAACTGGCGGTCACCGATCTGGAAGCCTCGCGCGCCTTCTACGTCGACACGCTGGGCCTCCAGGTGACCGACGAGGACGACGAGACGCTCTATCTGCGCGCCATGGAGGAGCGCGGCCACCACTGCCTGGTGCTGCGCAAGGGGCCGGAGCCGGTGGCCAACGCGCTCGGCTTCAAGCTGTTCGACGAGCCGGACCTCGACCACGCCGAGCGCTTCTTCATCGAGCGCGGCCGGCCGCTCGAGTGGATCGATCGTCCGTTCCAGTCGCGCACCATGCGCACCAGCTGCCCGCAGGGCATTCCGCTGGAGTTCTACACCCGCATGGACCGGCTGCCGCCGATCCACCAGCAGTACAAGCTCTATCGGGGCGTCAAGCCGCTGCGCATCGACCACTTCAACGTCTTCTCGCCGGACGTCGACGAGGCGGTCGAATTCTACAACGACATCGGCTTCCGGGTGACCGAGTACACCGAGGACGAGGTGACCAAGCGCCTGTGGGCCGCCTGGACCCACCGCAAGGGCGGCGTCCACGACATCGCGTTTACCAACGGCCGCGGCCCGCGCCTCCACCACATCGCCTTCTGGGTGCCGACGCCGCTCAACATCATCGATCTCCTCGACCTGATGTCGACCACCGGCTACGTGAAGAACATCGAGCGCGGCCCCGGCCGGCACGGCATCTCCAACGCCTTCTTCCTCTACGTCCGCGACCCGGACGGCCACCGGGTCGAGATCTACTGCTCCGACTACCAGACCGTCGATCCGGATCTGGAGCCCATCCGGTGGGACCTGAAGGATCCGCAGCGCCAGACGCTGTGGGGCGCCGCCGCGCCCCGCTCGTGGTTCGAGGAGGGAACGTTGTTCGCCGATACCCAAGTCGTTCCGGCGCGCCTCGACGCCCAGCCGATCATCGCCCCATGAGCGAGATCCAGCCGAGACTCGCGGCCTTCTCCGCCGACGGCAAGGACCGCTACGGCCTCGTCCGCGCCGACGGCGTCGTCGACCTGTCCGCCCGCCTCTCCTACCCGACGCTGCGCGAGGCGATCGAGGCCGGCGTTCTCGCGTCGATGGCCGAGAAGGCCGAATCCCACCCGGCCGACTTCGCCGAAGCCGACATCGTCTACAAGATCCCGATCCCGGCGCCGGAGAAGATCATCTGCGTCGGCGTCAACTTCCCCGACCGCAACGCCGAGTACAAGGACGGCCAGGAGGCGCCGCCGAACCCGTCGCTGTTCCCGCGATTCCCGCGCAGCTTCGTCGGCCACGGCCAGCCGATCGTGCGGCCCACCGTCTCGCCGCAGCTCGACTACGAGGGCGAGATCGTCGTGGTCATCGGCAAGCCCGGCCGCCACATCGCCGAGGCCGACGCCCTCGACCACATCGCAGCCCTGTCGCTCTGCAACGAGGGCAGCGTCCGCGACTGGCTGCGCCACGCCAAGTTCAACGTCACCCAGGGCAAGAACTTCGACGCCTCCGGCGCCATCGGCCCATGGCTGGTGCCCTACACCGACGAGAGCCAGCTTGCCGACATCGCGCTCACCACCCGGGTGAACGGCGAGGTCCGCCAGCAGGACCGCACCAGCCGGATGATCTTCTCCTTCCGGCGGCTGATCTCCTACATCTCGACCTTCACCACGCTGGTCCCCGGCGACGTGCTCGTCACCGGCACGCCCACCGGCGCCGGCGCCCGCTTCGACCCGCCGCGCTGGCTGGTCCCGGGCGACGTCATCGAGGTGGAGGCGGACGGCATCGGGATCCTGCGCAACGGCGTCGTCGACGAGGCGGCGGCCGGCTGAGGCCGGCAGAGAGAGATCGTTCTGGCCGCCCGGCGATCCACCCCGCCGGGCGGCCGGCAAACAGAGGATTCTCCGGGCCTTCCGCGTTGACCTCGCCAAAGCGGGCGGCGATCCTCGGCCCCGGTGCCACCGTATGGTGCCGCCGCATGGTCCGGCCGCCCCGTCGGGCACCCCGGGCCGTTCCCCACCGACCGTGCGGCCAGACCAACGCTGCTCCGGAGACCCGATTTGAGCCTTTCGCTCGCCGACATCCTGGCCGCGCGCCGCCGCATCGCCGGCACCGCAGTGCGCACCCCGCTGGTGCCGTCGCCGCACCTCACGGCGCTGGCCGGCCACGACTTCCTCCTCAAGCTCGAGATCGGCCAGCCGACCGGCGCCTTCAAGCTGCGCGGCGCGACCAACGCCGTCTTCGGCCTGCCCGCCGACACCCCCGGCGTCACCTGCTGCTCCACCGGCAACCACGGGCGCGGCGTCGCGTACGCGGCGCGCGAGCGCGGCCTGCGCGCCGTCGTCTGCATGTCGGCGCTGGTGCCCCAGGCGAAGATCGACGGCATCAAGGCGCTCGGCGCCGAGGTGAAGATCGTCGGCCGCAGCCAGGACGAGGCCCAGGTGGAGGCCCGCCGCCTCTGCGCCGAAGAGGGGCTCGTGGAGATCCCGCCCTTTGACGACGCCCGCGTGATCGCCGGCCAGGGCACCATCGGCCTGGAGCTGATGGAGGACCGGCCGGACCTCGACATGGTGCTGGTGCCGCTGTCGGGCGGCGGGCTCGCCGCCGGCATCGCGTTTGCCGTCAAGACGATCAGCCCGGCCACCCGCGTCATCGGCATCTCCATGGACCGCGGCGCCGCCATGCATGCCTCGCTCCGCGCCGGCCGCCCCGTCGCGGTGGAGGAGGTGGCGAGCCTCGCCGATTCGCTGGGCGGCGGTATCGGCCTCGACAACCGGCTCACCTTCGAGCTCTGTCGCGCCCACCTCGACGACACACTCCTCGTCACGGAAGAGGAGATCTACCGGGCCATGCAGACCCTCTATTTCGAGGACCGGCTGGTCGCCGAGGGCGCCTGCGTGGTCGGCATCGCGGCGCTCCAGTCCGGCAGGCTGCAGGCGCGCGGGCCGGTCGCCACCATCATCACCGGCCGCAGCGTCGACATGGACGTGTTCACCCGCATCGTGACCGGCCGGGACGTGCCGCTCGGCGACCTGACCATCAAGGGAGCGCCCTATGCCCCATGACATCGTGATCGTCACCGAGGCGGAGCTGCGCGACGCGGTCGGGCTCGACCTGACGACCGTGGAGACCGTCGAGGCGGCGTTCGCCGCACTCGCCTCCGGCACCGTCGTCATGCCGCCGATCCTGTCGATGGCGATCCCGGCGGCGAACGGCGAGGTCGACGTGAAGACCGCCTACATCCCCGGCTTCGACGGCTTCGCCATCAAGGTCAGCCCCGGCTTCTTCGACAACCCGAAGCTCGGCCTGCCCAGCCTCAATGGGTTGATGATCCTGTTCTCGGCGACAACCGGCCTCGTCGAGGCGCTGTTCCTCGACAACGGCTACCTCACCGACATCCGCACCGCCGCCGCCGGCGCGGTGGCGGCGAAGCACATGGCGCCGCAGACGGTGACCACCGCCGGGGTGATCGGCACGGGCGTCCAGGCCCGGCTGCAGATCGAGGCGGCGCATCTGGTCCGGCCGTTTACGGAGGTGCTGGTCTGGGGCCGCGATGCGGCCAGGGCCGAGGCGTGCGCCGCCGACATCGGGGCAAAGCTCGGCGTGGCGGCGCGCGCCGAGGCGGACCCCGCGCGGCTGGTGGCCGACAGCCAGCTGGTGATCACCACCACGCCCGCCCGCGAGCCGGTGCTCAAGGCCGCGTGGCTGCACCCGGGCCTGCACGTCACCGCCATGGGCTCCGACCAGCACGAGAAGAACGAGATCGATCCCAAGGCGCTTGCCGACGCCGACCTCTACGTCTGCGACCGGGTCAGCCAGTGCGAGGCGCTGGGCGAGCTCCGGTCCGCGCTTGCCGCCGGCACCTGGACGGGTGCGCCCCCGCCGGAGCTCGGCGACGTGATCACCGGCAAGGCGGCCGGCCGGCGCGGCGATGCCGATGTCACCATCTGCGACCTCACCGGCACCGGCGCCCAGGACACCGCCATCGCCACGCTGGCGCGCACCGTCTGCGCCGAGCGCGGCGCCGGGTCCAGAATGTCCGTCTGAGGGGGCCGTTCGGCTCCGGGTCCCGCTTCCGTCCGGGGCCGATCCGCCCTATGGTGCCCGCATGTTGCTGATCGTCGGAACCGTCCGCCTTCCTGCCGAAAATCTCGCCGATGCGCGTCCCGTCATGAAACGGATGGTCGACGCGAGCCGGGCCGAGGACGGCTGCCTGGACTACGGCTACGCCGAGGACCTCTTCGAGCCGGGTCTCATCCACATCAAGGAGCTGTGGACCGACCAGGCCGCCCTCGACCGGCATTTCGCCACCGATCACATCGCGGAATGGCGCGCCGCATGGCCGCGGCTCGGGATCGGCGACCGCAACCTCCGCGCCTACGAGGTCGGCGAGCCGCGCCAGACCTGAGCGCCGCGCGACGCACCGATGGAGCCGTTCGCGCTCAGGCGCTGAGCTTGCGCCCGAGCCGGTCCAGCATGTCCAGGCAGAGCTGGAGCTGGTCGAGGGCGACGAACTCGTCGGGCTTGTGGGCCTGCTCGATGGAGCCGGGCCCGCACACCACCGTCGGGATGCCGGCCTTCTGGAACAGCCCCGCCTCGGTGCCGAACGACACCACGTCGACGGAATTGCCTCCGGTCAGCTCGCGCACCAGCCTCAGCGCCTCCGAATGGGGCACCGGCTCCAGCCCGTCCACCTCGCCGATGGTGTGGGTGACCACGCCCGCCTCCGGGTGCCTGCCGCGCATCTCCGGCACGATCTCGCCGTCCACGAAGGCATGGATCCGGTCGAGCGCGAATGCCGCGTCGCCGCCGGTCACCGGCCGCATCTCCCATTCCACCTCGCAGGCGTCCGGGATGACGTTGCGCGCCGTGCCGCCGCGGATCACCCCCGGCTGCAGGGTCGTCCACGGCGGGCTGAACACGCTGCCCGACGGCGCGCGGGCCTTCATCGCCTCGCCGGTCTCGGCGAGCTTGGCCAGGAAGCGCGCCGCGTATTCGATGGCGTTGACGCCGCGGTCAGGCTCCGAGGCGTGCCCGGGGATGCCGGTGAAGGCGGTAGTGTACTCGTAGCAGCCCTTGTGGCCCTCGATGATCCGCATCGAGGTGGGCTCGCCGATGATGCAGGTGGCCGGCTTCACCTCCCACTCGGCGAGCGCGGCCATCAGCGCCCGGGCGCCGAAGCAGCCGACCTCCTCGTCGTAGGTGAAGGCGAAGTGGATCGGCCGGGTGAGCCGGGCCTCGGCGAACGCCGGCGCCATCGCCAGCGCGCAGGCGATGAAGCCCTTCATGTCGCAGGTGCCGCGCCCGTAGATCAGCCCGTCGCGCTCCACCGCGGTGAACGGGTCGTCGGTCCATTCGCCGTCGGCCGGCACCACGTCGGTATGGCCGGACAGCACCACGCCGCCGGGCACGTCCGGGCCGATGGTGGCGAACAGGTTCGCCTTGCTGCCGGTGGCGTCCAGGGTCGTCCGGGTGTGGATGCCGAGCGCGGTCAGCGCCGCGCCCGCATAGGCGATCAGCTCCAGGTTCCCGTCCGCCGAGACGGTCGGGAAGCCGATCAGGTCGGCGAGGATCCGGCGGGTGTCGCCAAGCATGGATCAATCCTTGACGAAGATCTCGCGGGGATAGTTGGCAAGGCACTCCGCCGGGCCATCCTCCTTGATCAGGATGCTCTCGGTGATCTCCAGGCCCCAGTCGTCCATCCACAGCCCCGGCATGAAGTGGAAGGTCATGCCGGGCTCCAGGATCGTCTCGTCGCTGTCGCGGAACGAGATCGTCCGCTCGCCCCAGTCGGGCGGATAGGAGAGGCCGATCGGATAGCCGCAGCGCGCGGTGCGCTCGATGTCGTGGCGCTTCAGCACCGCGGCGAGCGCGTTGGCCACGTCGCAGGCCCGGTTGCCGGCCCGCGCCTGGTCGATGCCCGCTTCCAGGCCCTCGATCAGGGCGGATTCGGCGTCGCGGATGTTCGGCGGCGGCGTGCCCAGGAACACCGTGCGGCACAGCGGGGCGTGGTAGCGCCAGTAGCAGCCGGCGATCTCGAAGAAGGTTCCTTCGCCGGTCTTGAAGGGGCGGTCGTCCCAGGTCAGGTGCGGGGCGGCGGCCTCGGTTCCCGACGGCAGCAGCGGCGCGATTGCCGGATAGTCGCCGCCGAACTTGGCGCCGTCGGCCTCCGCCGCGCCCTCGATGCCGACCCGGTAGATCTCGGCGACCAGCTCGTTCTTCGGCAGGCCCACCTCGATCTTGTCCATGGCGGCGCGCATCATGCGCTCGACGATGCGCGCCGCGCGCCGCATGAAGACGATCTCGGCGGGCGACTTGCGGCCGCGCTTCCAGTTGACCAGACCCGTCGCATCGACCCCCTTGGCGTCCGGCAGGGCCTTGTTGAGGGCCAGATAGGCGGCGGCGGAGAAGTAGTAGTTCTCCAGCTCCAGCCCGATCCGTCCCTTCGAATAGCCGCGCTCGGTGAGCACGCCGCCGAGATGGTCCATCGGGTGGCGGTCGTTCGACTGAATGTAGATCTCCGGATAGCCGATGATCTGGTCGTCGGCCATGTAGACGCGCCGCCGGGCGCCGTTCGCATCCTGCTTGCGGCCCCACCAGATCGGGTCCTGATCGTGAAAGACCAGCACCGCCTGGTGCACGTAGAAGCTCCAGCCGTCGTAGCCGGTGAGCCACGCCATGTTGGACGGATCCACGACGACGAGAACGTCGACGCCGAGCTCGGCCATCGCGTCGCGCGTCCTCTTCAGGCGGCTGGAGTACTCCTCGCGGGTGAACGGCAGCGTCACGCCATCCGGCATTCTTCGAAGCTCCTCTGATGCCCGATCGCGACGATCGGGGCTGCGAACTCATGATCCTTGGTCTGGTGCCGCGCCCGCAGTGCGGTTCGCGTCAGTCGGCGGCCAGTCCGCGACGTCTGGCCGGAATGGGCGTCAGGACGGTGACAGCGCAAACAGCCGGCCGGCCCCGCCCGGGTCGGCCGTCAGCCCGGCGAAGTGGCGCATCATCCAGAGTGCGGCCTGATTGGCGGTGACGACGGGCTTGCCGAGCCGTGCTTCGAGTTCCGCCACGACATCGAGGGCGGGCAGGGCGGTGCATGAGACGAACACCGCGTCGGCCGCCGACACGTCGGCCCGGAGCGTCGCGTCCACGAGGCTTTCGGGCGAAATGCGCGCCATCGTCCGGTCGTCCTCGAAGCCGAAGCAGAGGGCGCTGGTGATCTCGATCCCGTGGGAGCCGAAATAGGCGATCATCGGCAGCGCGGTTGCCTCGATGTAGGGCGTCACCAGCGCCACCCGGCGCACCGACATCGCGTCGAAGGCAATGCGCGCGGCACGGGTCGGCGTGACGATGGGAATGCCCGGCTGGGATGCTCCGATGGTCCGGTCGATCGCCTCGTCGCCGATCACCGCGGACGCCGACGTGCACGCATAGTAGATCGCCGAAAGCGGCGTTCCCGGCGTCAGCAGCGCAGCGGCCGTCGCCAGCCGCGGCTCCATGTCGCGCAGGTTTTCCGGCGTGGTCGGGTTGTCGAAGGCGACGCGCGCGGCGTGCACGGCGACCTCGCCGGCCGGCAGCAGCCGCGCCGCGTCGATCTCGCTCCTGAGGTCGGTGGCGAGGAGCAGAAGCCCCAGCCGCGTCACCGAGGTGGACGGCACGAGGGCCAGGCTGTCGCTGGACAGCACCCTGGGGGCAACGCCGCGGGAAAGCATGCTGGGGTTCCGATCCGTTCCCGTGTCACACCACCATGACCGGACAGTGCGCGAGCCCGGTCACCTTGTGCGAAACGCTGCCGAGGAGATAGCCCTCGATGGAGCCGAGCCCCCGGCTGCCCATCACGATCAGGTCGACCTCGTGCTCGGTCGCGAAGGCGACCACGCTGCGGGCCGGCTGGCCGGCCTTGACGAAGGCGCGCGGCTTGATGCCCGCATCCACCGCGAGCCGCTTGGCATAGTCGGCCACGTCGCTGGCATGGCCGCGCATGATGTCGTCCATGTTGCCGGGGTCTTCCGGCCGGACCATCGAGAACGACGCCTCCAGCAGGCTGTGATGCCGGTAGATGGTCAGCAGCATCAGTTCGGCGCCGCAGAGCTTGGCGAGCTCGATCGCCTTGTAGAGGGCGCGCTCGGCACCCTTCGAACCGTCGTAGGGAACCAGGATACGTCGGAACATCGCCGCCCCGTCACTTGTTGAAGGCAAGATCGCGCAGGAACAGGGCGATCTGCGGGAAGAGGATGAGCGCGACGGACACGCCGAGCAGGATGATGATGAACGGCGGCGTGCCGCGGATGACTTCGATGTAGGGCCGCTTGAACACGGCTATCGCCGTGAAGATGTCGCAGCCGAACGGTGGTGTCGCCGAACCGATCGCCACCTGCAGGGTGATGACGACGCCGACCAGCACCGGGTCGAGGCCGACGGAGTTCACCACCGGGGCGAAGATCGGCACCAGCACCAGGATCACCACGATCGGGTCGACGAACATGCAGCCGATGAAGAAGGCGATCGAGATGACGAACAGCACGCCGATCGGCCCCATGTCGGCGACGCCCACGGACGACAGGATCTCCTGCGGGATCTGCGCGAACGAGATCACCCAGGAGAACGCCGCGCCGGCGGCGACCAGGATGAACACCACGGCGGTGATCAGGCCGGTCGACTTGGCGGTCTCGTAGAGCGCCTTCATGTTGATCGAGCGGAAGATCACCATCTCGAGGATCAGCGCGTAGAAGACGCACGCGGCGGCCGCCTCGGTCGGCGAGAAGATGCCGCCGTAGATGCCGCCGATGATGATGACCGGGAAGCCCAGCGGCCAGAGCGCGCGCTGGACCGCCCGGGCGCGCTCGCCCCACGAGGCCTTGGGCTCGGTCGGCACGTTGTGGCGGTACGCGTAGATCACGCTGTAGGCGGAGAACAGCACCAGGATCAGCAGGCCCGGGCCGACGCCGGCGATGAACAGTTCGGAAATCGAGGTGTTGGAGACGACGCCATAGATGATCATGCCGATCGACGGCGGGATCAGGAAGGCGATGTCGGAGGCGTTGACGATCAGCGCCAGCACGAAGCTGTCGTTGTAGCCGGCCTTCAGCATGCGCGGGCGCAGCGGCGAGCCGATCGCGACCACCGTCGCCTGGGTGGAGCCGGAGACCGCGCCGAACATGGTGCAGGCGGCGGCGGTGGAGACCGCGAGGCCCCCCTTCACGTGGCCGACGAAGGTCATCACCAGGTCGATCAGCCGGTTCGCCGACTGGCCGCGCGTCATGATGTCGGCGGCGAAGATGAACATCGGCACGGCGATCAGCGAGGCCGGCCGGATGCCGGCGAGCATCTGCTGGATCATCGTCTCAAGCTGGCCCATGCCGCCGAACAGCGAATAGAAGCCGATGAAGGCGCCGATGATCAGCGGGATCATCATCGGGAAGCCGAGCAGCAGCAGGACGATCATCACCGAGAAGATTGTGGTGGCCATGGCGGTTCTCCTCAGACCTCGACTTCGTCGTCGTCGTACCCTTCCAGGACGTTGGTGGAGAGGTAGATGTCGCGTTCGAGGAGGTTCTTGGCCGCCGTCAGGGCGTACTGCGCGCCGGTCATGAAGAAGCCGACGGGCACCCACAGATAGATCCACCACACCGGGATCTGCAGCGCCGGCAACAGCCGGCCGCGGCCGGCCTGGGTGAGGATGTAGCCGATGGCGTAATAGCAGAGCCCGAACATGAAGATCGCAGTGACCAGCGAGATCACCACCATCAGGATCTTGCGCACGTGCGGGGGCATCTCGTCGTAGATCGCCGACATGCGGATGTGGCGGCCGTGCCGCGCCGCGTAGCTGATGCCGGCGAAGGTGATCAGGATGATGAGGATGCGGTTGAGCTCTTCAGAGAAGAAGATGCTCTGCTGGAAGACGAACCGCCCGATCACGTTGGAGATCGTGTTGGCCGCCATCAGCAGCACGCCGCCGGCCAGCACCACCGCCTCGATCCGGCTGATGGCGATGTCGATGGTGCCGAGGACCCCCGGAAGCGACGACTTGTAGTCGCCGAAATCGGTTTGATCGGTCGAACTCGTCGCGGTCTTGCCGCTCGTTTCGGTTGTCGCGTCAGGGTTGTCGGTCACCGCATCGATCCCGGGCTGTGCAGGAAAAAGGGGCCCCGGACGCCCGGAACCGTCCGGATCGGTGCGATCCGGACGGGGGTGCTCCGGGCGGCCGGGGCTGGGCCGGACTACTGGGACTGGCCGGCGGCCTTCAGGTCGGCCTTCATCTGGTCGAGGATCTTCTTGCCGCTGTCGCCGGTCATGTTCACGAACGCCGCTTCCACGTCGTCCGCCGTCTCCATGAACGGCTTGCGCTCCTCTTCCGAGAGGATGTTGATCTGCATCGACGGCTTCGCTTCCTTGATCTTCTTCAGCGCCTCTTCCTGCAGGCTCTTCTGGTAGTCCAGGATGTAGGTGAACGCCGCGTCGGTGGCGTTGTTGATCATCGTCTGCTCTTCTTCGGACAGCCCGTCGAAGAAGTCCTTGTTGGCCATCACTGCGGTGGTGAAGTTGTTGTGGCCGATGCAGGTGACGACGTCGGTCACCTCATACATCTTGGTGGACTCGAGGAAGAACCCCGGGTTCTCCTGGCCCTGGATGATGCCTGTCTGCAGCGCTCCGTACACCTCGCCCCACGGCAGCGGCGTCGGCGTCGCGCCGAACGCCTTGTAGCTCTCCACCAGCAGCGGGTTGGTCATCACCCGGAACTTGACGTCCTCCAGGTCGGCCGGGCTGTGCACCGGCTCCTGGGTGGTCATGCAGACCTCGCCCTCCGGGAACATCGTCAGGAGTTCCAGCCCCTGCTCGGCGTAGAGCGGCGGGAACATCTCGTTGATCGCCTTGGAGTTGCGGAAGAACGCCTCCAGCGTCGCCTCGTCCTGGGGCAGCAGGTAGGGCACGAAGAACACCTGGGCCTCCGGGATCAGCGCGCCGGTGAAGCCCGGCGACTGGTCGACGAACTGCAGGATGCCGGCCTGGGCCTGCTCCATGATGTCGGCGGATTCGCCGAGCGTGCCGAACGGGAACAGCTGGATGGTGTGGTCGGAGTTGGCTTCCACCTCCTCCTTGAACTTCTGGGCGAACTTGCCCTGCACCTCGTCCATCGCCTCCTCGAAGGCGTAGCGCCACGTGGCGGCGTTGGCGCTTCCTGCGGCGCCGATCAGCAGGGCGCCGGCGGCAACCGCCGCAAGGGTTCGTGTCCGTCGCATTGTCATGTCGCTTTTCCTTCCGCGTTTGGGAGGCCGTGTTCATTTCCAGGACCGGTGCGGCCTCGGCCGCCGCGGTCCGCGCCGGACGGCGCGGCGCATGCGGCGGCTCCCGGGGGCCGCGCGTCACGATCACGGGGACGGCGTTTCAATCGGCCAAGACCCGCGCCCCGCGCCGTCACATCCGACGCGCCTAGAGTTGAACCATGACAAAGCCACGTCAATCTATTTCTTACTCATGACAATAAATTGCCTGAAATCTCGGCATGGTTCCGCGCGCCTGCGCGTGCGCCGGCCGCCGATTGACCGGTTCGGCGCCATCGGCGGGGCGGCGGCGGGGGTTCAGAGGGTGAGGAGGGCCGGTTCCGGCTTGTTGCGCACCAGCCGGGCGATCACCTCCAGGCCGCGTGCCAGGCTCGGTTCGCTCGAGCCGCCGAGGCAGATCCGGATGCCGGGGGCATGGGTCGGCAGGTCGACCGCGAACGCCGATCCCGCCGCCACCGCGACGCCTTCGCTGCGGGCGTG
This sequence comes from Amorphus sp. MBR-141, assembly GCF_053628695.1. Lineage (NCBI taxonomy): Bacteria > Pseudomonadati > Pseudomonadota > Alphaproteobacteria > Hyphomicrobiales > Amorphaceae > Amorphus > Amorphus sp. MBR-141. The sequence continues at coordinate 249,058 of NZ_JBRJGW010000004.1, forward strand.
GGCGACGAAGGCGTCCTCGTTCCACTGCTCCGGCAGCGGCAGCCAGACGTGCATGCCGTTCGGGCTGCCGCGCGGGGCGAAGTCGCCGAGCGCCTCGACGACCATTCGGTTGCGCCGCGACAGCGCGTCCATCTGCCAGGCGAGCAGCTCGTCGGCCGTTCCGTCGCGCAGCCAGCGCGTGCCGATCTCGGCCATCAGCGGCGTCGCCATCCAGTTGGTGACCAGGTGCCGGTTGGCGGTGGCGGAGACCAGCGTCTCCGGCGCGACCAGCCAGCCGTAGCGCAGCCCCGGCAGCAGCGGCTTGGTCAGGCTGGTGAAATAGAACGTCCGTTCCGGCGCCAGCGCCGCGATCGGCGGCGGACGGTCGGGCTGCACCGGCCCCCAGGCGTCGTCCTCGACGATGGTCACGTCGTGCTGGCGGGCGATCTCGATCAGCGCGCGCCGGCGCGCCACCCCCATCGTGGTCGCCTGCGGGTTGAGGCCCGTGGGCATGACGAACAGGACCCGCACCTTGCGGGCCCGGCAGGCGCCGTCGAACGCCTCCGGGACGATGCCCTCGGCGTCGGTCTCCAGCCCCCGGAGGCCGAGGTCGAGGTAGCTGCACAGGGCCTTCAGCGTGTGATGGGTCAGGTCCTCCGAGACGACGTGGTCGCCGGGCCTGGCGACCGTCATCAGCGCCACCGTCATCGCCGAGGTGTTGCCGTTGGTGGGCAGCACCTGCGCCCGCTTCGCCTCGATCCCGCAGCGCTTCAGCCAGCCGAGCGCCGCCTCGCTGTGGGACATCAGCGTCGCCCGCGGCCGGAACGAGAACAGCACCTCGGAGGACACGTCCTTCGACATCTCCGCCAGCGTCGCCCGCATCCGCTGTTCGTGGATCTCGCCGGTCACCGGCGTCAGCATCGACAGGTCGATGACCTCGTCGCCGTCGCCGATTCGGTGCCACGGCGTGCGGGTGTCCGTCGCCGCGGCCCGCACGAAGGTGCCGCGGCCGACCATGCCGGCGATGGCGCCGAGCCGGTGCAGCTCCTCGTAGGCGCGGCTCACGGTCTGGACGCTGATGCCGAGCGTTTCGGCCAGATCGCGGTGGGTGGGCAGCCGGTCGCCCTGCTGCACCTCGCCCGACTTGATCGCGCCGATCAGGCTCTCGGCCAGCGACCGGTACACCGGACGCTTGAGGGTCGCGGGATTGGGTGGCCACATTGTCATGAGACTATCCTGCATGACATGGCTAGATTGACAAGATTTCCTGCCCTCAAGAGCGGTGCCGAATGAGCGCGATCCCCCTCGACGACCGTGACCTGCAGATCCTTTCGATCCTCAGCCGGGAAGGCCGCATCTCCAAGGTCGACCTTGCGCGCCGGGTCAACCTGTCGGCCACGCCGTGCTGGGAGCGCCTGCGCCGGCTGGAGGCCTCGGGCTTCATCCGCGGCTACCGGGCCGACGTGGTGCTGGCGAAGGTGGCGCCCCACGTCGTGGTCTTCGTGGTCGCGGAGCTGGAAAACCATAGGGCGGAGAGCTTCCAGGCTTTCGAGCGCGCGGTCGGACGCTACGACGAGATCGTGTTCTGCTGGGCGATCGGCGGCGGGTTCGACTATCTGCTGCAGATCGTTACCCGCGACATCGACAGCTATCAACGCCTCGTCGACGAACTGCTGGCCGCCGAGCTCGGGCTGAAGCGCTATTTCACCTACATCGTCACCAAGGAGGTGAAGGCCGGGCCTGCGCCGCTTGCCGAACTGCTCGCCGCGGGCCGCCAGACGATCTGACGCATCCGCCGGCCCACTTCAGACGATTCCTCTGCGCACGCCCCGCAGAACAGAATTTCCCTCGCCTCAGGTTCGCTACCCTTCGCCTCTCGATCCCCTGGTGCCGCTTCCGATCGGGTGGACCCGCGCGATCGGTCAGAAACGGGCCCAGGATCAATGTCCTGAGCACTTCCTCCTCGTTCGGGTCGGTTCGGTCCTGGCGGGGGAATTCTCCACGGAGGCGTCCGATGATTGCGACCGACACCATCCGCGACACGCTCATGGCCGATCTCGCCGACCGGGCGCTTGCGCGCAGCTTCGCCTATGTGGACGGCCGGTGGGTGGGGGCCCGCACCGGCGATACGCTCACCGTCACCAACCCCGCCGACGGCCGCATCGTCGCCGAGGTGGCACGGCTGTCGGCCGACGATGCGCGCACCGCCGTCGCCGCCGCGGACCGGTGCTTCCGGGACTGGTCTCATTCGCTGCCGCAGACGCGCACGCAGCTGCTGCGCCGCTGGCACGACCTGATGATCGCCCACCGCGAGGACCTCGCCCGGATCATGACGATCGAACAGGGCAAGCCGGTCTCCGAGGCGCGCGGCGAGATCGACTACGCCGCCTCGTTCGTGGAGTTCTACGCCGAGGAGGCCAAGCGCCCGAACATCGAGGGCGTCACGTCGCATCTGGCCGATGCCGAGGTCGAGCTGTGGCGCGAGCCGGTCGGCGTCGCCGCCCTGGTGACGCCCTGGAACTTTCCCTGCGCGATGATCACCCGCAAGGCGGCCGCGGCGATCGCCGCCGGTTGCACGGTGGTCGTGCATCCTTCCGCCGAAACGCCGCTGTCGGCGCTGGCGCTCGCCGAACTCGCCGATCGCGCCGGCTTCCCGGCCGGCCTGTTCAACGTGGTGACGGGCGACGCCCCGGAGGTCGTCGGCGCCTGGACCGCCGACGCGCGGGTCCGCGCGCTGTCGTTCACCGGCTCGACGGAAATCGGGCAGCTCCTCTATCGCCAGTCGGCCGACACGGTGAAACGGCTGGTGCTGGAGCTCGGCGGTCACGCGCCGTTCATCGTGTTCGCCGATGCCGATCTCGACCTCGCCGTCGACGAGGCCATCAAGGCGAAGTTCGCCACCACGGGCCAGGACTGCCTCGGCGCCAACCGCTTCCTGGTGGAGCGGCCGGTCTACGACGCCTTCTGCCGGCGCTTCGCCGAGCGCACCGCCGCGCTGACCCTCGGTCCGGGGCTCGACGATCCGGATCTCGGGCCGCTGATGAACGCCCGAGCCGTCGCCAAGCAGGAGGAGCACGTCGCCGACGCCCTGGCGCGCGGCGCGAAGCTGCTTGCCGGGGGAAAACGCTCGCCCCTCGGCGACCTCTTCTACGAGCCGACGGTGCTCACCGACGTGCCGCTGGACGCGCGGATCTTCCACGAGGAGACGTTCGGTCCGGTCGCCGCCATCGCGCCGTTCACCGGCGAGGCCGAAGCGATCCGCATCGCCAACGACACCGAATACGGCCTCGTCGCCTACCTCCACACCCAGGATCCGCGCCGCATCTACCGCGCCAGCCGGGCGCTGCAGTTCGGCATGGTCGCGGTCAACCGCACCAAGGTCACCGGTGCACCGATCCCGTTCGGCGGGATGAAGCAGTCCGGCATCGGCCGCGAGGGCGCCCGCCACGGCCTCGAGGCCTTCACCGACATCAAATACGTCTGCCGCAACTGGGCCTGAGCCTTCGTTGCCCAAACAGGAGACTGCCATGCTGACCAACGATACGCTCGCCGAATGGGATCGCGAGACCTTCTTCCATCCCTCGACCCATCTCGCCCAGCACGCGCGCGGCGAAACGCCGACGCGCATCATCACCGGCGGCAAGGGCGTCTACATCGAGGATCGGGACGGCCGGAAGCTGCTCGACGCGTTCGCCGGGCTCTACTGCGTCAACGTCGGCTACGGGCGGCCTGAAATCGCCGAGGCGATCGCCGAGCAGGCACGCGAGCTCGCCTACTACCACGCCTATGTCGGCCACGGCACCGAGGCCTCCATCACGCTGGCCAAGATGGTGCTCGACCGGGCACCCTCCAACATGTCGAAGGTCTATTTCGGCCTCTCCGGCTCGGACGCCAACGAGACCAACGTCAAGCTCGTCTGGTACTACAACAACGTGCTCGGCCGGCCGGAGAAGAAGAAGATCATCTCGCGCTGGCGCGGCTACCACGGCTCGGGCCTGATGACCGGCTCGCTGACCGGGCTGGAGCTGTTCCACAAGAAGTTCGACCTGCCGCTCTCCCAGGTGATCCACACCGAGGCGCCGTATTATTTCCGCCGCGCCGACACCTCCATGAGCGAAGCGCAGTTCGTCGCCCACTGTGCGTCCGAGCTGGAGGCGCTGATCGAGCGGGAAGGCGCCGACACCATCGCCGCCTTCATCGGCGAGCCGGCCCTCGGCACCGGCGGTCTCGTGCCGCCGCCGGCCGGCTACTGGGCAGCGATCCAGGCGGTGCTGGAGAAGCACGACATCCTGCTGATCGCCGACGAGGTCGTGACCGGCTTCGGGCGTCTGGGCTCGATGTTCGGCTCCGACCACTACGGCATCAAGCCGGACATCATCACCATCGCCAAGGGCCTCACCTCGGCCTACGCGCCGCTGTCCGGCTCCATCGTCTCCGACAAGGTGTGGAAGGTGCTGGAAAAGGGCACCGACGAGTTCGGCGTCATCGGCCACGGCTGGACCTACTCCGCCCATCCGATCGGGGCGGCCGCAGGCGTCGCCAACCTCAAGCTCATCGACGAGCTGGGCCTGGTGAAGAACGCCGGCGAGACGGGCGCCTATCTCAAGAAGGCGCTGGCGGATGCCGTCGGCGACCATGTCCACGTCGGCGAGGTGCGCGGCGAGGGGCTCTTTATCGCGGTGGAGTTCGTGAAGGACCGCGACAGCCGCACCTACTTCGATGCCGCTGAGAAGGTCTCCGCGCGCATCACCCAGGCGCTGCTCGGCGAGAACGTCATCGCCCGCGCGATGCCCCAGGGCGACATCATCGGCTTCGCACCGCCGCTCTGCCTGCGGCCGGACGAGGCGGACCTGATCGCCGCCAAGCTGAAGATCGCGGTGGACGCCGTCTTCGCCTGAGCGGCGGCGTCGCAAACCACCCAACGAAGCCCCCCGGCCAGGCCCGCGCCTGGCCGGGGGGCGCGTGGCGGCGAAGGTCTGAACGCCCCTCTCCGGTCGGTCGGGACACCCTGACCGGTCGGATGAGGCACGTCTACGTGCCCTGGAGAACCTCGGCGGGGCGGCGGTCGCGCAGCGCCCCGCCGTCGGCCCGCGCATCGGAAACGCGGACCAGCATCCCGGGGTCCGGCGAGAAGCGGCCGTGCAGCGGCAGCACCGCCGCGCCGAGCACGCGGGCCATCGGGCCGATCGAGCCGGTGGTGATTTCGGTCGGCGCCAGGCCGGCGCGGTTGAAGCCGTCCAGCGCCGCGGTCAGCCGGCCGACCATCGCGTCGCGCCACGGCGGCGGCAGGAGCCCGTCGATCACCACCCGTTCGAAGTCGATGATGCTCAGCGCCGAGACCACGCCGCGCGACAGGTCCGGGATCGCCGCGTCGGCCCAGGCCTCGAAGACGGCGCGGGCGCCCTCGGGCGCGTCCTGGGTCAGCGCCACCGAGGGATCGATCCCCGCGGCGACCAGGGCGCGCTCCAGCTTGATCACCGAAGCGCTGTGGATGAGCTGTTCCGGCGGCGCGCCGCCCCCCGACGGGCCGACCGGCATGGAGCCGACCGCGCCGGCGTTGAGCTGGGCGCCGGGGTAGAGCTTGCCGTCGATCACCACGCCGCCGCCGATGAAGGTGCCGAGATAGATGTAGAGCGCGCTTGGTCGGTCGATCGCCTTGCCGCAGATCATCTCGGCCGCGCAGGCCGCGGTGGCGTCGTTGTGCAGCGAGGTTTCGAGCCCCGTGGCCTCGGCCAGCGCGCCCGCCACGTCCGCGCCGCGCCAGCCGTCGAGCGCGCCGGGGGCGAGGCCCAGCTCCTTCGACCAGGCGTAGATCTCGCCGGGCATGGCGATGCCGAGGCCGACGATCCGCGCCCTGACCGACGCCGGCGCCCGCTCCATCAGGCGCCGCGCCTGGGAGATCGCCGAGGGGATGGTGCGCTCGGGCAGGGGGGCGTCGTAGCTTTCGCTGCTGGAGCCGATCACCTCGCCGAGCAGGTTGACCAGGATCGCCTCGGTGCTGCGGCGGCCGATCTTCACGCCGAGCGAAAAGGCGCCCTGCGGGTTCGGGGCGATCGGCGTCGACGGCTGGCCGACCTGGCCGCGCACCTTGTCCCGCTTCACCAGCAGGCCTTCGGTCAGCAGCTTGTTGACGATGACGGAGGCGGCCTGGCCGCTGAGGCCGGTCTCGCGCGCGATCTCGGCCTTGGAGAGCGCGCCGGCGCGCAGCAGCGCATCGATGATGAGCCGCTCGTTGTAGGCACGAAGGCCGCTGGTGTCCCCACCCCGCATGCGCGTTTGCCCCTGGACCGCGTTGCCATCCGACGTTGCGTTCGGACGGCGAAAGAGCGAGCCTCTTGTTTGTTCGGCGCCTTTTCGTTTCAGCGAAAGGGCCGACGACCGTATGCAACACGTGCTCCGGAACCGCAACGTCGGCCGCTGCCGCAGAACGGCGTCGGTCGAGGCGGTCGGGAGCCGGCCCCGCGGGAACCGCTCTGCGAAGTCTAGCGGAAAGGGAGTTATAAAACCAATCTGATTTAATTATTGACGATCGGTCCGGGCTGTGGCTGGCTTCGCGCTCGTGCGCGCAGGCGGCAGCTTGCCGCGCACGGATCGCGCAGGCCGTGCGCACCGCTTGGCGCGCCATTCGCGATGCGCGTCGCGTGCGGATTCGCGCAAAATCGCGCAGGATCGCGCAGCGAAAAACGCGCAAAAGCGCACGCAGGAACGACACCGAACGCGCGCACCAGACGCGCGCCAACGACATAAGAAGAGAGAGTGCACGTGGGAGGAATGTTCGTCGTCTGCGGCGAGGCGCTGTGGGATCTGTTCGCGCGGGAGGGCGGGGCCAGCCTCGCCTTCGACGCGCGGGTCGGCGGCTCGCCCTTCAACGTGGCCGTCGGCCTGGCCCGGCTCGACCAGCCCGCCGCGCTGCTGACGGGCCTCTCCACCGACCGGCTCGGCCAGCGGCTGTTCCAGGCGCTCGAGGCCGAGGGCGTCGACACCTCCTTCCTGGTGCGGGTGGCGCGGCCGACCACGCTCAGCCTGGTCGACCTCGGCCCGGACGGGTCGCCGGCCTATGCCTTCTACGGCGATCACGCCGCCGACAGGACCATCGCCCCGGCCGATCTTCCCGTCCTCGGCGACGACGTCTGGGGCCTGCACGTCGGCTCCTTCTCGCTGGTGGCCGAGCCCGTCGGCTCAAGCTTTCTTGAGCTTCTGGGGCGCGCGGCGGGCCGGCGCCTGGTCACGCTCGACCCCAACGTCCGCCTGACCGCGGAGCCGGATCTCGACCTGTGGCGGGAGCGGATCGCCGCCTTCGTCCGCCTCGCCGACCTCGTCAAGGTCAGTCAGGAGGACCTCGATCTCCTCTATCCCAGCCGCGCCGCCGAGGCGGTCGCCGGCGACTGGCGGGCGGCGGGCGCCGCCCTCGTCATCGTCACCCGCGGCCGCGAGGGCGCCGACGCCTACGCCCCCTTCGGCCGCGTCTCAGAGCCCGGCCGCCCCGTCGCCGTGGCCGATACCGTCGGCGCCGGCGACAGCTTCATGGCCGCCGCGATCGCCCGCCTCGCCGAGACCGGCACCCGCTCGCGGGCGGCCCTCGCCGCCCTTGGTGCCGACGAGGTCCGCGCGCTCCTGGGCTTCGCCTCGGACGCGGCGGCGATTACCTGCGGCCGCCGCGGCGCCGACCTGCCGCGCCGGTCCGAGCTCCGCCCCCTCGGCGTCGTCAACTGAGGCCTCGCGCCGGCCGGGGATCGCTCCAGGCTGCGGCCTCCCGCGGTGCGGAGCCGGGAACAAAGGCAAGGGCCCCCGGGTCGCGCGGCGGTGACAAGGCGGCAACGTTGTTCCCGTTCGGCGGCGCGTCGGTCGGCGGAGAGGGGAGAGCTGCGCCTAATTGAAAAATCAAAGTGATTTAATTATTGACAGCCCTCGGGGCGGATGATGTAGTTTTCGGACGCATCGGTTTCGAACCGGAGTTGAACGGCCGCCCGCGCTGGCGTGGCCGTGTTGCGCTCAGGACGAAGCACCGGCATCCTTGGGTTGTCCGGCCGAGAACAACAGCGTGGCGCCCATGACAGCCGCGCGGCATTGGGAGGAAAGCATGAGCTATCCAGCATGGCTGGTCGGCGCCGCATCCGTGTTGGCCCTGACCGCGGCAGCGAATGCCGAGACGATCACGATCGCCACCGTGAACAACGGCGACATGATCCGGATGCAGAAGCTGACCGACGACTTCACCAAGGATCATCCCGACATCGATCTCGAGTGGGTGACGCTCGAGGAAAACGTGCTGCGCCAGCGCGTGACGACCGACATCGCCACCAACGGCGGGCAGTACGACGTGTTGACCATCGGCAACTACGAGGTGCCGCTGTGGGCCAAGCAGAACTGGCTGCTGCCCCTCGACGGCATGCCCGAGGGCTATGACGCGGCGGACATCCTGCCGGCGATCGCGGGCGGCCTCTCGGTCGACGGCACCCTCTATGCGGCGCCGTTCTACGGCGAGTCCGCGATGCTGATGTACCGCACCGATCTGGCGGAGAAGGCCGGCATCACCATCCCCGATCAGCCGACGTGGACCGACATCAAGGCGGCCGCCAAGGCGATGACGGACAAGGACAACGAGATCTACGGCATCTGCCTGCGCGGCAAGGCGGGCTGGGGCGAGAACATGGCCTTCATCACCGCCATGTCGAATTCCTATGGCGCCCGCTGGTTCGACATGGACTGGAAGCCGCAGTTCGACAGCCCCGAGTGGAAGGCGACGCTCACCGACTATCTCGACATGATGAACAACTACGGCCCTCCGGGCGCCTCCTCCAACGGCTTCAACGAGAACCTCGCGCTGTTCCAGACCGGCAAGTGCGGCATGTGGATCGATGCCACCGTCGCCGCCTCCTTCGTCACCGACAAGGACGAATCGTCGGTCGCCGACAGCGTCGGCTTCGCGCAGTTCCCGAACAAGGAAGGCGTCGACAACCACGGCAACTGGCTGTGGTCCTGGAACCTCGCCATCCCCAATTCGAGCGATGCACCCGAGGCGGCGAAGGAGTTCGTGGCCTGGGCCACGTCGAAGCACTACACCGACCTGGTCGCCGAGACGGAAGGCTGGGCCGCGGCCCCTCCCGGGACCCGGACGTCGCTCTACGAGAACCCGGACTACCAGAAGGCGGCGCCGTTCGCCGAGATGACGCTCAACTCCATCAACGCCGTGGATACGAGCAAGCCGTCGGTGCAGGAAATCCCCTATACCGGCGCGCAGTTCGTCGCGATCCCCGAGTTCCAGGGCATCGGCACGGCCGTGGGGCAGATGTTCTCGGCCGCCCTTGCGGGCCAGATGAACGCCGATCAGGCGCTCCAGAACGCCCAGAACCTCACCGCGCGTGAGATGACGAAGGCCGGCTACCCCAAGTAGGTCTTCCTCCCACCGGGCGCGCTCTCCGCGGGGGCGCCCGGACCCCTTCCGTCCATTCCGCCCGCAGGCTTGGGGCCTGCCCGCGCTGGAGTGTCAGCCATGGCAACGGCTCATTCGCGTTCCGCCGCGCGGTTGATGATCTCGCCGGCCGTGCTGCTGCTTCTCGGCTGGATGGCGATCCCGCTGTCCATGACGATCTACTTCTCGTTCCAGCGCTACAACCTGCTGATGCCGGGCAGCAACGCCTGGATCGGGTTCCTGAACTACCGCTACTTCCTCACCGATCCGGCCTTCTTCGCCGCTCTCACCAACACCCTCCTGCTGGTCGGCGGGGTCCTGGTCATCACCATCGTCGGCGGCATCCTGCTGGCGATCCTGCTCGACCAGCCGATGTGGGGGCAGGGGATCGTCCGCATCCTGGTGATCGCGCCGTTCTTCGTCATGCCGACCGTTTCGGCGCTGGTGTGGAAGAACATGTTCATGAACCCCGTCAACGGGCTGTTCGCGAACATCGCCAAGGGGCTGGGCCTGCAGCCCTTCGATTTCCTCGCCGAGGCGCCGCTCGCCTCGATCATCCTGATCGTGGCGTGGCAGTGGCTGCCGTTCGCGACGCTGATTCTGCTGACGGCGCTGCAGTCGCTCGACAGCGAGCAGCTCGAGGCGGCCGAGATGGACGGGGCCAGCCCGATCGGCCGCTTCTTCCACATCATGCTGCCGCATCTGGCCCGCGCCATCACCGTGGTGGTGCTGATCCAGACCATCTTCCTGCTGTCGATCTTCGCCGAGATCCTCGTCACCACCAACGGCGGACCGGGCTACGCCACCACCAACATCACCTATCTCGTCTACGCCCAGTCGCTGCTGCAGTTCGATGTGGGCGGCGGGTCGGCCGGCGGTGTCGTCGCCATCATCCTCGCCAACATCGTCGCCATCTTCCTGATGCGGATGATCGGCAAGAACCTGGATATCTGATCATGGCCAGGGCAGCGTCTTCACGCCGGAAACTGGGAATGACCCTCCTCGCCTGGGCGATCGGGCTGCTGATCTTCTTCCCGGTCCTGTGGACGGTGCTGACCAGCTTCAAGACCGAGGCCGAGGCCATCGCCTCGCCGCCGTCGTTCCTGTTCTTCGACTGGACGCTGGCCAACTATGCCGAGGTGCAGGAGCGGTCGGACTATTTCCGCCACTTCTGGAATTCCGTGGTGATTTCGCTCGGCTCCACGGTGCTCGGCCTGATCATCGCGATTCCCGCCGCCTGGTCGATGGCGTTCGTTCCCGGCCGGCGGACCAAGGACGTCCTGATGTGGATGCTGTCCACCAAGATGCTGCCGCCGGTGGGCGTCCTCATCCCGATCTACCTGATCTTCCGCGATCTTGGCCTTCTCGACACCGTGCCGGGCCTGGTGATCGTCCTCATGCTGATCAACCTGCCGATCATCATCTGGATGCTGTTCACCTATTTCCGCGAGATCCCCGGCGAGATCCTGGAGGCGGCTCGCATGGACGGGGCCGGCCTGCGCGCCGAGATCATCTACGTGCTGACGCCGATGGCGGTGCCCGGCATCGCCTCGACCCTGCTGCTCAACATCATCCTGGCCTGGAACGAGGCGTTCTGGACCCTCAACCTGACGGCGGCGAAAGCCGCGCCGCTGACCGCCTTCATCGCCGGCTATTCCAGCCCCGAAGGGCTGTTCTACGCCAAGCTCTCCGCCGCCTCGACCATGGCCATCGCGCCGATCCTGATCCTGGGCTGGTTCAGCCAGAAGCAGCTCGTGCGCGGCCTGACCTTCGGCGCGGTCAAATAAGGGACCTCGAACAATGGGGCACATCTCGCTCAGGCAGATCACCAAGAGCTTCGGCGAGACGGAGGTCATCCGGCCGCTCGATCTGGAGATCCAGGACGGCGAATTCATCGTCTTCGTCGGGCCGTCAGGCTGCGGCAAGTCCACCCTGCTGCGGCTGATCGCCGGGCTGGAGGACGTCACCTCCGGCACCATCGAGATCGACGGCCGCAACGCCACCGAGGTGCCGCCCGCCAAGCGGGGCCTGGCGATGGTGTTCCAATCCTACGCGCTCTATCCGCACATGAGCGTGCGCAAGAACATCGCTTTCCCATTGAAGATGGCGGGCGTCGACAAGGCGGAGATCGACCGCAAGGTGGACTCGGCCGCGCGGATCCTCAACCTCACCGACTATCTGCACCGGCGGCCGGGTCAGCTGTCGGGCGGCCAGCGCCAGCGCGTCGCCATCGGCCGTGCCATCGTCCGCGAGCCGGCTGCCTTCCTGTTCGACGAGCCGCTGTCGAACCTCGACGCGGCGCTGCGCGTCAACATGCGCCTGGAAATCTCCGAGCTGCACAACAGCCTGGAGACGACGATGATCTACGTCACCCACGACCAGATCGAGGCGATGACGATGGCCGACCGCATCGTCGTCCTGCATGCCGGCCGGATCGAGCAGGTGGGGACGCCGCTGGAGCTCTACTCCGCGCCGCGCAACGTCTTCGTCGCGGGCTTCATCGGCTCGCCGAAGATGAACTTCATCGACGGTGCGGAGGCCGCAAAGCACGACGCCCACACCGTCGGCATCCGTCCCGAACACATGGCGGTGTCCACCAGCGAGGGCGCGTGGAAGGGCCGGGTGAGCATCTCCGAGCACCTTGGCTCCGACACCTTCCTCCACGTCCAGACCGAGCACCTCGGCACGCTCACCGCCCGGGCGGACGGCGAGTTCGCGGTCCGCCACGGCGACACCGTCTGGCTGACCCCGCAGGCCGACAAGCTGCACCGGTTCGATCGCGAGGGGCTGGCGCTCGGATGAAACGGCTGGATGGCAGGTCCGCGATCGTCACCGGCGCGGCGCGCGGCATCGGGCGGGCCTTCGCCGAAGCCTATGTGCGGGAGGGCGCGACGGTCGCGATCGCCGACATCGATCTTGAGAGGGCGACGGCGACTGCCCGCGAGATCGGCGAGGCGGCCTATGCCGTTCGCCTCGACGTCACCGACCAGGCGTCCATCGACGCGGCCGTCGAGACGGTGGTGGCGCGGGCCGGACGCATCGACATCCTGATCAACAACGCGGCCCTGTTCGATCTGGCGCCGATCGTCGAGATCACCCGGGAGAGCTTCGACCGCCTGTTTTCCATCAACGTTGCCGGGACGCTGTTCGTGCTGCAGGCCGTTGCGAAACAGATGATCAAGCAGGGAGACGGCGGACGGATCATCAACATGGCGAGCCAGGCTGGCCGGCGCGGCGAGGCCCTCGTCGGCGTCTATTGCGCGACCAAGGCGGCGGTGATCAGCCTGACCCAGTCGGCCGGGCTCGACCTCATCCGGCACGGCATCAACGTCAACGCAATCGCCCCGGGCGTCGTCGACGGCGAGCACTGGGACGGCGTCGATGCGCACTTCGCCAAATACGAGAACCGGCCCCTCGGCGAGAAGAAGCGGCTCGTCGGCGAGGCGGTGCCCTACGGGCGCATGGGCCGTGCCGACGACCTGACCGGCATGGCGGTCTTCCTCGCCTCCTCCGAGGCGGACTATATCGTCGCCCAGACCTACAACGTCGACGGCGGCAACTGGATGAGCTGAGGCGCTCCACCCGCCCAGCGACCACAAGGACCGGATATGACCACACGGCTTTCCGCCGCAGCACTTCCCACCCTTGCCGGTTCGGCCGCCGTTCCGGTCTACGACCGGGCGGCGCTCTCCGCCGGCATCCTGCATTTCGGGGTCGGCAACTTCCACCGGGCGCATCAGGCCGTCTATCTCGACGCGCTGTTTGCCACCGGCCGCGATCATGACTGGGCGCTCGTCGGCGCCGGCGTCATGCCGGGCGACGCGGCGATGCGCGCCGCGCTCGAAGGCCAGGACTGGCTGACGACAGTGGTTGAGCAGTCGGCGGAGGCGAGCAGCGCCCGGGTGACCGGGGCGATGATCGACATGCTGCCGGTTGGCGACGCTGCGGCGATCGTCGAGCGGCTTGCCGATCCGGCCATCCGCATCGTGTCGCTGACCGTCACCGAGGGGGGCTATTTCGTCGACGCGACCGGCACCTTCGACCCGACCCACCCGGCCATCGTTGCCGACGGCGCCGCGCCGGACGCGCCGAAGACGGTGTTCGGGCTGATCGCCGCCGGCCTGAAGCGCCGGCGCGCGGCGGGGATCGCCCCGTTCACCGTCATGTCCTGCGACAACATCCCCCACAACGGCGCGGTGGCCCGCAACGCGGTGGCCGGCGTGGCGCGGCTCTCCGACCCCGCCTTCGCCGACTGGATCGCGGCGACGGTGGCCTTCCCGAACGGCATGGTCGATCGGATCACGCCGGCGACGGGCGAGCGCGAACGCCAGATGCTGGCGCGCGAGTTCGGCATCGACGACGCCTGGCCGGTGTTCTGCGAGGACTTCTCCCAGTGGGTCCTGGAGGACAGGTTTCCGGCAGGACGGCCCGCGCTGGAAGAGGTCGGCGTCCAGTTCGTCCCGGACGTGACGCCCTTCGAGATCATGAAGATCCGCATCCTCAACGGCGGCCACGCGGTGATCGCCTACCCGGCGGGTCTCCTGGACATCCATTTCGTGCACGAGGCGATGGAGCATCCGCTGGTTGCGGCCTTCCTGGAGAAGGTCGAGCGCGAGGAGATCATGCCGGTGGTGCCGCCGGTGCCGGACACCGATCTCGACTGGTACTTCGGCGAGATCAAGCGCCGCTTCGCCAACCCGAAGATCGGCGACACCGTGCGCCGCCTGTGCCTCGACGGCTCCAACCGGCAACCGAAGTTCATCGTCCCCACCGTCGCCGATCGCCTCAAGGCGGGCGGCGATGTCACGGGGCTGGCGCTGGAGTCGGCGCTGTGGTGCCGCTACTGCTACGGCGAAACGGAAAGCGGCGCGGTCATCGAGCCGAACGACCCGAGCTGGGACCGGCTGGTGGCGCTCGCCCGGCTGGCGAAGACCGATCCCGACGCGTGGCTCGCCATGGAGGACGTCTACGGCGAGGTCGGCCGGGCGGCGCCGTTCCGCAAGGCCTTCGCCCACGCCCTCGGTGCGCTCTGGGCCGACGGCACGGAAGCGGTGCTCGCCCGCTATCTCGACGGACGCCTCTAGATCTCAGGGTCAATCATGTTTCTCGGGATCGATCTCGGCACGTCTGGGGTGAAGGCTCTCCTGATCGACGACCGCCAGGCCGTGGTGGCTTCGGCGCAGGCGCCGCTCGCCGTGTCGCGGCCGCATCCGGGCTGGAGCGAGCAGGATCCGGCCGACTGGATCGCCGCCACGGAAACCGCCATCGAGGCGCTGCTGGCCTCCCACGGCGAGCGGCTGGCGGCGGTGCGCGGCATCGGCCTGTCCGGCCAGATGCACGGGGCCACGCTGATCGACGCCTCCGGCCGCCCGCTGCGTCCCTGCATCCTGTGGAACGATACCCGCAGCCATGCCGAGGCGGCGCGCCTCGATGCCGATCCGCGCTTTCGCGCCCTCTCCGGCAACATCGTCTTTCCGGGCTTCACCGCGCCGAAGCTCGTCTGGGTGCGCGCCCACGAGCCGGAGGTCTTCGCGGCAACGGCGAAGGTGCTGTTGCCCAAGGACTTCCTGCGGCTCTGGCTCACCGGCGAGTACGTCTCCGAGATGTCGGACGCGGCGGGCACCAGCTGGCTCGACACCGGGGCGCGGGCCTGGTCGCCCGAGCTGCTCGCGGCGAGCGGCATGCGCGCCGAGCAGATGCCGCGGCTGGTGGAGGGCACCGAGCCGTCGGGCGTGCTGCGCTCCGAGCTGGCGGCCCGCTGGGGGATGGCGCGCGAGGTGGCCGTGGCCGGCGGCGCCGGCGACAACGCCGCCTCCGCCGTGGGCGTGGGCACGGTGGCGGCCGGATCGGCGTTCGTGTCGCTGGGGACGTCCGGCGTGCTGTTCGCCGCCACCGAATCCTACCTGCCGAGCCCGGAAACGGCCGTGCACAGCTTCTGCCACGCGCTTCCCGGCAAATGGCACCAGATGGGCGTGATCCTGTCGGCGACCGCCTCGCTCGACTGGTTCGCCGGCATCTCCGGCACCACGTCGGCGATGCTGCTCGGCGAGATCGACGACAAGCCCGCCGGGCCGGGCAGCCTCACCTTCCTGCCGTATCTGTCGGGCGAGCGCACGCCCCACAACGACGCCGCCATTCGCGGGGCGTTCGTGGGGCTTGCCAACGAACACGACCGGCCCGCAATGACGCGCGCGGTGCTGGAGGGCGTGGTGTTCGCGCTTCGCGACTGCCTGGAGGCGATGCGGGCGGCGGGGGCCCGGCCCGAACGGGTGACGGCGGTGGGTGGCGGCACCCGTGCGCCCGCCTGGACGAACCTGATCGCGACCGTGCTCGGCATTCCGGTCGACATTCCCGCCGAGGGCGACTTCGGCGCGGCCTTCGGCGCGGCACGGCTCGGGCTGATCGCCGCGACCGGCGCCGATCCGGCGTCCGTCTGCACGCCGCCCCGGATCGCCCACACGGCCGAACCGCGCCTGCCGCTGGCCGCCGGCTACGACGAAGCCTACGCCCGCTACCGGGCGCTCTATCCGGCGATCGCCGCCCTCGCCTGAAGGTGTCGCCAGCCGACCAGGATCCCCCCGAGCACGGCGCCGAAGACATCGACCAGGGCGGCTCCCTCGAAGGCGCCGGCCGGGATCAGCAGGCAGATGCCGGCAACGACGAAAGCGAGCCGCACCGGCGCCGGAAGCGGCCCGGCGAAATGGCCGATGACGCCGGCCGACACCAGCCAGACGCCGGCCAGCGCCGTCGTGGCGGCCAGCGCCACCTGCAGCGGCGAGCCGATCAGCAGCAGGCTGGGGGCGGCAACGAACAGGAACGGCACCAGGAACGCCGGCCAGGCGAGCTTGGTCGCCTCCAGGGCGGTGCGCATCGGGTTCGAGCCGGCGAGGCCGGCCGCGGCGAAGGCGGCGATCGCGACCGGCGGGGTGACCATCGACATCATGCCGAAATAGAGCACGAACAGGTGCGCCGCGAGCGGCTCGATGCCGAGCTTGACCAGCGACGGCGCGACCAGCGTGGCGAGCAGCACGTAGACGCCGACGGTGGGCATCCCCATCCCCAGCACGATGGAGACCACGGCGGCGATCAGCAGCAGCAGGACGATGCTGTTCTGGCCCACCTGAGTCAGAAGAAGCGTCAGGTTGAAGGAGAGCCCCGACTGGTTGAGGACGCCGATGATGATGCCGGCGGCGGCCGAGATCAGCACCACGCCGAGCGAAACGACGCCGGTTTCCGTCAGGCCCTTCAGGATGGCGCGGGGGTGCATGCGCGCGCCGGCATAGCCGATCGTGAAGGCCAGCAGGATCAGCACGGCGGTCGACCACAGGGCGGCCTCCTCGACCCGCACGTGCAGCCAGAACAGCCCGCCCAGCAGCACCGCGAACGGGATCGGGAAGAACCACCCCGACCGGAACGCCGGACCGGCTGCCGGGATTTCCGACGCCGGCAGGGCGGTGATGCCGAGACGGGCGGCGAACAGGTCGGCCTGGATGAACAGCGCCGCGTAATAGAGGACCGCCGGCAGCAGTGCGGCCAGCGCGACGTCGCCATAGGGCACCTGCAGGAACTCGGCCATCAGGAAGGCGGCGGCGCCCATGATCGGCGGCATCAGCTGGCCGCCGGTGGAGGCGACCGCTTCGACCGCGCCGGCCGTCTGGGAAGAGTATCCGCCGCGCCGCATCAGCGGGATGGTGACCACGCCGGTCGAGACGACGTTCGACACCGCGCTCCCCGAGATCGAGCCCATCAGCCCCGAGGCGACGATGGCGATCTTCGACGATCCGCCCCGGAAGCGGCCCATCAGCGCCATCGAGAGGTTGGTGAAATAGGTCGAGCCGCCGGCGTGCGTCAGCATCATGCCGAAGAAGACGAAGGCGACCACGACGGTGGCCGCGATCATCAGCGGCGTGCCGAGGATGCCGTTCGGGTCGAGGGAGACTTGCGAGACCAGCCGTTCGGGCGAGATGGCGCGGCCCTGCAGCGGCGCCGGCACGAAGTTGCCCCACAGCCCGTAGGCGACGAAGACGACGGTGATGCCGGTCAGCACGCCGCCGGCGGTGCGCCGCAGCCCTTCCAGCAGCAGGATGACGAACAGCGCGCCGGGAACGAGGGCGACGCTCGGGTCGTAGGCGGCCTCGTCGACCAGCCAGGCGTAGCGGACGGCGATATAGAGGGGTACGGCGAACCCCAGCGCGGCGAGCACGAGGTCGTACCAGCGGGGCAGGGGGCCGGACGCTCCCTCGTCCATCGGCGCCGCCTTCAGCGGATGGGTGACGAAGGCCAGCGCCAGCGCGATCGCCAGGATCGCGGCCAGGAACTGTTCGTCATAGAGCGACAGGCCGAGTTCGCGCTGCAGACCCAGAATAAAGGCGAACGACAGCGCCGGGAGCGCCAGCGAGAGGGCCGTTCGGAGGCCCGTGATCGAGCGTGCGTAGAGGGGGCTGGCCATGGTCGTGTCGCGCTCGCCGGGGGCTGGTTGGGCTGGTGGGACGGGGGCGTGCGCCCGAAGGCGAAGCGGGAAGGCGGCACTTCCCGGCCGCCTTCCCCTGCGTCATGTCCGGCCGTTGGGGCCTATTTCATGAGGCCGGCTTCCTTGTAGAATTTCTCCGCGCCCGGGTGGTACGGCGCGTCGAGCGGCACGTAGATCCGCTTCGGATCCCAGCTCTTGAAGATGCCGTGCGCCTCGGAGAGCGCGTCCGGGTGCTGGTAGAGCGCCTTGACGGCCTGGTAGACCGTCTCGTCCGGCACGTCCTTGCCGACCAGCAGCGTGTACTCGTAGCCGAGCAGCGTCACCGGCTCCTTCACGCCGGCATTGGCCGGAGACGGCTTTACTTCGGTGAAATAGGAGCCCGGTGCGATCTTCTGCATGGCCTTTTCGCCGTCCGGCGCCGCCTTGATGCCGATGAAGCGCACGCCCACGTCCGCGTCCGCCTGGCGGATGACGCCGGAGCCGGGAGCGGTGTAGGCACCGGCCACGCGGTCGGCGGTCAGAAGGTCGACGGCCTTGGCGAAGTTCGGCACCGAGACCGGCTCGAAGTCCGCAACGCTCATGCCTTCCGCGGCAAGCGTCGCCTTCAGGCACATCTCGACGAATTTCTGGGCGCTGTAGTCGGTGGGAAACGGCTTCCCCTTCAGGTCGGCGGCGGTCTTGTAGTCGGAGTCCTCGCGCACCACGAGACCCACGGTGAAGGGCACCAGCACGGCTGCGACGCGCAGATTCTCCAGTGGCCGGCCCTCGAAGTTGCCGGTGCCCGTCACCGCGTAGACGGTCTCGACGGTGTTCGACGTTCCGAACTCCATCTCGCCGTTGTTCACCTGCGGCAGCACCACGTTCGAGCCGCCGGTCGGCACCGCCGTCGCGGCGACCGACGAGTTCTGGGTCACGACGTTGGCGACCGCCGCTGCGATGGCGTAGCCGAGCGCTCCCTGGGGAAGCGTGCCGATGGCGGCCTGCTGGGCCTGGGCGGAGACGCCCATGGCCAGCGACAGTGCCGCCGCCGAGAGTCCGGTGAGTAACTTCCTGGTCATCCGTCTGCTCCTGGTCCTCTGGTCTGGCTCGTCGTGGTTATTGGTGTCAGACGCCGTATCGGCCGGGTGCGATGACCCCCTCGGGATCGAGGACGACCTTCAGGCGGCGCAGGACCGACGGCACGACTTCCCGCCGGTCCATTTCTTCCTGCTGGAAGTCGAGGGCGGTGCGCGACACCGGCAGCCCGACGGCGCCGTGCGCCTCAGACAGCGCCCGGTAGCAGGCGGCGACGCGCGCGCACTCCTCCGGATCGCTCCGGTCGAAGATGATCAGGTGCAGGGCCCGGGCGCCGCGCGGTCCGCAGCCGAAGGCGGCCAGATAGTCGAGCCCGTGGTCCGCCAGGATCGCGCGTGAGCGCGCCTGCATCGCCAGGGCGTCCGCCCCGCGCATGGGGCAGGTGGTCAGGTACCAGGTGGCGCCGCCGCCCTTTCCGCCGGCCCGGTCACGCCACTTGAGCAGCCCGAGCTCGTGACGGGTCGGCACGCCGGAGAAGAAATCGACCTGGGCCTTCAGCATCGGCCGCTCGATCGCTTCCTCGTGCGGGATGTAGCGGGCTTTGCCTCCCGCTTCCATGTGGGCGCGGATCCGGTCGATGCGGGCATTGACGTCGGCCTCGCTGGCGCCGTAGAGCGCCGCGCCGACCATCCATGCGCCGATCCCGTGCTTCTGCTGGAGCGACCGGCGGGCCGTGTCGGAGAGCGGCGTGTGGCCGCCCATGGCGTCGAAGGGGTAGGTCTCCTCCGTCCCGGCCACGTAGAGGTCGGACGTCACCTTCACCGGCATCGCGATCTGGCCGCTCTGGCGCAGCGGCCGCACGCGCTCGAAGATCTCGCCGAGGTCCTCGTCGTCGGGGAAGGCAAAGAAGAAGGATCGGATGACCGGCGGGCGCTTCTGCAGCCAGAGACCGGCGCGGGTGACGATGCCGAGGTTCGACTGGGCGAACAGGCCGTCGATCACCGGGCCGTAGCCGTAGCGCGACAGGTGCCAGGTGGCCGCATTGGGATAGGAGCCGTCGCCGGTGCGGATCACCTCTCCGGTGCCGAGCACGATCTCCATCCCGCACAGCGAGCCGAACTGGTCGAAGGAAGGCGTGTGGCCGGCGCCCTTGTCGAGGGCGTTGCCGAGGAGGCTGCCGGTCGGCGGACCGGACGTGGTGGAGATCATCAGCTCCGAGCCGCGGCGCTGGAGCTCGTCATAGAGCGCCTGGAAGGTCACGCCGGGCTCGATCTCGACGAAGCCCAGGGTCTCGTCGATCTCCAGGACCCGGTCCATGCGTCGCCCCATGTCGACGACCACCTGGCCGGCATGGATCGGCGCGCGTTCGCCGAGCGCGATGTTCTCGCCGGCGCTGACCGGCCACAGCGCGATCCGGTGGGCACGCGCGAGGCCCACGAGAACGACCACGTCGTCGGTCGAGGCCGGGCAGACGACGGCGAGCGGGGCGCGGGGTCCACCGGGAAGGCGGCTGGTCCCATAGCGCGCGAGCGTGTCCGCATCGACGTGGAGGGCTGCCTCGCCGAGGGCGCTGCGCACGGCGCTCAGGAAGGCGTCGGTTCCATGGGTGCCGACCGTCATTGCGCGGCACTCCATCGGACATCGGGTTGGGTGGGAAGCGACGTCGCGTCGGGGCCGAGGCCGGCGAGCGCGTCCATCACGGCCTGATGAACCGGGTTGGATGGCGCGGCCATGGCGCCGCAGATCTCGAAATGATTGAGCCCGGGGACCAGGCCGCCGCCGGCCAGTCGCCCGGCCTTGGCCAGTGCCGCGGCAAAGTCGTTGGCCTGGCGGATGAACTCCGGCGTTTCCTTCTCGCCCCACAGCACCCAGACGGGGCAGCCGATACGGTCCGCCTGACGGGGCGGGCTCAGCCGTTCGGCCTCCTCCGGCGAGAGGTGAATGTAGTCCCGCCGCGCCGACAGGAGCACGGCTTCCAGATCGTATCCCCCGCTGACGCAGACGAGCGCCTTGACCACGTCCGCCGGCAGCCCGCGCTCCGCCCAGTCGAGGGTCGCGAGCACCGCCGCCAGGTGCGCGCCGGAGGAGTGGCCGGAGAGGAAGATCCGCTCCGAATCCCCGCCGAACCGGGCGGCGTGCGCGTGCACCCACCCGACCATCCGGGCGAGCTGCTCCACCATGTCGGGGAGGCGCACGTCGGGCAGGAGGTCGAAGTCGGGGACGATGAAGTGCATGCCCGCCGCCGTCATGGCGGGGGCGAGGATCGCACCGTCGTCCTTTGATTGCGCGCGCCACGCTCCGCCGTGGATGTGGATGTGGACCGGCGCGGGCGTCGCGTTGGCGGGGTAGAGGTCGAGGACCTCGGCGGGCCCGTCTCCATAGGCGTGCTCGGCATAGCCTGTGACGCAGGCGCGGGCCGGTGCCACTGCATCCTGCCACTCGGCCAGGACGGCGCCGGCGTTGGGCGCCCAGGCGCGCTGGTCGTAGAGATGGTCCAGCTCGTCCTGGGTGTAGTCCAGAAAGACGGTCTTCCGCACCTGCTCCTGCCCCTCACTGCCGCTCGATCCGGGGTTCCCCTCCCTTTGGATCTGACGGTGCTTGGGAAAGGCTAGACCACCGCGCGCAAGCGCAGCCATTGCATTCCGAAGCGTTTGTTATAACAATCCTGCATGGGTCTGAACCATCGAGAGCTTGCCGTCTTCTTGGGCATCCTGCGTCACGGCAGCATCAATTCGGCCGCCCAGGCGCTCGGCATGACGCAGCCGGCACTGAGCCGGTCGCTGAAGCGGCTGGAGATCCGGCTCGGCGTTCCGCTCTTCGTTCGCCACTCCCAGGGAATGGAGCCGACCCGCTTCGGCGAGGTGCTGCGCACCTATGCCGAGCAGCTGGAGTTCGAAACCGACCGTGTGGTGGAGGAAATCCGGCTGCTGGCGGGCGCGGCCACCGGCCTGGTGCGCATCGGCGTGGTGCCGAGCGCAGCCGCAAGCCTGCTGCCGCGGGCGCTCGGGCGGGCGCTCGCCGTCTCGCCGGGCATCCAGGTCCGGGTGGTCGAGGGGTTGGGCGAGCAGATGGTCGCCGCCGTCACGCGCGGCGAGGTGGACTTCGCCGTGGTCGGACAGCCGGACGATTTCACCGACGGCTCCGTCCTCGTCACGCCGCTCGGCGAGGAGGAGGTCTGCGCTGCTGCCCGCAGTGGGCATCCGTTGCTCCAGCGGTCCGGCCTGACGGTCGCCGACCTCGCGGCCTTCCCCTGGGTGCTGCCGGAGAGGGGCAACGTGAACCGTCACGGCTACCGGGCGATGTTCCAGCGCGCCGGCCTGGAACCGCCCAAGGAGACGATGTCCAGCAACTCCGCCCAGGCACTCAAGGCCGTGGTGTTGTCGGGAGACTACCTGACGATGCTGACCCGCTCGCTCTTCGCGCTGGAAGAAGAGCAGGGATTGATACGGCCGCTGCCGCTTGCCGAAAGCAAGTGGCGCCGGCGGGTGGCGATCGTCCGGCGCCCGAGCGGCCAGATGCTGCCGGCCACCCGGCTGCTCCTGCGCGAACTGATCGCCGACGCCGAGGAGGCCGGCGTCGCCTGACCGGTGCGGCGATCGGCGGGGGACGGAACGGCTGACATCGGGACTTTGTCGCATGTCGCACGGGCGTTCGGTCGCCTAGATCGATGTCCAGGCTGCGGCCATCCCGATGCGGCCTGCTCCTGCGACGATATCGAGGGAATGTCTCATGCTGCGTCTCGCCTATTCCGTCCCCGTCTTCGGCTGGCTCCTGCGCGATGCGGTTCAGGGGCCGCCGTCGTCCCGTGGCTGGTTCGTCGCCAACCTCGCGATGATCTGGGTGTTCGCGATCGTGTTCCTCGGCTACCCGGCGTTCATCTGGCCGGTCCTGTTCGCCGCAGGCGCGATGCTGACCGCGATCGTCACCCTGACCACCCTGCGCTAGATCTGGCTCACCGCTTCTGCCTTGGGCGTCTGGGGGATGGACGCGCCGCGCCATCACTCCTACCAATCGCAGATGCGTTTTCGCATCACGCTCGGAGATGGATGAGGGGCGGGTCCGATGGAAATTCGGCAGATGCACTATTTCGTGGCGCTCTACGAAGAGCGCTCGGTGACGCGCGCCGCGCGCCGGCTCAACGTGGTGCAGCCGGCGGTGTCCATGCAGCTGTCGAAGCTCGAGGAGGAGTTCGGCCAGCCGCTGTTCCGTCGCCTGCCCAAGGGGATGACGCCGACCCATGCCGGCGACCAGGCCTACCGGCTGTTCGCCCCCATTCTGCGTGACATCCAGAGCGCCACCCAGCAGCTGACCAGCGGTGGGGGGGAGATCTTCGGCTCGCTGGCCGTGGGGGTCATCGCTTCGGTGAGCAGCAGCGCCCTGTCGGCGTGCATCGCAAGCTTCCACGCACGTCATCCGAGGGTGAACGTCCGGGCCACCGGCGGGTTTACCGTCGAGCTCCTGGACATGGTCACCCGCGGCCAGCTCGATTTCGCGCTGATCAACCTGACCGACCGGCGGACGCATCTGCCCTCCATCGACATGCTGGAGGAGGAGCTGTTCCTGATCGCCGGGCCGGATACGCCCGTGCCGAAGGGCGGCCCGGTCGCCGCCTCCGACATCGCATCGATGGACCTGGTCATCCCGTCGCGCCGCCACGGATTGCGCGTGATCATCGACGACGCCGTGGCGAACGCGGGGGTGGAACTCCTGCCGCGCATGGAGTTCGACGAACTGAACACGATCGAGGACTTCGTCATCGGGACGCGGTTCGTGACGATCCTGCCGCGCATCGCGGTGCAGCGTTCGCTGCGCGCCGGTGCGCTGGTCAGCTACCCGATCCGGCCGGCGATCACCCGCAAGATCGTCTGCGCCTATTCGCCCCGCCGTCCGCTGAGCCAGACGGCGGAGCTGCTGATCGAGGAGTTTCGCCGGGAGATGACGAAGCTCCCCCTGGCCCCGGACGGACCCGCGTGACCCCATGCGGTCACGCGCCTGTTCCGATAGTGGCCACCTTTGTCCAGGGCAGGATGCCTGGCCTAGCGCGCCTCTCAGATCAGCTTCTCGAGCGTGATCGGCAGATCGCGGACGCGCTTGCCCGTCGCATGATAGACCGCGTTGGCGATGGCCGGGGCGACGCCGACGATGGACAGCTCGCCCACCGCCTTGCCGCCGAGCGGCGTCGCCTCGTAGTCCGGCTGACCCACCGAGATCGTCGCGATGTTCGGGATGTCGGCGTTCGTCGGGACCAGGTAGTCGCCGAAGTTGGCGTTGAGGATGCGGCCGTTGCGCGGGTCGGTGATCCCCTCCTCGAGCAGCGCCATGCCGATCCCCATGATGATGCCGCCCTTGAACTGGCTGTCGGCCAGCTTCGGGTTGTAGAGCCGCCCGGCATCGACCGCCGTCACCACCCGCGAGACCCGCACCGTTCCGAAATCCTCGTCGACCTTCACCTCGATGAAATGGGCGCAGAAGGAATGCCGCGCGTGCGTCGCCGTTGCGCCGTGCTCCATTCCGACCAGCGACGTGAAGAACCGCAGCCGCTCCTCCGGCGTCCGCTCGCCCGCAGGCAGGGTGTCCCGGTTCACCTCCAGGACGTCGCGGCCGACGGCTGCGAGCAGCGCGGCGATCGGGATCGCCTCGCCGCGCGACGCACCGATGCGCCCGTCGGCGATTTCCAGCGTGTTCGCCGCATTGCGGAGCGGCGAGTTCTCGTCGGTGAGGCCGAGCGCGATCAACTCCTCGCGAACCGCCACGGCCGTCTTGTGCACCGCCGCGGTCATCAGGTTGGCGAGCTGCGAGCCGCCGGCCACCGGCGCGCGGGGCAGACGGGAATCGCCGAGCTTCACCTCGACGCTCTCCATCGGCACGCCGATGGCATCCGCCGCGGTCTGGGCAAGGATCGTGTAGGTGCCGGTGCCCATGTCGATGGAGCTGGACAGCACCTCGACCTTGCCGTCGGCGCGGACCCGGATCGTCGCCTCGCCGGGGCTCGAATAGACGGGGTGGGTGCCGACCGCCATGCCCCAGCCGACGAGCTGCCGGCCATCGCGCATGGAGCGTGGGGCGGGATTGCGGTTCGACCAGCCGAACGCCTCGGCGGCCACTTCGTAGCACTGCAGCAGGCGTCGCGACGACCACGGCTTGCCCGTTTCGAAGTCGTGATCAGGCTCGTTTCGGCGCCTGAGCTCGACCGGGTCCATGTCGAGGGCGACGGCCAGTTCGTCCATGGCGCTCTCCAGCGCGAAGGCGCTCGGGTTCTTGCCCGGGGCCCGGAAGGCGCCCGGCATGACCGTGTGCACCGGCGCAATGCGCTGGGTGGAGCGGAAGTTGGGCGCCGCATACATCATCGAGGTGACGACCCCGAGGGTCTCGACGAACACCTTGTCGAGCGCCGTCTCGTTGGTGCCGTCGTGGTCGATGCCGACGATGGTGCCATCCGCGGCGGCGGCGATCTTCACGGTCTGGCGCGTCGCCGGGCGGGCGCCGAAGGCGGTGAAGTGCTGGGACCTGGCGATGGTGAGCTTCACCGGCCTGCGGGTCATCCTGGCGGCCACGGCGGCGGCGATCGAATGCGGCAGCACGAAGCCCTTCGAGCCGAAGCCGCCGCCCACGTAGGGAGAGACGATCCGCACGTTCTCGAACGGGATCTCGAAGGCGCGGGCGAACCAGTCCGCCGTGCCGTCGACCCACTGGGTCGCCTCGTGGATCGTCAGCCGGTCGTCGGCTTCCCACTCGACGATGAGGCCGTGCGGCTCGATGGCCATGTGGTACTCGCGCGGCGTCTCGTAGGTCGCCTCGACCCTGACCGGTGCGCCGGCCATCGCCCCGTCCGGATCGCCCCAGCTCTTGGCCAGCATGTCGACCACATGGGTCTCGGTGCCGTCGGCCGCGAACGTCGCGCGAAGCGGGGTCTCCTCGTAGGTGATGCGAACGCGTGCGGCGGCGGCGCGCGCCTCTTCCAGCGTGTCGGCGACCACGGCGGCGACCAGTTGACCGTTGTGGGTGATGTCGGTGGCAAACGGGGATTCGTAGTCGACCTTCGGCTGGTTGCCCCAGTAGTCGGCGAGGGCTTTGACCTTGGGGGCATTGTCCGCGTCGATCACCAGCCGCACGCCCGGGCTTGCCTCGGCCGCGGTGCGGTCGAGCGAGACGACCCGGCCGGCACCGATGGTCGCCTGGACGAGGACGCAGTGCAGCGCTCCGGCAACCCGGTGCTCCATCGCATAGGTCGCCGCGCCGGTGACCTTGGCCGAGCCGTCGGCGCGGGCATGGGCCCGCCCCAGCGGGCCGGAGGTTGCGGCGCCGTCGGAGGCGTCGCCGAATTTCTCTCGGGTGTCGTGAACGGTCATGCCAGGCCTCCCGCTTGCAGGATGGCACGCGCGACGACGCGCGGTGCGAGGTCGATCTTGTACTTGTTGCCGTCGTGGGCGACCGCGTCGTCCACGCACAGGCGGCTGGCCGCCACGATGACGTCTTCCTCCAGCGGCTGGCCGCGCAGGGCGTCCTCGACGGAGCGGGTGCGCCATGGCCGGGTGGCCACGCCGCCGAGCGCCACGCGAACGTCCTCGATGGTGCGGCCGTCCGCCTCCAGCGTGACGCCGACGGCCGCACTCGCCGCGGCGAACTCGTAGGACTGGCGGTCGCGGACCTTCAGGTAGGTCGACGTGCGTGCCGTCCTCGACGCCGGCAGGCTGATGCGGGTGATCACCTCGCCGGGTTCCAGCACGGTTTCCCGGTCGGGCGTGTCTCCGGGAAGGAGGAAGAAGTCCTCGACGGGTATGCTGCGCTCCGTGGTGTGGATCTCGGCGTCGAAGGCGACCAGCGCCACGGCGAGGTCGCCGGGATAGGTGGCGATGCAGGCCTCGCTGGTGCCGAGGACCGCGTGATTGCGGGCCATCCCCTCCATCGCCGAGCAGCCGGAGCCCGGGTTGCGCTTGTTGCAGGCCGGGAAGGCGGCGGGATCGCGGAAATAGCTGCAACGGGTGCGCTGCATCAGGTTGCCGCCGATGGTCGCCATGTTGCGCAGCTGCGGCGAGGCGGCAAGCGCGAGCGACTGGGCGACCGCGGGGAAATACTCGCGGATGCCGGTGTTCTCGGCGACGCGGCTCATCCGGGCGAGCGCCCCGATCGAGGCGCCGCTCTCGTCGGCGCGGATCTCGTCGAGGCCTTCAAGGCGGGTGATGTCGACGATTGTCTCGGGCGCCACGACGTCGATCTTGGCGAGGTCGAGAAGCGTTGTTCCGCCGGCGAGCAGGGCATGGCCCGGCAGGGCGGCGGCGGCGCGGGCGGCCTCCAGAGAATGGGCGCGCGAATAGGTGAACGGGGTCATCGGGACGCCTCCGCGGCCTGGCGCACGGCGCTGACGATGTGGGGGTAGGCGCCGCACCGGCAGAGATTGCCGGACATGTACTCGCGGATCTCGTCGTCGGATCCGGCGTGGCCCTCCTTGATGCAGGAGACCGCCGACATGATCTGGCCCGGCGTGCAGTAGCCGCACTGGAAGGCGTCCTGCTCGATGAACGCCGCCTGGACGCGGTGCAGCAGGCCGTCCGATCCGGCCAGGCCCTCGATGGTGGTGATGTCGCGGCCTTCGGCCTGGGCGGCGAGCGTCATGCAGGCGAGCACGCGCTCACCGTCGACATGGACGGTGCAGGCGCCGCACTGGCCCTGGTCGCAACCCTTCTTGGTTCCTGTGAGGCCGATCCGCTCGCGCAGCGCGTCAAGCAGCGTGACGCGCGGGTCGATGTCGAGGGTGTGCATGTTGCCATTGACGTGGAGGTCGATGCGAAGTGTGGGGTCGGTCATCTTCGATCCTCATCTGAGAGGTCTGCGCGTCATGTCGCGTCCGGTTGTCGAGGAGGCGACGGACGTGACAGCGCGGGCGCGCGATGCGATAAGCTGACTGGAGGCGGATTTTAAACGGAGGCGCCTCCGCTTACATATCTGGAAAGCCGACCGCCGCGTTTCAAGACCGCGCGGCCGACGGAGTGTGGAATTGTTCGAGAAGCCCAACGGTCCGTCCCGCGGAGCCAGCGGACCGGCCAAGCCGAAGGGCATGCGGGCCGACGCCCGCCGCAACCGCGAAAAGCTGGTGGAAGTGGCCGCGGCCGCCTTCTCCGAGCACGGCGTGCAGACGTCGCTGGAGGACATCGCCCGCACGGCCGGGGTCGGCATCGGCACGCTGTACCGCCATTTTCCGACGCGCGAGCATCTGGTCGAGGCGGTCTACCGGCGCGAGGTCGACGGGCTCTGCCAGGCCGCCGATGTGCTCGCCGCCGAACTCGCGCCCGATCAGGCGCTGGAGGAGTGGCTGCGCCAGATGGTGGCCTACGCCGCGACCAAGCGCGGGATGATGGACAGCCTGCGCATCCTGTTCGACACGGGCTCGGAGATCTTCAAGGATTCGCCCAGCCGGATTTCCGGCGCGCTGGAGCGCCTGCTGGCGTCCGCCTCGGAGGCGGGCGTGATCCGGCGGGACGTGGAGAGCGCCGACATCCTGCAGGCGATGTCCGGCATCTATTCCGCGCCCGACACGCCCGACTGGAAGGCGCGGTCGCTGCGGCTGGTCTCGCTGCTGATGGACGGGCTGCGCAGCGGCGCCCCGAACGCCGGCCGCCGCAAGGCCTGAGCCAGTATTCCGACATTCCAAAGAAAATCCCGCCGTCGGGGACGGCGGGATGTGCTCGAACCATCCGGGTGTCGCCACCCGGCAGGCGCGGGGCCTACTCTTCCTTCAGACCGATCGACATCGCGCCGTCTTCGGCCCCGTGATACTTGTAGGGCAGGAACTTGCCGGACATGGTGATGCGCACGCGGTCGCCCTTGGCGTCCGGCTGGCGCTCCATCTCCAGATCGAAGTCGATCGCCGACATGATGCCGTCGCCGAATTCCTCGTGGATGTACTCCTTCATGGTCGGGCCGAAGACGAGCATCGCCTCGTAGAAGCGGTAGAGCGTCGGATCGGTCGGCGGCGTCACGCTGCCCTCGCCGCGCATCGGCACCTCGTTCAGGAGCTTCTCCTCCGACTTCGTGAGCCCGAACAGCTTGGCGGCCTTGGCGGCCTGGGGCTTCGGCAGCTTCATGTTGCCGAGCAGCGCGCACATGATGAACAGCTGGGTGTAGCCGCCGATCTCCTCGGCGATGGCCTTCCAGCTGAGGTCGTTGTCGCGCTTGTGGTCCAGGATCTTCTCGGTCAGGTCGGCACGTTTCATCTGGGTCTGCTTCCTCGGTTGGGCTTCGGATCGTCCCCGGGCGGGCGCGGGGCCGGGCCGTTGGGGGAGGTGGCGGTGGTCAACGGTGCCGCAGCGCCCGGAGGCGCTCCGGTTTCACTTGCCCGCCGTCGCGGAGCGGTTGGCGGAGGGGTGAAAGGGGGTGGCGAGGGCTGGCTCGGCGTTGCCGTCGAGCGGATCGACGACCGGCACCGACCGGGGATCCCAGTCGAGGCCGGCGGCGATCTCGTCGCGGAACGTCGCGGAGCGGCTCACCAGGAAGTCCATCAGATGGTTGCGCAGCGGGTAGTAGCCAGGCAGGCGGTGCATCTGGTTGCGGTCGCGGTCGCGCGGCAGGGCGTTCCGGACGATCTCGGCGATTTTCGCTTCGGGACCGTTGGTCATCAGCACGATCTTGTCGGCGAGGTAGATGGCCTCGTCGACGTCGTGGGTGATCATCAGCACCGTCTGGTCGGTGGTGACGCAGATCCGCCGCACCTCGTCCTGCAGCGTGCCGCGCGTCAGCGCATCGAGGGCCGAGAACGGCTCGTCCATCAGCAGCGTCTTCGGCTCGATGGAGAGGGCCCGGGCGATGCCGACCCGCTGCTTCATGCCGCCCGACAGCTGGGCCGGCCGCTTGTGCTCGGCGCCCGACAGGCCGACGAGTTCGATGAACCGCATGGCGTGCTCGCGCACCCTCGCCTTTGGCCAGTCGCGGTGACGGGCGGCGACCGCGTAGGCGACGTTGCCGAGCACCGTGAGCCACGGCAGCAGCGCGTGTCCCTGGAAGATGACGGCACGGTCGAGAGAGGGCCCGTCGATCTCCTTGCCGGCGACGATGACGACACCCTCGCTGGGGGCGTCGAGGCCGGCCAGGATGTTGAGGACGGTCGTCTTGCCGCAGCCGGAGTGGCCGATGATGCAGACGAACTCGCCCTTTTCGATGGGCAGCCAGAAGTCTTCGAAGATGGTCACCGGTGGACCGCCCTTCTGAGGGTAGCGCTTGGCGATGCCTTCGATCGAGATGAGTCGGTTGCTCATGGAGGGCTTGGGCTCCGGCGACGGCGCAGGGCGCCTCGTTTGAAGGGTCAGGAGCGCGCTCATTCGGGGAACGTCACCATGCGGGTGGCGGCCGCCAGCATCTGGTCGAGGGCCATGCCGACGACGCCGATGCAGAGGATCGCCACGATCACGTTCACGATCGACAGGTTGTTCCACTCGTTCCAGACGAAGTAGCCGATGCCGGTTCCGCCCACGAGCATCTCGGCCGCGACGATCACCAGCCAGGCGATGCCGATGGAGATGCGCATCCCGGTGAGGATGGTGGGGGCGGCGGCGGGAAGGATGACCGTGAAGGCCCGCTTCCAGGCCGGCACCTCGAGAGTGCGGGCGACGTTCAGCCACTCGCGCCGGACGTTGGCGACGCCGAACGCGGTGTTCAGCAGCATCGGCCAGATCGAGCAGATGAAGATCACGAAGATGGCCGACGAGTTGGAGTCCTTGATCGTGTAGAGGGCGAGCGGCATCCAGGCGAGCGGCGAGATCGGCTTCAGGATCTGGATGTAGGGGTCGAGGGCTCGCGAGATGAGCTCCGACATGCCGATCAGGAAGCCGAGCGGGATCGCGATGAGCACCGCCAGGCCGTAGCCCAGCAGCACGCGCGCGATGGAGTAGCCGAGCTGGATGCCGATCCCCTTGTCGTTGGGCCCGGCGTCGTAGAACGGATTGGTGATGTGCTTCCACAGCTCCTCGCCGACCTCGATGGGCCCCGGCATCGCCGAGGCCCCTTCGGTGACCTGCGCGCCCATCAGGGCGGCATATTCCGGATCGAGGCCGGTGGCGCCTTCCCCCGACCGGGTGGCGGCGTGCCACCCGACCAGGAAGACGACGAGGATCGCGATCGACAGGAGCAGCGGCTTCAGCCGTTCGGCGCGGGCCATGGCGTCAGGTCCGCTTGATGGCGAAGGACTGGATGTAGCCCTCCGGATCGCTCGGATCGAACGGCTTGCCCATCACCGAGAAGGTCTCGGTGTTGGAGGCGGGCGGCGTCATGCCGACTTCCTTCATCAGCTTCGCCGCGTCGGTGGCGAGATAGACCTTCTGGGCGATCGCCGGATAGTCGATGTCGCCGGACACCTGCCCCCAGCGCTTCATCTGGCTCATGATCCAGATGGCGAAGGATTCGTAGGGGAACGGCTGGAAGTCGATCCGCTCGGGATCCTTCTTCACGTTGCCGAGGCCGTCGGCGTAGGTGCCGGTCAGCACCTGCTCCACCACCGTCACCGGCTGGTTGAGGTAGTTGGCCGGCGCGATCGCCGCGGCGATCTCCTTGCGGTTGTCCTGGTTGCTGGCATAGGCGGTCGCGTCGATGATCGCCTTCAAGAGCGCGGCGTAGGTGTTCGGCATCTCGGTGACGAACTTCTCCGACGCGGCGAAGGCGCAGCACGGATGGCCGTCCCAGATCTCCTTCGACAGCAGGTGGATGAAGCCGACGCCGTCATAGACCGCGCGCTGGTTCACCGGATCGGGGGCCAGGAAGCCGTCGAGATTGTCGGCGCGCAGGTTGGCGACCATCTCCGGCGGCGGCACGACGCGGATCTGCACGTCGGTGTCGGGGTCGATGCCGTGCTCGGCCAGGTAGTAGCGCAGCAGGTAGGCATGCATGGAGTATTCGAACGGGACGGCGAACTTGAACCCCTTCCAGTCCTTCGGGTCGCGCCGGTCCTTGTGCTTCATGGCCAGCGTGATCGCCTGGCCGTTGATGTTCTCCACCGCGGGCATCGTGTACGGGATCGGGTTGGAGCCGACGCCCATGGTGATGGCGATCGGCATCGGCGACAGCATGTGCGCGGCGTCGTACTCGCCGTTCAGCGTCTTGTCGCGCACCACCGCCCAGCCGGCGGTCTTCACCACGTCCACGTCGAGGCCGTACTTCTCGTAGAAGCCCATGGGCTTGGCCATGATGATCGGCGTCGCGCAGGTGATCGGGATGAAACCGACCGCGAGCTTCGACTTCTCCAGCGGTCCCGACGCGGCGAGCGCCTCGGTGATCTGGCCGATGGGGAGGAACTGGGAGAGGGCTGCCGCGGCGGTGGAGGCGCCGACGGTGCGCAGGAAGGCGCGGCGCGAATGCTCCTGCGGGAACACCGCATGCATCAGCCCGGCCTCGACGGCCCGGCGCAGACGCCGCTCCTCGTCGGCCGCGACCTCGCTCGCCTCGGCCCTGAGATCGGCGTCGTGCGCGCCCTGGCTGGTGTGCTTGCCGCAGGAGCACGCGGCGGACCGCGTGCGAGGATCAAACGGGTTGTCGAACGTGCTCATTCAGGTCCCTCCGCTCAGCGTTCGTGCTGCAACTGCGAAGACCATTGCACCCGGTGTGCCAGTTGCGCTGCAAATGCGAAAAGGCCCGGAAACCGGTGCTTTGCGCCGTACGGTCAGCCTGAATTTGCTACGAAGTTTCGTAGATAACGAATTTTCGTAGGAACTCTCTACGAAGTTTCGTAGGCTGCGCCGATGACCACGCGCGACGACGTCCGTTTCGAGTTTGCACCGGCCGAATGGTGGCAGCGGGCCTCGCTGCCGATGCTGGTGATCGACCCCTCCACCGATGCGACAGTGTGGGCGAACGGCCAGGCCGCGCGCTTCTTCGGCCTCGACCTGGGCGCGCTCCTCGACCAGCGGTTCAGCCGGCTGCATCCGGGCCAGCTGCCGGCGCTGATCGTGTTTTCCGAGGCGGTGATGACGCTCGGGAGCTACTGGACGCGGGAGCTGACGCCCCAGCACGCGGCCGACCAGAAGCTGCGGGTGGAGTATCGCGGCGACCGGATCGACGCGGAGGGCGGCAAGCGGCTGCTGCTCTTGACGGTCATCGACCTGGTCGAGCAGGAGCGCCACACCACCGACGCCGAGGCGAACCGCTTCTGGACCAGCGGCATTGCCGAGTGGCAGCGGGTGGAGCGGCTGTTCCGCGACATCGAGCGCGAGAATCAGCTCATCCTCAAGGCGGCCGGCGAGGGGATCTACGGCGTCAACGCCGACGGGGTCACCACGTTCGTCAATCCGGCCGCGGAGGACATGCTCGGCTGGACCACGGACGAGCTGGTCGGGCGGGACATGCATTCCCTCGTCCATCACCATCACGTCGACGGCCGGCCCTACCTCAACAAGGACTGCCCGATCTACGCGGCGTTCCGCGACGGCGCGGTGCACACGGTCGGCGACGAGGTGTTCTGGCGCAAGGACGGGCGGCCGATCCCGGTGGAGTACACGTCGACCCCCATCCGCGACCGCGGCGTCGTCATCGGCGCGGTGATCGTGTTCCGCGACGTCACCACCCGCAAGGAGGCCGAGGAGAAGCTGCGCAAGGCGCTGGTCGAGGTGGAGCGGCTGCGCGAACGGCTGGAGCACGAGAACGCCTACCTTCAGGAAGAGATCAAGATCGGCGTCAACGACCGCGGCATCATCGGCCGCAGCCAGGCGGTGGAGACGTTGCGCCGCCAGATCGAGCTGGTCGCCGACACCGACGCGACGGTGCTGGTGGTGGGCGAATCCGGCACCGGCAAGGAGCTGATCGCCCGCGCCATCCACGATGCCGGCGCGCGCAGCGGTCGCCCGCTCATCCGCGTCAACTGCGCGGCGATCCCGCGCGACCTGTTTGAGAGCGAGTTCTTCGGCCACGTGCGCGGCGCCTTCACCGGCGCGCTGCGCGACCGGGTCGGCCGCTTCGAACTCGCCGACGGCGGCACCCTGTTTCTCGACGAGGTCGGCGAGATCCCGCTGGAGCTGCAGGGCAAGCTCTTGCGCGTGCTGCAGGAGAGCCAGTTCGAGCGGGTCGGCGAGGAGCGCACTCGCAACGTGGACGTCCGCATCATCGCCGCCACCAACCGCGACCTGCGCGCCGAGATCGCCGCCGGCCGCTTCCGCGAGGATCTCTATTTCCGGCTGAACGTGTTCCCGATCCAGTCGGCGCCGCTGCGCGAGCGCAAGGAAGACATCCCGCTGCTGGTCACCCACTTCCTCACCGACCCTGGCCGCAAGGGGCGGGCGAAGGAGGTCCGGGTCAGCAAGGCGGACATCGAGCGCCTGCAGACCTACGACTGGCCCGGCAACGTGCGCGAGCTGCAGAACATCCTGGAGCGTGCGCTGATCCTCGCCCGCGGCGATCGCCTGTCCATCGATCTTCCCGTGCCGAGGGGCGGGGGCGAGGCGCAGCCGGTCTCGGCGCCGCGCCTCATCCGCACCGAGGAGGACCGCCGCCGCGCCGAGCGCGACGACATCGCGGCCGCGCTGCGGATCGCCAGGGGCCGGGTGTTCGGGGCCGGGGGCGCGGCGGAGATCCTCGGCGTCAAGCCGACGACGCTCGCCTCCCGGCTGAAGAAGCTCGGGATCTCGCTGGACGCCTTCAAGTAGAGCGCGCATCGCGGCTGCTCCGACCTGGCTCTCAGGAGGCTGCGGCCAGGGGAAGGCCGTCGCCGGCGGCGAGCGCGCGGCGCGCCAGCATGTGGGCGCGCGGCTGGTTCACCGCGTCGACGCAGACGGGGCTGCCGTGGCGCAGATAGGTGACCGCGAAGCCCGCGTCCGTCGGATCGCCGTCGATCACCACGTCGGTGTAGCCGGCCGACAGCCCGACGATCTGCAGCTTCACGTGGTACTGGTCCGACCAGAACCAGGGCAGCGGATCGTAGGCGACCGGCTGGTTCAGCATGGAAAGAGCGGCGGCCTTGCCCTGGTCGATGGCGTTCTGGACGCTCTCCAGCCGGATCACCCGGCCGTAGCGCTCCGACGGAAACGCCGCGCAGTCGCCGGCCGCGAAGACGTCCGGCGCCGACGTGCGGCAGGCCGTGTCCACAAGGATCCCGTTGTCGACGGCGAGCCCGGCCGTCTCGGCCAGTTCGGCGACCGGTTCGGCGCCGACGGCGATCAGCACCGCATCGCAGGCAATCCGCGACCCGTCGCCGAGCTCCACCGCCTCGACGCGGTCGGTGCCGGCGATGCGGGTGGGCATGGTGGGGGCGCGGATGTCGACGCCGTGGTCGCGGTGGAGGCCTTCGAAGAAGGTGGAGATCTCCCGGCAGACCACCCGCCGCAGGATGCGCTCGGCGCACTCCAGCACGGTGATCTCGTAGCCCGCCACGCGCAGCGCAGCGGCGACCTCCAGCCCGATGTAGCCGGCGCCGATGATGGAGATGTGCATGCCGGGTGTCAGGTTCGACGCGATCCACTCCACGTCGGCGAGTTCGCGCAGGGTGAACACGCCAGGAAGGTTGATGCCGGGCAGCGGAATGCGCTTGGCGCGCGTGCCGGTGGCGAGCAGCAGCCGGTCGTAGGCGAGCGTCTCGCCGCCCGCGAGCGTCACCCGATGTGCGGCCGGATCGAGGGAGGCGACCGTCTCCCCGAAGCGAGTCGCGATGCGCTGCTCCTCGAAGAAGCGGTCGGGCTTCAGCATCAGCCGGTCGCGGCTCATCTCGCCCTTCAGGAAGGCCTTCGACAGCGGCGGACGCTGGTAGGGGGCGTGCGGCTCGGCACCGATCAGCACGAGGTCGCCGTCGTAGCCGGAGGTGCGCAGGGTCTCGACGGCCTTGAGGCCGCACTGTCCGGCTCCGACCACGACGATGGGGGCGTCTGTCATCGCATTTCTGTCCGTTGGTCTGAAACATTTGCCGGCGCGCTCGCCTGGCGGAGGCGCCAGGCGAGGGCGCCGAGGCGGTCCTGTCCGAAGAAGATCTCGTCGCCGACCAGGTAGCTCGGCGACCCGAACACGCCGGCCTCGATGGCCTCCTTGGTGCTGGCGGCGAAGGCGGCGGCGATGTCGGCTTGCGCCGCCCGTTCGGTGAGCGCGCCCGCGTCGAGGTCCAGGGAGGTCACGATGTCCCGCAGCGTCGCCGGGTCGGAGATGTCGCGCTCCTCGGCGTAGGTCGCGCGGAGAAGGGCGAAGGAGACGGGATGAGGCGCGAGCCCCAGGGCCTCCGCCGCCAGGATCAGGTGTCCGGCCGGCGCGCAGGGCACCGGCCAGTGCCGCGGCTTCGGGTTGATCGGCAGCCCCACCCGCGCCGCTTCCCGCGCCAGGTCGTGGAGCCGGTAGGCGAGGCGCGCGGAATGCTGGGCCGCGGGCGGCGTCGTGCCGCCCGCCTGGAACACTTGCGCGATGTCGATCGGCCGGAAGCGGACGACCGCGCCGGCTTCCTCCGCGATCTCCATGAGCCGGGGCTCGCCGAGATAGGCGAACCCCGAAATGGGCGCATAGAAATAGCGGATCTCGACCGTCATGCCGCCGGCTTCACTCGGCAGCCGCCGTGAGCGCCGGCTCGAAGGGCAGACCCTCCTCGATCGGCAGGGCCGGGTCGCGCGACCACTCGTTCCACGAGCCGAAGTAGATCGACACGTCGGTGATGCCGGCCTCTGCGAGCGCGACGAAGGTGTTGGACGCACGCGCGCCCTTGAAGCAGTAGACGATCACCTTGTCGCCCGGTCTGATGCCGACGGTGGCGAACTCTGCCTTCAGTTCGTCCGGCGACTTGAACACCTGGCCGGCCGGCGACGGCTTCATCACCCGGTACCACTCGATCCACACGGCGCCGGGAAGCCGGCCCTTGCGGGGGCAGAAGTCCTTGCCGTACGGCGACGAGCTCTCGCCGATCCATTCGTCGACGTCGCGCACGTCGAGCAGCACGACGCCGGGATCGCCGAGGGCGGCCTTCACGTCGTTGACGTCGGCGATCAGCGAGAAGGAGGTTTCGTCGACGGGGAAGGCAGCCGGCGCGACGGCGGGCGCCTCGGACGTCATCGGCAGGCCGGCGGCCTCCCAGGCCGAGACGCCGCCGTGCAGGATCGCGGCTTCCGGGTAGCCCAGATATTTCAGCAGGAAGTAGCCGCGGCAGGACTGGCCGAAGCCGGAGGCCATGGACTGTTCGCACAGCACGGCGGTTTCCTTGCCGGACAGGCCGGCGCCGCCGAAGGCCGCCGCGAACTTGTCGGTCAGCTCCTTCATGCCTTCCGGCGTCGAGGTGGCGAGATAGGTGAAGATGTCATGCAGGTTGACGGCGCCGGGGATGTGGCCGGCTGCGTAGGCGTCGGGGCTGCGCGTGTCGATCACCACGACGCCGCCGGCGGCCTGCATGGCCTGGAGGTCTTCTGGAGAAACAAGCGTCTTGGACATGGTCGGTTTCCTTGCAAGAGCGTCTCGGGTTTCGTCCACTCGCAGGCGTTTGGTCCCCGTTCGTCAGGCCCCTTCCTTCGTGTCGAGGGGCTCGCGTGTCCGCGCCGCGGCAAACGGTGGGGCGGACGCCGGATACGCACAGACAACAAGGCGTCGGCCGGAGCCGGCGCCGCAATGCGGGGTCAGGCCGCGCCGAGGTCGGCGAGCATCTTGCGGAGCTGCTTGGTGGCGGGCGTGACGATGGCGCAGAAGTAGGCCTCGCGCAGGCGCCGCTGGGCGACCCCGTCGGCGACGTAGCCGCGGGCACCGCAGTGGAGCATCGCGTTGTGGGCGGCCGCCACCGCCAGGTCGCCGGCCTCGAGCCGCGCGCGGATGACGGCGATGAGGTAGTCCTTGCCCGTCTCGTAGGGCGTCGCGCAGAGCTCCGCGATCGTCGCTTCCATCGCGGCGAGCTTCTCCAGGAAGTCCTCCGGCTGGTCGGGCAGGTAGGCGTTCACGTGGCCGAGCGGCGCGCGCATCTGCAGCATCAGGTCGGCGCAGGAGCGGATCATGCCGGTGGTCATGCCGGACTGGAGCAGGATGAACCCGGCGCGGATCTTCGGCAGGTAGTCGGTGATCGGATCGGCGAGCACCCGGGCGTCCGGGATGAACGCCTTGCGGAACTGCACGCCATAGGTGCGGGTGCCCTCCAGCGCGACGAAGTGGTCGTTCTGGACGATCTTCACGCCATCGTCGGCGCAGCCGGCCACCGCCATCACCCGCTTGTCGCCGTCGCCGGGAACGGCGAACACGATGCCGAGGAAATGGTCGGGGCCGAGATTGGAGACCCAGGGCAGGGCGCCGGTGACCACATAACCGCCGTCGACGCGCTCGGCCTTCAGCTTCAGCTTCTCGATCCCGTAGAAGCTCTTCATCGGGTTCGACAGGCCGGTGCCGCCGAGGATCTCGCCGGACGCCACGCCCTCGCCGAGCTCGGCCTTCAGCGCCGCGTTGCCGGAATTGTAGATGTACCAGCCGAGCGCGTCCTGGCACCACATGCAGAACGAGGTGGACAGGCACTGTTCGCCGGCGATCGCCATCGCCTCGATGGACCGCAGGAGGTCCGGCGTGGGGCCGTCGAGGCCGGGCAGGTGGCTGCGGTAGGCCCCGGCTGCCCCGAGCGCGCGCATGACGCCTTCCGGGTAGAGCCCGTCCCGGTCGATCGCCTGAACGAGCGGCGACAGCTCGGTGCGGGCGATGTCGCGCACCGAGGCCGGGACGTCGGCGCCGTTCGCGACCACGGCCGACGCCGTCATCGTCGTCGAAACCTGCTGTAGGGACATGGGTGAGCCTCCGGCTTGTCGGAACGGGGCGCCGCGCCGGTTGCCCCGGCGCGGCGGGCCTCATCGGGATCAGGCGGACGTTGCCACCATGTTCACCGGCCGCTTGAAGGTGTTGAACACCGGCGACCAGTTGCAGACGTGCGCGATCAGGTCGTCGATCTCCTGCTGCGGGCAGTCGGCGTCCATGTGGACGGTGATGCGGACGTCG
Source organism: Amorphus sp. MBR-141 (assembly GCF_053628695.1). Classification (NCBI taxonomy): domain Bacteria; kingdom Pseudomonadati; phylum Pseudomonadota; class Alphaproteobacteria; order Hyphomicrobiales; family Amorphaceae; genus Amorphus; species Amorphus sp. MBR-141. The sequence goes on from NZ_JBRJGW010000004.1 coordinate 287,826, forward strand.
GTGAAGCCGACCGGCTTCTCGGTGACGTCGCCGGTGCCCCACACGGCGGTGATGTTGAGGTCGCCCTCGAGCTCGACTTCCAGCGAGTTGATGGTGATGCCGCGATGGATTGCATTGGCATGCAGGCCGACGGCGACGCACGAGCCGAGGGCTGCCAGCGAGGCCTCCGACGGGTTCGGCGCGGTGTCGTCGCCGAGCAGGCCCGGCGGCTCGTCGACGATGTAGGGTTCCAGGTCGCGGATGTAGTTGGCGTGCCGGAAGCGGCCCTCGGCCACCGTCTTGCACTTCAGCGTCTTGACGGCCTTGGGGTTGGCCTTGCCCTTGGCGATGAGGTCCTCCAGCCCGGTCTTGTCGATCGGGGCGAGGCAGCCGGTGAGGGCGGTTGCGGGTTGTGACATGGTCGTCTCCTTTTCCAGGTTGGTGTGGCCGGGCCGTCTCAGCGGGCCCGCACCCAGTTCAGCCGCCGGATGGCGAGCTGAAGCAGGCTGTCGAGCGTGAAGCCGATGATCCCGATGACGATGACGGTGGCGGCGAGACGGTCGTATTCGAGCGTGTCGCGGGCGTCGTTGATGGCGTAGCCGAGGCCGGAGGTGACGCCGAGATACTCGGCCGGCACCAGCACGATCCAGGCGACGCCGAGGGCGAGGCGGATGCCGGTCAGGATGTCCTGGGAGATGGCCGGCAGGATGATGGTGAACAGCATGTGCCAGGGCCGCGCGCCGAGGTTGCGGGCAACCTTGAACCAGGCCGGGTCGATCCGCTTCAGGCCGGCGGCGGTGGAGAACAGGATCGGCCAGACCGCGGCGACGGAGATCAGGAACACGATGGCGCCGTCCCACGTCGCGTAGGCCATGATGGCGATCGGCATCCACGACAGCGGGCTGATCATCCGCAGGAACTGGAACGGCACGTTGGTGAGCTTGCGCACGGGCTCGAACCAGCCCACCGCCAGCCCCATCGGCACGCCCAGGCAGATCGCCCAGGCGAGCCCGCCGCCGACCCGGTAGAGGCTCGGGACGCTCATGTCCCGGACCTCGCCGTCGCGGATCATGTCGGCGAGGCGGGCGAAGGCCGGGCCGGGGGCGAAGTCGGCGAAGGCGAACAGCCGCGGATCGTTGCGGACGAGCCAGGCGCCCACCCACCAGAGCGCGAGCAGCAGCACGATCCCCGCCAGCGCGTAGGCGATGCCTTCGCCGGCCTTCGCCAGCCGCTCCGCCGATGCGGGCTCGCGCATCGACAGGGGAACGGCATTCTCCGCCATGTCGCCTGAAACCGTCACAGCTGAAGGACCTCCTCGCGGACGAACGGGTCGGCCTTGTTCACCGACGGGTCGTTCAGCCATTCCGGATGGGCGTTCAGGGCGGCCTTCACGTAGTCGTAGTTGACCAGGTCGTTGGACACGAACTCGGGGTCGAGATTGGCCAGAAAGGTGGTGTCGCCGCCGACCAGCGTGTCGTTCATGGCGTCGACGATCAGCTTGGTCGCCGACGGGTAGGGGTAGCCGTTGAAGTCGATGCGGTTGATGTCCCAGTCGGCGTGCTTGATCGCGCCGCTGTCGATGTAGGCGGGATCCTCGGCGTAGTGGGTCATCGCCCGCTCGACGATCGGCGCCGGCATCGGCAGGTAGCCTTCGCCGTCCTTGGACATCAGCAGCGCCGCCTCGGCGCGGTTCTGGGAGGCGTAGATCTGGGCGCGGACCAGCGCGTTCATCACCTTCTGGATCCACTCCGGCTTTTCCGTCGTGGCTGCCTCGTGCATGCAGATCACGCAGCACGGGTGGTTCTTCCAGATGTCGCCGGTGAAGCGCAGCACCCGGCCGCCGGCCTTCATCTCGCCCATGGCGTTGAACGGCTCGGCGACGATGTAGGCGTCGATCTTGCGCGACGCGAGGGCGGCCGGCATTTCCGGCGGCGGCAGGATCTGCAGGTTGCACTCGTTGTCGGCGAGCGGATCGGTGGCCGAGCGGATGACCGGCGTGACCCCGGATTTCTTCAGCGCGTACTGGAGCACGATGTTGTGCATCGAGTACCAGAACGGCACCGCCACCTGCTTGCCGCCGAGCTGGGAGAAGTCCTGGATGCCGGTATGCCCGCCGACCACCAGCGCCGAGCCGTTGGTGTGGGCCCAGGCCATCAGCTTGACCGGGAAGTTGTTGTTGTAGCGCATCCACACCGGGATGGGCTTCAAGAGGTGGACGACGTTGAACTTGTTGGCCGCGAAGCCTTCCACCAGCGGTGACCAGCCGCGGATCAGCGTCGGGCGCTCCGCGGTCAGGCCCTCGTCCTCGAAGTAGCCCATGCCGTGGGCGACCAGCAGCGCGGTGGCGTCGGTGATCGGCAGGTAGCCGATCCGCACCACGTCATCGTCCTGGGCGTAGGCCGGCCGCGCGAGCCCGGCGGTGAGCGAGCCCATCAGGGCGGCGAGGCCGCCGGCGGCCAGCATGTCCAGCGTCTGGCGCCGGGTGACGCCGCCGCTCACGTGGTCGTGGTGGCAGCCGCAGGCCCGGTGCGTGTCGTCCTCGTGATCGCCCATCAATGTCCCCTCTCGTTGCATGTCATCACCGGTCAGACCCGGGCTCGGCTGGTGTGCGCAATGTCGTGGCGCGGCGGCGCGGGATCGCCCAGGCGCTCCACGTCGGCCATGGCGAGCCCGGCGGCGTCCTCGTAGGCGCGCACCAGCTCGGCCCGCGCGCTGGCGAACTCGGCGGTGTTGGGAAGGCGTTCGCCCGGGATCGGGATGGCGATCTCGGCGGAGATTTCGCCGGGGTGCGCCGTCAGCACCAGCGCCCGGTCGGCCATCATCACCGCCTCCTGGATGTCGTGGGACACCAGGATCAGGGTGATGCCCATCTCCGAGGCGATGCGCCGGATGTCGCGCTGCAGCGAGTGGCGGGTGAAGGCGTCCAGCGCCGACAGCGGCTCGTCGAGCAGCAGCACGTGCGGGTTCGGGGCCAGTGAGCGGGCCAGCGCCACGCGCTGCTGCTGGCCGCCGGAGAGGTCCTGGACGTTGCGCTTGGCGAACGCCGCGAGCTCCACGAGCTCCAGAACCTCCGGCACCCGGGTGGCGATCTCGTTGCTGCGGCCGGAGAAGCGCAGGCCGAGCGAGACGTTCTGCTCGACGCTCATCCACGGGTAGAGGCTCGGCGCCTGGAACATCATCACCCAGTCGGGCGACGGCGCGGTCACGGTGTGCCCGTCGATGAGGACACGCCCCTGGCCGGGCGTGATCAGCCCGCAGAGGACCTGCAGGAGGGTGGACTTGCCGCAGCCCGAGCGGCCGACCAGCACGAGCGCCTCGCCCGGCTCGACCTCGAAGGCGATGTCGCGGATGGCGAGCGGTCCGCCGCGCTTGTAGGCGTGGCTGACACGGTCGACCTGGATGTGCGCGCCGCGAAGCGCCATGCCGCTCCCTCCTCGAATTCAGCCGCCATCTGGACTGGCTGGTGATAAAAACAAACCGGTCTGTTTCCGAAGGGCAATATCAAAAATTGTGCCACGCTGCCCAAGAAGTGGCTAAATATCTGCCTTGCATAGGTAATTTCAGGTGCGCGTGGTCGTCGGGGCGCCCCCCGCAACGCGGTTCCGACGGCGCGCCATGCGCCTACAGCATGTGCATCCGCTCATTTCCTCGCTCGAGCGCCATGGATATCTCCATGGTTTGCGCCCAACCCTAGCGGCTCGGTCTCGTCATGAAACGCAGCGGCATTCCAATTTCGGCGCCGAAGCGGAAATGCTGTTCTCGCCGATGGTCGGTGCCCGTTCGGCGCGCGGCGCGGCCGCCCGAGCGCGCCCCGCGGATTGCCGAATCTCCGGCAGGCGCGTATGAGGAAACAGATCGTTCCGTAGCGGGCCGGCTCCGAGCGACCGCGCCCCCGGCGCATCGCGCGTTGCCGCGACGGTCCGCTTCGACCGAAGGTCGCCCGCCGCTCCGGTCGGGCTGGATCAGAGGGTTTGCGTCTTGAAGTGCCACCATCTTCTCGGGCGGCGAGGCCGAAATGTCTGATGCGAGCGGCTTCGAGCCGCGCTTCGGGGCGACCCCGCGGGACAAGCTGCTGGAGGCCGCCTCCACCCTCTTCTGCCGCGACGGCATCAACGCGACCGGGGTGGACCGGATCGTCGAGGCCGCCGGGACGGCCAAGACGACGCTCTACAAGTGTTTCGGCTCCAAGGAAAAACTGGTCGAAGCGGTGCTGGAGGCGGAGGGTGAGGCGTGGCGCACCTGGTTCGTCGCCGAGGTGAACCGCTCCCGCGGTGGCGCCCGCCGCAAGCTGGAGCGCATCTTCAAGGTCCTGGAGACCTGGTTCGCGGCGCCGCGCTTCTACGGCTGCCCGTTCATCAACGCGGTGGGCGAGGCGACCAAGACCGACGACCGGATGCGCGCCATGGCGCTGGCCCACAAGACCGTCATCCTCGACGAGATCCGCCGCTTGGCGCGCGAGGCGGGGGCCGCAGATCCGGAAGGCCTGACCCACCAGGCGGCGATGCTCATCGACGGGGCGATCGTGACGGCGATGATCACCAAGGATCCGACGGTCGCGCGGGTGGCGGGGAAGGCCTTCTCGATCCTGCTCGCCGAGGCGCTGTCGGACGCGGCGTCGGCGGCGGCCTGAGGCTTCCGCCCGGGTCGAGGCGCCACACCGCCGGTCGGCCCCAAGTGCCGGCCATCACAATTCAGGGGTCTGCCGTACCGGTCCGTCAGCCAAGGATTTCGATTGCGAGGAGGGCTTGCAACTTAACGCAAAATTGCCGAAATCCACCTAATGTTCTTAGCTGGGAACGAAATCCACGCGTGGGAGTTGCCTGTGCACTGTCGCCTTTGCCGTTTGCCGCCGGATTGGGCTAAACGTCAAGGACTCTGTGGGTTACGTGAATCTGGAGCCAACGCATGAACGACCGGCTGACGTCGCTGGTCGGTAGGGCCATTCCCGTTGAGATCGAACCGATCCGAAAGAGTGAGATCGGAACGATCCGGATGAGAAGGAATGGCTCGAGGCGCTGACCCTGAAGCTATGGCTGACGATCGGATGAGTTCGCCGATCGCTGCCGGTTTCGGGAGGTTCCGGGGGAGATTCGAATGAAAGTGCTGATTGTCGAAGACGAGTGGCTGGTCGCCGAGGATCTCGAATACGAGATCGCCGAGGCGGGGTACGAAGTGACGGGCATTGCCCGCACCAAGGCCGAGGCCCTCTCCGAAGCGAATGCCTGCCGGCCGGACGTGGCCGTGATGGACGTCCGGCTCGCCGGCGGCGACTGCGGCGTGGACGTCGCTCGCCAGCTCAAGGCCGACTTCAACGTCCGCTGCATTTTTGCCAGCGGCACGCTTGCCGACAAGATCGAGACCATCCGCGAGTTCGACCCGGAGCCGCTGGGGCTGCTCAGCAAGCCCGTGCACCGCGCCGACCTGCTGAAGGCGCTCAGCCGCGCCGAGATGAGCCTCGGCAACGACAACGCCGAGCCGATGGTGCCGATGCGCGCCGCCGCCGAACCTCAGATCGACTGAGGCCGTTCCACCGGGCGATTGCAGCCTGGTGGCGGGACGATTCAATTCACGGCGCCGCTGGCGCTTTCCCCGCTTCCGGCTTGATCAGCCCGGGCCATCGACGCCCCCGCCGTTGCATCCGCCGGCAGGCGCATTCCCCCTCACATCAGCGATAGACGTAGATCGGGCTCGTCCAGGCGCGGGTGCCGTCTTCCTGCGTGACGCGCACGTAGATCGGATTGTCGCCTGCGGGCTTCAGCGCGATCGGGCGTGACAGCGTGCAGCGGCGGTGCGGGTTCGTCTCCGGCAGCCGGAACGCCGTCACGAACCGCGGCAGATCGCCGGACGCGTCGAACACGGTGTCCTCCAGCCCGATCGAAGCGACCGGCAGCTCGAACGAGACCAGCGGCGTCTCGAACCTGAGCACGCCGTCCGCGCCGCTCTCCAGTACCACGTCGAAGCCGCCGAAGTTGCCCGTCGTCAGCGCCTTCCAGGACAGGCCGTTGCTGCCCTGGCGCGACAGCGTCTTGTCGCGGTTGAGGAAATTCACCGGCGTGGCCGAGACGATGGCGTTGCCGTCGAAGCGAGCGTGTCCGTCCCAGATCACCTCGCGGAAGCGGCCGCGATACTCTGCCCCCTCCCACAGCACGCGGATGCGCGCGCCGAGATCGGCCTCGCCGTAGGGCCGCACCGTCTCCACCAGCTCGCGCCCGTTGAAGATGTCGATGCGCTCGATCGGCGCGTTGGAGGCGACCGCGACGTCAAGGGTGAAGTCGCCGTCGGGCAGGTGGACGATGTCGCCCATCAGCGCTTCGGTGGCCGGACGTCCCTCCGACGTGGGGAAAAGCGCCGGATCGTCGTGATAGAGCGTGCCGCCGGCCGGGAAGCTGGCCGTGAGGTCGATGATCGTGCGTCCGCCCGGCCCGCCGGTGGTGCCGTAGTGGTGGCGCTTGCGCAGCGCATCGAGGAGGGCGGGGCGCGACAGCTCCTCCATCAGGTAGCAGGAGAGCCCGCCGATGGCGCCGAACTTGCCGGCGCCGGGATAGCTCGCCCCCGGCCGGCCCTTGTGGCCGTCGGAGTTGGTGACGACGCCGACCCGGTAGCCGAGGTCGAGGGCGTCGTGGAGCAGCCACTCGAACGTGCCCCAGGAGGAATGCACCTCGACGGAGCGCTCGAACCGCCCGTCGTGGGCGTAGCCGATGTCGGCATAGCGGCCGCCGCAATGGGCGAAGCAGACGACGTCGCTCTCGCCCTCGCGGGCGAACGCCGCGAACAGGTCGTTGGCGGTCAGGCAGTCGGTATCGGCGGTCGAGCGGTCCTCGATCAGCGCGTGCGACGAGCGGCGGATGGTGCGGCCCTCGGTCGGGAAGTAGACGTTGCGGTCGCCGCCCAGAGAGGTGTTGCCGGACCATTCGTAACCGGGGAGGGCGACGAACCGGCCCGGTTCGTCGAAGCGTTCGGTGATCCGGTTGAGTTCGGCCCAGAACGCGTCGGAAATCTGGAAGTCGTTGCCCTGGTGGCCGCAGGCGTCGACGAAGGCGCGGTCGCGGGCAAACGCGAAATAGGCCTCGGCGCTGCCGGTGCCGATGGTCTCCTCCGACTGGCCGTGCAGGTCGGCCCAGAAGTGGACGAGGGGCGTGTCCTCGACGATCAGCGGGTTGGTTTCGAAGGCGACCGCGCCGGCCGCGTCCCGCAGGATGACGGCGACTGTCCCCGGCTCGGCAACCGAGAGCCCGGGCACCTCGAGCGCGAAGGCGCCGGGCGAAAGCATGATGGTCTCGGGCAGGCCGCCGATCGGACCCGTCGCCTCCAGGCGGAAGGTCCGGTCGCACTGGTCGGACGGATTGCCCCACCGGTCCTCGCCCTTCACCTTGAGCGAGAACGTCTCGCCCGGCCGGCGCCGCGTCGGGATCACCGCCACGAAGCGCTCCGGCTTGCCGGGGACGATGGCGATCATCGGCTGTTCGGGCAGCGGCTGGAAGTTGAAGGTGGCGATCGGATCCGCCAGCACCCGGAACTCGAACGTGTCCTCGCAGAAGGTCTGCAGGCGCATGCCCGGGCCGCCGTGGTCGGTGACGCCGAAGCGGACGGTGATGGTCTCGCCCTCCTTCAGGTAGCCGCGCACGACCTTGATCCACAGGGTGCGGTCCCAGGGGCGCACGTTGGCTTTCGGGTCCCAGCGGACCTGCAGCACGGCGCCGTTGGAGGCCTCCACCGTGCAGTAGTTGGCGCCGGCCGGGTCGTCGAACTGCGGCGTGCTCTGGTCGGAGGCGAAGCGGAAGCAGATGCGCAGGCTGCCGGAATCGTCGATGCCGAAGACGCCGGCCGTATAGGTGAGCGTGAACGAGGCGTAGGAACCGGCCTCGAAGCGCCCGGTCGGCGAGATCTCGGCGCGGCCGAGCTGGCCGGTCGGGATGGCGTGGCGGATGACGCCGCTGTCCATGTCGTCCCAGGGGCGGTCGGTCTGCGGCTCGGCTGCGCAGCGGTCGGTCATTCGGTCAATCCTCGGAGTTTCACGCGGTAAAGGGTGGCGCGCCCGGCGTCGGTCAGCCGATCAGGCGCACCAGGAAGGTGGAGATGGGCGGCACGAAGGTGATCAGCAGGAGGTCGATCACCAGCACCAGGATGTACGGCCAGATCGCCACGACGATCCGCTCGATCGACACCTTGGTGATGGCGGAGGCGATGAACAGGTCGACGCCCAGCGGCGGGGTCACGGTGCCGATCGACAGGTTCACCGCGACGATGATGCCGAACAGGACCGGGTCGACGCCGAAGCTCATCGCCGCCGGGTAGAGGATCGAGGTGAAGATGACGATCGCCGCCGCCGCGTTCATCAGGCAGCCGACGAACAGCAGGAACAGGTTGACGAACAGCAGGTAGACGAACTGGCTGCCGGCGGTGTCGGCGAGCATCGCCGAGATCGACTGGGGGATCTGGTTGATGGTGATCAGCCAGGCGAACACGCCGGCCGCGTTCATGATGAACATCACCACCGCCGACGAGATCACCGCGCGACCGAACGCCCGGTAGAGGCCGGCCAGCGTCAGTTCCCGGAACACCAGGCCGACGATCAGGCCGTAGGCGACGGCGACGACGGCCGCCTCGGTGGGGGTGAACACGCCGCCGTAGATGCCCGAGAGGATGATCACCGGCATCAGCAGCGGCCGGATCGCGGCCTTGAAGGTGCGGCCGATCTCGCCGGCGCCCTGGAACGGTTCCGTCTCGATGGCCTCGCGCCGGGCGAGGAAATAGTTGAGCAGCAGCAGGCTGACGCAGATCAGGACGCCCGGCCCGACGCCGGCGATGAACAGGTCGGCGATCGAGACGCCGGTGACGACGCCGTAGAGGATCAGGAGGATCGACGGCGGAATGATCATGCCGGTGACGCCGGCCGCGGCTATCGTCGCCGCGGTGTAGGAGGGCCGGTAGCCCTTTTCCGCCATCGGTTCGTTCATGACGCCGCCGATCGCCGCCACCGTGGCGGCGTTGGAGCCCGACAGCGCCGCGAAGAAGCTGGAGCTCAGGATCGCCACGGCGCCGAGCCCGCCGCGGAAATGGCCGACCAGCGCGCCGGCGAACGCCACCAGCCGCCGCGACATGCCGCCCGTCGACATGATCTCGCCGGCCAGGATGAAGAAGGGAATCGCCAGCAGCGGGAACGAGTTGTTGGTCGACACCATGCGCTGGACGACGATCTCCAGGCTGATGCCGCTCAGCCACAGCCCGACGAGGCTCGCAAGCCCGAGCGCCACGGCGATCGACGTGCGAATGGCCATCAGCCCGAGGAGCACCAGAAACACGGCAGTGGTCGTCATGGGCGGGGTGTCCTTGCGGAAGGGCGGGGCGGCGTCACGCTCAGTTGCCGATGGTGCTCAGCTCGTCGGCCGGCGCGGTGCGCTGCCAGACGAGGACCTCGATCGAATAGACGAGGAGAAACACGGCGCCGACCGGTACGGCGGCGTAGACCCAGGCCATCGACACCTCCAGCGCCGGCGAGATCTGCGGCAGCACCCGGATGGTCAGTTCGATGCCCTTGACGATCAGCACGACGAAGAAGAAGGCGCTGACCAGCGTCGCCAGCATCACCAGGCCGCGCTTCGCCAGCGGCGGCGTGTACTCCACGAGCACGCCGATGGCGGCGTGGGAATTGCGCCGGAGCGCCACCGCCGAGCCGAGGAAGATCAGCCAGATGAACAGATAGCGGATCAGTTCGTCGGGAAACGCCAGCGAGCTGTCGAGCAGGAAGCGGAACACCACCGTGGCGACGCCGAGCCCCACCATCACCGCGAACATGGCGATGCACACCGCCATCAGGACGGTTTCGCTGACATCGAGAACCTTGCGGACCATCGTCATGCGTTCACCTCGCGCGGAAAGGGTGGGAGCCGGAGCTCCTGGGCTGCGGTCATGCGGTGCCAGCTCCGTCGGTCGTCGTCTCGGCGATCCGCTCCGCCGCCGGCGTGTTGGCGCGGATCTGGTCGGTGACGACCTCCACCAGGGAGGGGAAGGAGGCGCGGTCCGGATAGGTTTCGGCGCGCCAGATGCCGGAGCGCTTCAGCGATTTGGAGCAGTGGAAGTAGACCTCGCGCACGGTGATGCGGACGACCGCGGACGCCGGCCGGCCGCGCTCGGCGAACGAGGCGCACAGCTCGGCGTCGCGGACGATCTCGGCGGTGCCGTTCACCCGCAGGGTCTCCTCGAAGCCGGGGACGAAGAAGATCGTGCCGACGCCCGGCGACGACAGGATGTTGGTCAGCGTGTCGAGGCGGTTGTTGCCCGGCACGTCGGGCATGAGCAGCGTGGTGTCGTCGGCCACCCGCACGAAGCCGGGCTCGCCGCCGCGCGGCGACACGTCGACATGGCTGCCGTCGTCGGTCGACGCCAGCACGATGAACGGCGACAGGGCGATCCAGCGGCGGCAGTGGTCGTCGAGGCGCGGAATGCACTTCAGCCGGGCCATTTCGTGCGGTTCGGGGTAGACGGCGCGCAGGTCGTCGGGGGTGGCGATGGTGGTGCGGGGCGGCTGTGTCGTCATGAGACCCGTGTCCTTGTCGGAGATTCGTCGATCTCCGCCACCATCGGTCGGGATGCGTCTTCGGAAAAGCAGGATCTGATCCGATTGCGGTTCGGGAACGGGCCGGGGCGGCCGGCAGACCGCCGCCGGAGGAACGCCCCGGCGGCGGGCGGGCGGGCGATGCCCAGCCTCACTTGGCGTTGACGGCGCTCTCGATCAGGTCGTTGCCGAGCTTGTCGCGGTAGGTGTTCCAGACCGGCTCCATGGCGTCCTGGAAGGCCTGGCTCTGCTCCGGCGTCAGCCGGGTCACCACCATGCCGCCGGCTTCCATCTCGGCCAGGAACTGGCCTTCCTGCTCGTTCAGCGCCTTGCGCTCCCACTCCTGGGTCTCCAGCGCGGTCTCGGCGAACAGCTCCTTCACGTTGTCCGGCAGCTCCGCCCACATCTTGTCGTCGGCCAGGAACATGATGCCGGCCCACTGGTGGTGGGAGAGCGTGATGTTCTTCTGCACCTTGTCGAAGCCGAACGCCTTGACGTTGCCGACCGGGTTGTCCTGGCCGTCGACGGTGCCCTGCTGGAGCGCGGTGAACACCTCCGACAGCGCCATCGGCGTCGGGTTGGCGCCCAGCGCCTTGAAGGTGTCGACGTTCAGCGGGTTGTTCACGACGCGGAACTTGATGCCCTTCATGTCGTCGGGCATCTCCACCTTGGTGTCGCGGGTGGTGATGGTGCGGAAGCCGCTCTCGTACATGCCGAGCGTCCGGATGCCGATCTTGTCGAGCATGTCGGCGTAGAGCTTCTGTCCGACCGGGCCGTCGGCCACGGCGTAGGCGTGCTCCTTGTCGCGGAACAGGAACGGCAGATAGAAGATGTCGAGCGGCTCGTAGAAGCTGGCGACGTTGGTGGTCGGCACCAGGGCGAAGTGGACCGCGCCGATCTGCATCGCCTCGACCAGGTCGCGCGACGAGCCGATGGTCGAGTTCGGGAACACCGCGATGGTGATCTTGCCGCCGCTCTTCTCCGCGATGATGTCGGCGAACATCTGTGCGCCCTTCGCCAGCGGATGGTCTTCATTGTAGGGGTGGCCGAACTTCAGATCGAGCTCCGGCATGTCCTGGGCGAGCGCCGGCGGCACGGCGGCCGAGGCGATCAGGGCCGCGGCCGCGAGGCCGGCGGCCTTCAGGCCGATGCCGCGCAGGGAACGGAGGGGGGATGCGAATGCCATGGTGCGATCCTTGTCTCTGGTGGTGGAGCCCCCGGTGATCCGGGGGCCGTCGGTCCGGCGGGTTCGGTGGCGCCCGCTCTCGTGAAGCTGTGCCAGGCGGAAGATCCGCATGATCGGGTCGAGGGCCGCCGCTCTGGTCATCGGCCGCGCTTCTGGGCGGCGTCGGCGAACGGCGCGGAGCCGAGGTCGAGCACCCGGTCGCTGGGCGGCACGAACACGCGCTGCCAGCTGAGCGGCGTGTCGCGGTAGCTCAGGCCGCAGATCGTCCAGACCATGCCGTACTGGCCGGCCGGCTGGTGGATCAGCCGGGTCACCCGGGGCGGCAGCGGCTCGCAGACGATGGTCTGGCGGATGTTGAGGGTGGGGGCGTTGAAGCGCTCGGCCAGCATGTCGCGGATCGACACGCCGTCGAGGGCCGGCTTCTTCACCGCCGCGAGTTCGGCGAAGCGGTGCTCCTGCAGGTAGACCTCGCTGAACACCTCGAATTCCTTGTTCACCGACACCAGCCGGTGGATGCGCACGAAGGTGTCGGTGGGGTCCTGCAGGAAGTCCTTCCAGGGACCCGTGTCCCGCGTCACCTCGATGCCGATGATGTTGAAGTAGACCGGCAGGATCTGCGTGCCGCCTTCGGCCATGAAGCGGAAGTGGCGCAGGTGCCGCTCGGGCGCGCGGGCGCCGGAGACGAACGTCCCGCGCCCGTGATGGCGCTCGACGACCCCCATCTCCACCAGGTTCCGGAGCGCGCGCTGCACGGTTCCGAGGCTTGTGGCGGTCTCGCCGGCCAGCTGTTCCTCGGAGGGCAGCTGTTCGCCGGGCCGCCAGCGGCCGCTCTCGATGTCGCTGAGAAGCTGTTCGGCGATCAGCCGGTGCTTCGACTTGCGGCCGGCATGCGCGCCCGCCGTGCGGCCGTCGCCGTGCGTGTCGCTCATGAGCTCCGGCCTCCCTCCATCAAGTCCTTTCATGGACTATGAGAAGAGAGCGTATTTATCCCGGAAAGTGTCGTCAACTCCTATAGAGGACAATGTGCACAATCCGCGCACATCGCCTAAAACAGATGCAGCGGCGGGATCTGCCGATCCGGTTTCTGATGAGGCGATGGGCAGCTCGGGTGCTGCGCGGCGCTGCGGCCCCGGCGTCCGCCGCGGGCGGGGATCGGGGCCGGAGCGCCCGTCCCCCAACTTTTGCCGGCCGGACCGCTTCGATCTCGCCGGGAAATGGTCTAGGAAGCCCGCATGTCGAACGAAGCCGTGATCATCGTGGGCGCCGGTCATGCCGGCGCGGAACTGGCGCACTCGCTCCGCAAGGAGGGGTTCGAGGGCCGCGTCGTGCTGGTCTGCGACGAGCCGCACGTGCCCTACCAGAAGCCGCCGCTGTCGAAGGATTTCCTCAAGGGCGACGGCGCGAGCCCGCTGCTCCTGAAGGCCGAGGCGCTGTACGGGAAGCTCGGCATCGAGCTGCTGCTCGGCCGCCGCGTCACCGACATCGACCGGGAGGCCAAGGCCGTCCGCCTCGACGACGGCACGCGGCTGGATTACGGCCACCTCGCGCTTGCCACCGGGGCGCGCAACCGGCGGCCTCCGGTGCCCGGCCTCGACGACCCGGCGGTGATGGAGCTGCGCGGCCTCGACCATTGCCGCGCCATCCTGGCGCGCGCCCCCGGCCTGGAGCACGTGGCGGTCGTCGGCGCCGGCTTCATCGGGCTGGAGATCGCCGCCTTCCTGCGCGAGAAGGGCAAGGCCGTCGAGGTGATCGAACTGGCCGGCCGGGTGATGGCGCGCGCCGTGTCGGAGCCGGTCTCGGCCTGGTTCCTGGCCCTGCACCGGGGCATGGGCACCGACATCCACCTGAACACCGGCGTCACCGCCATCGCTCACGAGGCGGGCGGCGCCCGCGTCGAGCTGTCGGACGGCCGCAGCCTGGCCGCCGGCGCGGTCCTGCTCGCCGCCGGCGTGGTGCCCAACGTCGAGCTGGCCGAGGCCGCCGGACTGGAGATCGGCGACGGCATCGTCGTCGACGAGATGCTCCTCACCTCCGACCCGTCGATCTCGGCGCTGGGCGACTGCGCGTCCTTCCCGTGCGTCCACGGCGAGGGGCGGGTGCGGTTGGAATCGGTGCAGAACGCCAACGACCAGGCCCGGTCGATCGCCCGTCGGCTGACCGGCAATCCCGCGCCCTACACGAACCTGCCGTGGTTCTGGAGCCATCAGGGCCCGGCGCGCCTGCAGATCGCCGGGCTGTCGGCCGGCTACGACGAAACGGTGCTTCGGGGCGACCCGTCAGCCGACAAGTTCTCCGTCTTCCTCTACCGCAAAGGCCGGCTGATTGCGGTGGAATCGGTCAACGCGCCGGCCGACCACCTCGCCGCCCGCCGCCTCCTCGACAAGGGCATCACCGTTCCGCCCGACGTCGCCGCCGACCCGGAAGCCGACCTCAAGGCGCTGGCCGTCTAGGGTCGTGCGCAGGGCGCGGACGCGGCTGGCGAACCGGTCCCGACGTGCTGGCGCCCGCATGCTGTATAGGCGTATTACGGTAGTACGATGATCGACAGCGGCGGGCGATCGCGGTAGTCTTCCCCCTGCGAGGCGTCCGGCCGGCGATCGGAAACGAGAGCGCCCGCGGAGGAAACACGCCCGGCCTCGCCGGGCGGGCGCGGTTGCCCGGCGCCGCGCCCCGAGAGGGACCGCCATGCTCGAGCTCTACAATTTCTCCCAGTCGACCTGCAGCCTGAAGGTGCGCATCGCGCTGGAGGAGAAGAGCCTGCCCTGGGTCGACAAGCGCCTCGTCTCCAAGGACCATGACCATCTCTCCGACTGGTACCTGAAGCTCAATCCCAACGGCGTCGTCCCGACGCTGCTCCACGACGGGCGCCCGGTGATCGAGTCTTCGGTGATCATGCAGTACATCGACCAGATCGCCCCCGAGCCGCCGCTGATGCCGGCCGACCCGTATGATCAGGCCACGGTGCGCGCCTGGCTCGTCTATGTAGATCTCGTCACCACGCCGGCGTCGCGCTTTCCGTCATTCCAGTACGGCGGGCTCAGGATCAAGTTCCAGGCGCTCAGCCAGGAGGAGTTCGACGAGAAGACCAACAAGCGGCCGGTGAAGTCGGGCTTCTACAAGAAGATGAGCAAGCAGGACGGCTTTCCGCCCGACGTGATGGACGCCGCCTTCCGCGACCTGCGCGCCACGGTGGAGCGCATGGAGGCCATGCTGGCGGCCTCCGGCGGCCCCTGGCTGATGGGAGAGCAGTTCACCCTCGCCGACATCGCGGTGGCGCCGCTGATCGACCGCAACGAGGACATCGGCTTCGAGGTGCTGTGGGAGGACGGCTGTCCGCGCGTCACCGAGTGGCTCGCCGCGGTCCAGGCGCGGCCGTCCTTCCAGCGGGCCTACTATCACGGCTGCCGGCTGTCGGAGATCTATCCGGAGCTGCAGCTCGGCCGCGGCGCCCACCGCCACGTGCTCGACCCGACCGCCGGCGTGCCGGCCTGACTTCCGGATCCGTCATCCCGCCCACGCCAGCCACAGGAAGTTTGCGCCGCCGATCAGCGCGAACAGGTCGATGAGCACGCTGTGGGTGCCGGGCGCCATGCGGCGCAGGAAGGTCCGCCCGATCCAGTTGCCGGGGATCATGACGATGCCCACGGCGAGCCCCAGCAGCACGTAGTCGCTGGTCAGCAGATCGGCGCCACCGAAGGCGGTGATGCGTGCCAGGTTGGTGGCCAGCGAGATGACCGCCATCGTCGCGACGAAGGCTTCCTTCGTCAGGCCCGCGCCCAGCATGAACGGGGTGAGCAGCATCGCCGAGCCGATGGAGGCACCGGCGAGCGTGCCGTAGGCGGCGCCGACGCCGGCCAGCGTGCGGCGGGACGCCTGGATCTTGCGGGCCCGCGCCCAATGGCGCAGCGGGATGGAGCTCAGGATGATGAGGCCCAGCACCAGCGCGACGTAGTCGACCGGCAGCACGGCGTAGATCACGCCGCCGATCAGGATCATCGGGATCGCCGGCAGCATGATCGCCAGGAACACGCGCCGGTCGAAATCGGAGACGTTCATCAGGCTGCGCGCCCCGTGGCTGACGACGAGGGCGATGCTCATCACCGGCACCACCGGGCGCACGCCGATCAGCAGCGACAGCGCGGCGGTCATCAGGAACCCGCCGGCAACCCCGACCGTGCCGTGAATGGTCGACGTGACCAGCGCGGCGAGCGCGATCGCCACCAGCGTCCACGGTCCGAATTCGCGCACCATCGCCACAAACGCGTCCATGACATCGTGTCCGTTCCGACAGGGGGCAGGGGCCAAAAAAGAGGCCGCCTCCGAAGAGGCGGCCGCAGGCACGCGTGTCCGTCGCGGTCTTGCGCCGCTACTGGATCTTCGACACCGCGTCCTTGAACATCGGCGTCAGGTCCTTGCCGGCTGCAAACACGCGGTCGACGTTTTCCTTCTGGGCTTCCGCCGAGTTGTAGCCGACCGGCAGGCCCTTCTTCTTCATTTCCTCCAGCGTCGCCGGATCCGTCAGGGTCTTCTCGATGGCGGCGCGCAGTTCCTTGGCGGCTTCCGGGTCCATGTCCGGGGGCCCGAAGAAGCCGCGGCTCAGCACCAGGATGGAGCTGATGGCCTCCATCTTCGCCTTCAGGGCCGGATCGTCGATCAGCTCGAGCGCCGTCGGCACGTCCGGGGCGCCCTCGAACCGTTCGAACGTGGTGGTCAGCACGGCGTTCTTGTCGCCCGCCTCGACGGCCGGGGCCGACTGGGTCCAGGTGGTCATGTGGCCGTCGGCATCGCCACGGATGACCGCGAGCGAGGTGTCGGCGTCGCCCTCGTAGCCGGTGACGATCTTGAGGTCGTAGCCGAGCGCATCGGCGAGCACGACCATGGTGTAGAAGTCCTCGTCGGTGCCCTGGGAGGCGAAGACGAACGGCCGGTCGAGCTTGCGCACGTCCTCGATGGTCTTGAGCCCCGACGGCTTGCCGGTGAACATCAGCCGCGCGTCGGCCTGCAGGCGGCCGAGATAGGTGAAGTCGGTGGCGTTGAACCGCACGCCCGGGCTCTCCGCCAGCTGGGCGACCAGCAGCGTCGGCACGTTCGTCAGCGCAAACGTCATGCCATCGGGCTTGGCTTCCCAGAGGATATTCGATCCCTTGAGACCGCCGCCGCCCTGGTGGTTGACGACGCGGACGTTGCGGGCGCCGAGGTTCTCCGCGATGTGCGGGGCCAGCGTGTGGGCGTACTGGGACATCAGGCCGGCCGGCGAGTTCGGCACGATCAGCGTCACGTCCTTGCCCTCGTAGACCGACGCGGCCAGCGCGCCGGTGATCGAGGCGCCCATCACGAGCGCTGCCGCAGCGAGGCCCGCCACGGCGGATTTGGCTTTCCTATGCATGTATCCCTCCCGGTTTTTCATGCTTCTCTCCCTTCAGTGCGCGTTCAGCGTCTTGGTCTTGATAGGGGTGCGGCCGTCGCGCGGCAGCCGCGGTTGCCCGGTTCACCAGAGGCCGAAGCCCAGGTCGAAGAGGCCCTGCTTCATGTCGATCCGCAGCCAGACGTAGAAGAGCCCGTAGACGCACAGGGTGAAAATGGCCGACAGCGCGAAGGCGCGGACGGCACCGAAGTGGCCGGTGATCGTCAGGTAGCCGAAGGTGAAGACGAACATCGTCGGGATCGGCCCGATCAGGAAGAACAGCCCGATCGCGCAGGCCACCACGACGAGGGCGAGGAGCTCGCGGGCGAAACTGCCCGGTCGTGGCCCGCGGCTCTGCCCGGCCGCCACGAACTGCTTCTGCTTGGCTTCCGCCAGGTCGGTGCGCAGGTGCTCCGGCAGGCCCTCTTCGTCGCCGGTCGCCCGCCGCGAGATCAGCTCCATCAGATCGACCTGCATCGACGCCTCGGAGCGCAGGTTCTGCAGGATGATTTGGGCGGTCATCAGCACGATGCCGATGCCGGCGATGATGTTCGGCACCATGCTGGCGCGAGCGCCGTAGTTCCTCGTCTCGATCAGCACGGCGACGAACAGCAGCAGGATCAGCCCCGCGACGATGTTCTCCTGGATGCGGCGGCTCATGACGCGCTCCCGTGGCTGGCGTGCGCGATCTTCTTCAGCTCCTTGTCGCGTTTCCAGTTCCGGTAGAACGGCCAGACCGTCGTGAGGATGATCAGCGCCAGCATCGCCAGCGCCACCGGCCGCTTGAAGATGAACCAGTCGCCGTAGAGCGCGACGGAGATGTGCAGGTTGCGCTCGATGAGCAGGGCGAGGACCATGCCGATGACGAAGTTGGCCCGCGAGTAGCGGTACTTGTCCATCACGTAGCCGATGATGCCGAATACGCCGGCGACGACCACGTCCGCCACTTCCCGCCGGTCCGAGTAGGCGCCGATCACGCACACGGCCAGCACCAGCGGGATGATGACATTGGGGTTGAGCGTCGGAACCCGGGCCAGCAGCGGCGTCAGGATGATGGCGAAGATGCCGGTGACGATGCTGGCGATCGCGACGATCCACACCAGCGTGTAGACGAGGTCGAGGTTCTGGGTGAGCATCTGCGGGCCCGGTACCACGCCCAGCCCGACAAAGGCGATCAGCAGGATCGCCATGCCTTCGCCGCCCGGAATGCCGAGCGCCAGCGTCGGCAGCAGGCCGCCGCCCTCGTTGGCGCCGAGCGAGGCGTCCGGCGCGATCACGCCCTCGACGTTGCCCTTGCCGAACGTCTCCGGGTGTTTGGAGGTCCGGAGCGCCTGGGCGTAGGTGGCGATGGAGCCGACGCTCTGGCCGATGCCCGGCAGCACGCCGATCCACAGGCCGAGCAGACTGGAGCGGATCACCAGCCCCCAGTGGCGGCAGGCATCGCCCACCCCCTGCCAGACGCTGCTGTTCTCCGCGGTGACGGTCCGCTCGATCAGCGCGCCGCCCTTGACCATCAGCTTCATCATTTCGGAGATGGCGAACAGGCCGATCATCGCCACCGGGAACGAGATCCCGTCCATCAGCGTGACGCTGTCGAAGGTGAAGCGCGGCGTTGCGGTGACGACGTCCATGCCGATGAGCGCGGTGAGCACGCCCAGGCAGGCCGCCGTCATGCCCTTCAAGAGCGAGCCTTCCGAGAAGGTCGCGATGATCGTCAGGCCCCACAGCGCGAGCATCAGGTACTCGGCCGGGCCGAGGGCCATCATCACCGGCCGGGTGATCGGGATCGAGATCGCCAGGAAAACGGCGCCGAACACGCCGCCCAGCAGCGCGGCCATGGCGGAGGCGCCCAGCGCGCGGCTCGCTTCGCCGCGCTGGGTCATCGGGTAGCCGTCGAAGATGAGGGCGACGCTCTTGGCGGCACCCGGAACCCGGAACAGGATGCTGGTGGCCGAGGAGCCCCAAATGGTGGCGATGTGCGCGCCGATCAGCAGCGACATGGCGGCCGCGAAATCCATGCCCCAGGTGAACGGCAGCAGCAGCGCCATGGCGACGATGCCGCCAAGCCCCGGGAGCAGGCCGATGATGATGCCGTAGACGATGCCGACCACCGTGAACAACACGACCGTCGGTGTCCCGAGTGCAACGAGACCGGCCCATGCGGCATCGAGCATTCCGTATCCTCCCCTGCACCGCGGTTCTTTCCGCGGTCGAACGCTTGGTGGTTTGCCGATCGTCGTTGCGGCCGGCGGCCCTTTTTCGGGCTCCATCGTGCAAACGTTCGCACTACCGTATTACGGTAGTACACCCCGAGTCAATCGACGCGCTGAAGTCGCCGAATGGCGCAGGAATCCTGATGTTCTGGGAGTTTCGCGGACGGCGCAAACGGAAACGCCCGCCGGACGGATCCGGCGGACGTCGGGCAGGCGAGGAGGGCCTCAGTGCAGGCAGGCGACCAGGTTGTCGGCAAGCTGCGTCAGCAGGGCGGGATAGAGCGCCGCTCCGGGCTCGAGGTTGATGCCCAGCGGGTCGAGGGTGGCCACCCGTGCGTCGGTGCCTTCGACGATGGTGGCGACCAGCGTCGGCTTGAACTGCGGTTCGGTGAACACGCAGACCGCATCGAGCTTGCGGATGGTGTTGCGAACCTCTTCGACCCGCGCGGGTCCCGGCTTGGAGGCATCGCTGAGCGACACTGCGCCGGCGGCTTCGATGTCGAAGCGGTTCTCGAAGTAGTGGTAGGCATCGTGGAACACCACGAACGGAGCACCGCGGACCGGGGCAAGCTTCGCCTCGAGCTTGATCGTCAGGGCTTCGAGCTCGCTCTGGCCCTCGGCGGCGTTGCGGCGGTAGGTCTCGGCATTGGCGGGATCCGCCTTCGCCAGTTCGCCGGCCATGGCGGCGAGCCAGGCCTTGCCGTTTTCGGGATCGAGCCAGGCGTGCGGATCGACACCGTGATGGTCGTGTCCATGCGCCGCGTCGTGGTCATCGTCGTGATCGTGGCCGTCGGTCTCTGCCGCGTGCTCGTGCGCGTGATCCTCCTCGGCATGACCCTCCGGCTCTCCGTCCGCATGCGCCTCGTGCCCGTCTTCGTCATGATGATGGGCCTCGAACGTCGCGCCTTCGCGGAACGCCAGATGGACGGTGCCCGGAGCCTCCAGCAGCTCCACGGCCTCGGCTTTGGTGGCCAGCGTGTCGATCGCCCGGTCGAGCCAGGGCGTGAGCTCCGGGCCGACCCAGAACACCACGTCGGCGTCGGCCAGCGAGGCGGCTTCCGAGGGGCGCATGGCATAGCCGTGCGGCGAGGCGCCCGGCGGCAGGATCTGGGTCGGTTCGCCGACGCCCTGCATGACGCGGGCCGCGAGCGCCTGCACAGGGCCGATGTCGGTGACGACAACAGGCCCCGCGAAAGCCGGTGCGCTCAGGGCGACACCCGCGACGGCGCCGAAAAGGGCCGCCGAAACGCCCAGTCGTGAAAGTCCCATGCGTCAGTCCTCTCTGCATTTCAGGATCAGGGCCGCCTTGCCGGGCAAGGCGACGAAATGTAATAATATAACATAACCTATGCCCCGGTGGTGCCGCGCTTGTCCAGTCCCCTCCCGCAGATTTCGCATCCGCCGCGTGGACCGCTCGTCCGCAATGTGGGATCAGAGGCGGCCGGACGCGGCGGGTGGGCGCGGCCGGCGGACAAGCGGAGTGTGCATGGGCCTGATTGAGGCGGTCGGAATGGGTGTCGATCTGGGCGGCAGGGAAATCCTGCGCGCGATCGATTTCTCCATCGTGCCAGGCGAGATCGTCACCGTGGTCGGTCCCAACGGATCGGGCAAGTCGACGTTCGTGCGGGCCCTGGTGGGCGCGATCGCCCCGACCCGGGGCCTCGTCCGGCGCCAGCCCGGGCTGGTCATCGGCTACGTGCCGCAGCGCCTTTCCCTCGACGCGACCATGCCGATCACCGTGGCGCGCTTCCTCAACCTCCCCGTCCGCCGGCGTCGCGACGACATCGGCCGGATGCTCGAGCACGTCGGGGTCAGCGGACTGGAGGGACAGCAGATGAGCGCGCTCTCCGGCGGCCAGTTCCAGCGCGTGCTGCTCGCCCGGGCGCTGCTGTCGAAACCGCAGATCCTGATCCTCGACGAACCCACCCAGAGCCTCGACCAGCCCGGCACCGCGGCCTTCTACCGGCTCGTCGAGATGGTCCGGCAGGAGATCGGCTGCGCCGTCCTGATGGTCAGCCACGACCTGCACGTGGTGATGAGCGCCTCCGACCGCGTCCTGTGCATCAACGGACACATCTGCTGCGAGGGCACGCCGCTCGTCGTGTCGGCGGCGCCGGAATACCGGGCGCTGTTCGGCAGCGGCACCCATGGCGCGTTCGCGCTCTATCAGCACCAGCACGACCACGACCACACCCACACCCACGCCGACAGCGAGGACGCGGGCACCCATGCTGGATGATTTTCTCGTGCGCGCGGGGCTCGCCGGCGTCGGGCTGGCCGTCGCGGCGGGCCCGCTCGGCTGCTTCGTGGTCTGGCGGCGGATGGCCTATTTCGGCGATGCGACGGCGCACGCCGCCATCCTCGGCGTCGCGCTCTCCTTCGCCTTCTCGGTCTCGGTGTTCGCCGGCGTGCTGGTCGTCGCAGTCGCCATGGCGTTTGCGGTTTCCTCGCTCGCCGGCCGCACCTTCCAGATGGACACGCTGCTGGGCGTGGCCGCCCACGGCTCGCTGGCCGTCGGCCTCGTCGCCTTCGCGCTCACGGCGCAGGTCGGGCTCGATCTGGAGGCCTATCTGTTCGGCGAGATCCTGGCGGTGGGAAAGGCCGACCTGGCGGTGATCTGGGCCGGCTCCCTGGCGGTGCTGGCCCTGGTCGGCTGGCGCTGGTCGGCGCTGCTCACCTCCACCCTCGACCAGGACCTGGCCTCGGCCAGCGGGCTCAACCCGCGCCGCGAGCAGCTGATCCTGACGGTGGCGCTGGCGCTGCTGGTGGCGGTGGCGATCAAGGTGGTCGGAGCGCTGCTCATCACCGCGATGCTGATCATCCCGGCCGCCGCGGCCAGACCCTTCTCCCGCACGCCCGAGGTGATGGCGGTGCTGGCCGGCGCCATCGGCGGCCTTGCCGCCCTTGCCGGGCTCTACGCGTCCTATGTCTGGGACACGCCGACCGGCCCCACCATCGTCACCGCCGCGCTGGCGATGTTCTTCATCTCCGGCATGGCGACGCTGGTGCGCGGCCGGGATCGGTCCTGAAACGGGCCACGAAGTTCCACAGGTGAGGGAATCCGCATGACGAAAATTGCCATCCTCGACGACTACCAGAACGTGGCGCTCGACATGGCCGACTGGTCCGCCCTGTCCGAGGCGGAGATCACCGTTTTCGACCGCCACATCGAGGACGAGGCCGCGCTCGCCGCCGCGCTGCAGCCCTTCGACGTGATCGCCATCATGCGCGAACGCACGCCGTTTCCCCGCTCGCTGTTCGCCCGTCTGCCGGCGCTGAAGCTGCTGGTCACATCGGGCATGAAGAACGCCGCGGTCGACCTCGACGCGGCGCGGGACCATGGCGTCGCCGTCTGCGGGACGGCGTCGTCCGGGCACGCGACGGCCGAACTCTCCTTCCTGATGATCCTGTCGCTCGCCCGGAAGCTTCCCGAGCAGATGGCGTCGATGCGCGAAGGCGGCTGGCAGGTGGGGCTCGGCCGCGACCTGCGCGGGACCCGGCTGGGGCTGCTCGGCATGGGCCGGCTCGGCACCGAGATGGCGAAGTTCGGCACCGCGTTCGGGATGGACGTGGTGGGGTGGAGCCAGAACCTGACGCCCGAGGCGGCGGAGGCCGCCGGCGCGCGCTACGTGGAGAAGGCCGAGCTGTTCGCGACCTCCGATTTCGTCAGCGTGCACCTGCGCCTGTCGGACCGCACGCAGGGGATCGTCGGGCGCGAGGACATCGCCCGCATGAAGCCGGATGCCTGCCTGATCAACACCTCGCGCGGCGGCCTCGTCGACAACGACGCGCTGGTGGCCGCGCTCGAGGCGGGGCGCCTCGGCGGGGCGGCGCTCGACGTCTACGACCACGAGCCGCTGCCGGCCGACGACCCGCTCCGCTCGGTGCCGGGACTGCTGCTGACGCCGCACATCGGCTACGTCACCCGCGAATCCTACGAGGTCTTCTACCCCGAGACGGTCGAGGCCATCCGCGCCTGGCTCGATGGCAAGCCGGTGCGCGTGCTGGCCTGATTGCTTCGGCGCTACTCGGCAGCCGACGCCATCCCGAGCGACCGCATCGCCTCGGCGGCGATCTCGAACGACCGCAGCCGCTTGTCGTGGGCGTGGATCTGGCCGGCGAGGATGACCTCGTCCGGAGCGTAGTGGCCGATCAGCGTCTTGAGCCGTGTCTTGACGCTCTCCGGTCCGCCGAACGCCGTGCAGGCGAGTGCTTCCGACACCATCGGAATGATGCGCGGGTCGAGCGTCTCCTCGACGTTCTCCACCGGGCGCGGCAGCGGTCCCGGGTTGCCGGTGCGCAGGTTGGCGAAGGCCTGCTGCATCGACGACATCAGGTATCGGCCTTCCGCATCGTCGGCGCCGGCAAAGACGTTGATCGCCAGCATGAAATAGGGTCGGGCCAGGTATTTCGACGGTCGGAAGGTGGTGCGGTAGACCTCGATCGCCTGGGAGAGGGCGGCCGGCGCGAAGTGCGAGGCGAACGCGTAGGGCAGGCCCAGATGGGCGGCGAGCTGCGCCCCGAACGTGCTGGAGCCGAGGATCCACACCGGCACGTGGGTGCCGACGCCGGGGATCGCCCGCACCCGGGTCGCCGGGTCGGCATCGTCGAAATAGTCCATCAGTTCGACCACGTCCTGGGGGAACGTGTCGCCGCCGCCGAGATTGCGGCGCAGCGCCCGGGCGGTCGCCATGTCGGTGCCCGGCGCCCGGCCGAGGCCCAGGTCGATGCGGTCGGGGAACAGCGTCGCCAGCGTGCCGAACGCCTCGGCGACCATCAGCGGCGCGTGGTTCGGCAGCATGACGCCGCCGGAGCCGACGCGGATGGTCGAGGTGGCGGCGGCGACCTGGCCGATCAGCACGGCGGTGGCGGCGCTGGCGATGCCGGCCATGTTGTGGTGCTCGGCCAGCCAGTAGCGGTTGTAGCCGAGCTGTTCGGCGTGGCGGGCGAGATCGACTGTGTTCCGCAGCGAATCGGCGGCGGTCCCGCCTTCGGGAATCGGGGACAGGTCGAGCAGGGAATAGGGGATCATCGAAGCCTCACGCGTTCGCTCAGCCCGCTTGTCCGGTCGCGAGGTGCCGCTCCGGAGATCGCACAGGCCGGTCTCGATCGTACAGTTGGGGTGGAGGCGGCCGTCCGGCGACCCCCGGGATGCACTTGGCGTTGATTTCGGGACCGAACGGTCCATATTGTCAAGCCATGGAAGCAATCCGCACCAGACCCCGGCCCGGCCCAGGACGCCCTCGCGCCTACGACGAGCGCGCCGCCCTCGACGCCGCCCTGCAGGTCTTCTGGACCAAGGGGTTCGAGGCGACGACCCTCGACGAGCTGACCGCCGCCATGGGTCTCAGCCGGTCGAGCTTCTATGCGGGGTTCGGGTCCAAGGAGAAGGTGCTGCTCGCCGCCCTCACGGCCTATTCCGATGCCGGCCTTGCCGCCCTCGCCGACCTCGCGCGCAAGCCGGACGGTGCGGCGGTGCCGGCCATGCTGTCGGCGCTCGCCGATCCGAAGGGCGGGCCGCGCGGCTGCATGCTGGTGAACTGCATCGCCGAACTCGCGCCCCACAACGAGGAGGTCCGCGAAGTGGGGCGGCGCCATCTCGATCGGATCGAGCGGCTGTTTGCCGAGGCGCTCTCGCCGTCGGATCCCGACTCCGCCGTTGGCCGCGCGCGGGCCCTGTCGGCCCTCGCCATCGGCACGCTAACGTTGCGCAAGTCCGGGCTGCCGCCCGAGGCGATCTCCGCCGCGCTGGACGAAGCCCGCTCGCTGATCGACCCGCCTGCCTGATTGCCCCTTCTCCAACACCTTTTCGTACCTATTTTTGGACCAGACAGTCCTGAATTCATCTCCCAGGACCGCACGAAACCGGAGCCGCCTCCCATGACCACCCCGAAGCTCTTCACCCCGCTCAAGGCGGGTGCCATCGACCTCAAGAACCGCATCGTGATGGCGCCGCTGACGCGCAACCGCGCCCGCGCCGAGGACGACGCGCCCTACGACATGCACGTCGAGTACTACGCCCAGCGCGCCGGCGCCGGTCTGATCGTGACCGAGGCCACGCAGATCAGTCGGGAAGGCAAGGGCTACGCCTTTACGCCGGGCATCTACAGCGCCGCCCAGGTCGCCGGCTGGCGGGCCGTCACCGACGCCGTCCACGCCAGGGGCGGGCGGATCGTCCTGCAGATGTGGCACGTGGGCCGCATCTCCCACACCGTACTGCAGCCGGACGGCCAGGCGCCTGTGGCGCCGTCCGCGATCGGCGCGAAGAGCAAGACCTTCGACGGCAAGGGGTTCGTGGAGACCTCCGAGCCCCGGGCGCTCGAGCTGTCCGAGATCCCGCGGGTGATCGACGACTATCGCAAGGCCGCCAGGAACGCCGTGGACGCCGGCTTCGACGGGGTCGAGATCCACGCCGCCAACGGCTACCTGATCGACCAGTTTCTGCGCGACGGCGCCAACCAGCGCTCCGATGCCTACGGCGGCTCCATCGAGAACCGCACGCGCTTCATGCGCGAGGTGGTGGAGGCGGTGACCGAGGTGTGGGGCGCCGGCCGCGTCGGCATTCGCCTCAGCCCGTTCTCCGCCGCCAACAACCTCGCCGATTCAGATCCGATGCCGCTGTTCGAGCGCGCGGTGGACATCCTGAACGGCTTCGGGCTCGCCTATCTCCACATGGTGGAAGGCCAGACCGGCGGGTCGCGCGAGCTGGACGAGGGCCTGTCCATCGAGGCGCTGCGGGCCCGCTTCGACGGCGTCTACATGGCCAACAACGGCTACGACCGGCAGATGGCCATAGACGCGGTGGAGAGCGGCAAGGCCGACCTGATCGCCTTCGGCCGGCCCTATATCGCCAACCCCGACCTTGCCGAGCGGCTGGAGAAGGATGCCCCGCTCAACACCCTCGACCCCGACACGCTCTATGGCGGCGGTCGCAAGGGCTACACCGACTATCCGGCCCTCGCCGAGACCCAGGCCGCCTGAGGCCGCCCGGACACGGACCTCGTTCCCCCTCCGCGAGGTCCGCCCGATCGGGACCGTTCCTCCATTCCAGTCCCGGTCGAAAAGGGGCCGGCTGCGCTTTGCGCGGCCGGCCTTCTTTTGTTCATCACGCGGCGTCTTGCCGCCCGCTGGGGCTTTTGCCGGCCGATTGCGGAACGCACGCCGCGTGTCGAGCACGAACGGGCGCCACGTCGAGGATGCGGCCCAGGGCCTCGATCCGAACGGCCTGGTGGAGCTGCAGGTCCTGTCCGCCGATGTCGGCATACCAGGCGAGAAGCGGGTCCTGCACGGCCGTGCGGATGCCCGACAGCTCCTCCATCACGGCGAGGGCGCAATAGGGCGCGTAGCTCGGCGAATAGCCGCCTTCCTGGCAGAACAGAACCCGTCCGCCGGCATGGCTGTCGGCAATCTCCCGCACCGCCTTCGTCATCTCGCGGAACGTCTCGCTGGTACAGAGCATCCTGCCGAACGGATCGCCGATCGCCGCATCGAAACCGCAGGCGACGATGATGAATTCGGGCCGAAACGCCGCCAGAGCTGGCAGCACGATCTCGTCGAACGCAGCGAGATAGGCGCCGTGTCCGGAGCCCGGCGGCAGCGGCAGGTTGAGATTGGACCCGAAGCCCTCTCCCGTGCCGCGCTCGTCGACGCCGCCGCTGTCGGCCGGATAGTAGCCCTCCTGATGGAGCGACACGGTCAGCACGCTCCGCTCGCCGTAGAAGGCCTTCTGGGCTCCGTTGCCGTGATGGACGTCCCAGTCGACGATCGCGATCCGCTCGATCCCATGAACCGCCTGCAGATGCCGCGCGGCGAGCACCGCGTTCGAGAACACACAGTAGCCCCGGCCACGGTCCCGCTCGGCGTGATGGCCGCGCGGCCGCACGAGCGCATAGGCGTTGCGGACGTCGCCCCGCATGATCCGGTCGGCGGCTTCGATGCAGCCGCCGGCCGCAAGGCGCGCGACGGGGAGGCTCGAGCTCGAGACCGACGCGCTGTCGCCGGCATCGCCGCCGCCGGTTGCCGCGAGCGCGGAGAGCCGGTCGAGATAGGCGCTGGAATGGGCGCGCAGGAGCTCGGTCTCGCTGGCCTGCCTGGGTGCGATCGGCGCGAGGCTGGAGGCAAGCCCGCTGGCCTGGAGAAGGCTCCAGATGCGGCGCTTGGACTCCCGCCCGTCGGCGGAGGAAAAGGGGGCGTTCCAGACGTTTGCCGACGCGGGCGTCGGGTCGTAGCGCGCGAAGCGCTCGTCCCAGACCAGTCCCGTGCGACCGCCTTGCGGGGGCATCATCGTGTGTCTCCCATCGAATGAAGAGCCGCTCGCCTCTGGAAGAGACGCCGCCCGCGTCATCAGGCGCGGGCGGGTCTTCCGGGTCTGCGGCGCGGGCCGCTATCTTCGGGCCTCGATCACCATGTTGAAGGGCGTCGCGAACGTCCGGCGGACCTTCGACAGCCCCGCCTGTTCGCAAATGGCGGCGATCGCGCGGGCTCCCGCCTGGGCGCCGAGCACGTGCGTGCCCTTTTCCGAGATCGCGTGGGCGCAGCAGAGCGTCGTGGAGGCCGCATAGTAGAGGCGTCCCACCGGATTGAAGTTGTCCTCGGCGCGGTCTCCCGCAAACGGCTCGATCAGCATGACGGTGCCGCCCGGGGCGAGCGTCTCGGCCGCGTGAGCCACGGCGTCGACCGGGAAGCCCATGTCGTGCACGCAATCGAAGAAGCAAACGAGATCGTAGCCGCGGTCGGGATAGGAGCGGGCGTCGCCGACCTCGAAGTGCACGCGGTCGCCAAGGCCGGCCTCCTCGGCCAGGGCCTGCGCGGCGGCGATCGAGCCGGCATGGGCATCGACGCCGAAGAAGCGCGAATTCGGGAACGCCTCGGCCATCAGCACGGTCGAATGCCCGTGGCCGCAGCCGACGTCGATCACCGTGATGCCGGCCTCCAGCCGCTCCACGACGCCATCGAGCGACGGGAGCCAGTCGGAGATCAGGTTCGCCTTGTAGGAGTTGCGGAAGAACGAGGCGCAGCCGCAATACAAGCGCTCGTCGTGATCGCCCCATGCGATGCCGCCACCGGTCCTGATGGCGTCCGCTGCGCGTGGCGCATCCTGCCAGAGCGAGGCGACGACCTCCCAGGCGTGCGGCACGAAGACGGCACTGTCGTCGTCGGCGAAGATCTGTTCCTGCTCCGGCGTCAACTCGTAGGTGGCGTCCGCGCGGTGATAGGCGACGTAGCCGCCGGCGGCCTGGGCGTTCAGCCATTCGCGGACGTAACGTTCGGCGCAGCCGCTGCGGCGCGCCACATCGCTCGCGGTCAGAGGACCGGCGCCGGCCATGGCCTTGTAGAGGCCGAGCCGGCTGCCGATGGAAACCATCACCCCCGCGTAGCCGGCGGAGAGGTCGGAAATCGCCTGCGCGGTCAGCGCCGCGAGGCGGTCGTGGTTGAGAGCGTTCATCCT
This sequence comes from Amorphus sp. MBR-141, assembly GCF_053628695.1. Classification (NCBI taxonomy): domain Bacteria; kingdom Pseudomonadati; phylum Pseudomonadota; class Alphaproteobacteria; order Hyphomicrobiales; family Amorphaceae; genus Amorphus; species Amorphus sp. MBR-141. The sequence continues at coordinate 316,611 of NZ_JBRJGW010000004.1, forward strand.
GTTTCTCCCTGTGATCGCCGGACGCGCCGATCGGCGCCCCGGCATGTATGCAGCGCGACCATGCGCGGCGGGCGCCTTCACAACGAGTGCGTGCAAGGCCAGGAACGGGCCATTTGTGCCATTCGCGGACAGCCGGCGAAGCCTGGGAGTGGACGGATCCTCCCGGCGGCTTCGCTCGGAGCCGATCTGGACAATCGGAAATTTAAGCGTACATTGGTGTGTAGTGAAAAAATCAGAAGGCGTCAATATGGATGCACGGCCAAGTGCAGTGAAATCCAAAACGCGGCCCTACAGGTTGAAAAAGCGGGCGGAGCGGCAGGCCGAAACGCGGCAGCGCATCGTCGATGCCGCAATCGGTCTCCATGCGACCGTCGGCCCCGCCTTCACAACGCTGAGCATGGTGGCGGAGCGCGCAGGCGTTCAGCGCCATACGCTCTATGCCCACTTCCCCGACGAACGCAGTCTGCTGCTGGTCTGCTCGAGCACCGCGCTCGAACGGGATCCGCTGCCGGACCCGGGGCCGTGGAGGGCCTTGTCCGGCCGTGACCAGCGTCTGCGGGCAGGGCTCGGGGCGATCTACGCCTGGTACAGCCGCAACGAGGGGCAGGCGGCGTGCGTGCTCCGCGACGCGGAATCGCACGAGCTGACGCGGGAGATCGTCGCGCAGCGGATGGGGCCGCTGTTCGCCGCCTTTCACCAGGTCCTGGGGGAGGGGCTGGATCCCACCGGTCAGGCGATGCTCGGGCTGGCGCTCAGCTTCCACACGTGGCGCAGCCTGGTGAAAGAGGGCGGACTCGCGCCCGAGGCAGCGGTGGACGCGATGATCCAGGCGATCGGGTCGGCGCCGCGCGACGCGGCGGGTTGACGGGCGGGCGCGGCGCACGGGGGGCGCAGGGGTTCTGCAACGCGAAAATGCGCGTTGACCCTCGCCACAACGGGTGAGAGAACAGTCGCCATCCGTGTCATTCTGCATCGGAACAACGGCAATGCCGGATGATGGTCGCCAGTTGCACGTGAGCATCGTGGCATTTCCCGATGCGATGATGTCGACGCTCGCGGGCATCCACGACGTCCTTTCCTCGATTCCGATCCTCGTCGAAGCCGGCCAACTGCCTCCGATGGCGGCTCCCTTCAGGGTCGAGATCGTCGGCGCGGCGGCCGGCCAACTGCCGCTTGCGAGCGGCATGCCGATCGAGGTGCAGCGATCCGTCCGTGACGTCGGCCGCACCGACATCGTGATCGCGCCGTCCCTGCTGCTCACCGACGGCGTCTGGCAGAAGGGGCGCTACGGCGAGCTCGTCGAATGGATGTCCGACCAGCATCGGCAGGGCGCCGTCCTCGCCTCCGCCTGCACGGGGCTGTTCCTGCTTGCCGAGACAGGCGCCTTCGACGCGCATGAGGCGACGGTGCACTGGGGCTTCGAGCGCGCGTTCCGCCACACCTATCCGGAGATCCCGGTCTTTCCCGAACGCCCCCTCGTCGTTTCCGGGGAGACGGAGAACCTCGTTTCCTCCGGCGCCTCCATGACATGGCACGACATGGTGCTCTATCTCGCGGCGCGGAATGGTGGAGCCAACGTCGCCCAGGCGATCGCGCGCTTCTTCGCGTTCCAGTGGCACAGGGACGGACTGTCGCCCTACATCGTGTTCGACGGCGAGGTCGGCCACGGCGACGCGGCGATCACGGATGCCCAGAGGTGGCTGGCGGATCATTTCTCGGTGGGGTCTCCGGTGGAGGAAATGATCCGCCGTTCGGGCCTCGCCGAGCGCACCTTCAAGCGGCGCTTCACGGCCGCCACGGGCCATTCGCCCATCGACTACGTCCAGCGGCTGCGGGTCGAGGATGCGAAGCGGCGCCTGGAGCGGACCTCGGAGCCCATCGAGGCGATCGGCTGGCAGGTGGGCTACGAGGACCCGGCCTTCTTCCGCCGCCTGTTCAAGCGGGTGACGAGCCTGTCGCCGGGAGCCTATCGGCGGCGCTTCCAGATCCCCGAATACGCCAGGCGGCGGGAGGGAGCCGGTCGGCCGGCGCTCGGGCCCACCGGCGAAAGCGCCCGTCAGGGACGGCAGGCATAGGAGAAGGCCTGCACGTCGTGGGGCGGCTCATGGGCTTGCGCCGAGCCGAACCCGGCCTCGGCGAAGTCGCACCCGGCCACCGCGCGCCCCTACATGGCACCGAGCCCGTCACCGCCCTGGGCGAGGGACACCGGCATGCAGTGCATGGTGTTCAAGCGGTGGCGCTGGAGATCGGCGACGAGGATGCGAGCGTCTTCGGCCGGCTGTTTCGCCGCAAGGGCGGTCTGGCGCCGTCCGCCTGCCGCAGGCGATTTCGAACGATCCGCATCGCGCTCAGCGCTGCGCAATCCACCCCGCAGCGCGCGCTGCAGGCCGCGCAGCGGTGCGTGCACCAACTTGCGTACTTCTGCGCGAAACGCGGGTTTTGCGCACCAAATTGGCAGCCGTGCGCACCGCCTCAGCGCGGCGCGCCCAGCCCCATGCGCACCGCCAGCCGATCGAGGCTCCGGCCGAAGCAGGCGGGGTCGTCGTGGGCGCGGGCGAGCACCAGCGCCCCCTGGATCGTGGCCATGGCGTCCTCCGCCGTTGCGGCGGCCTCTTGGGGTTCGTGGCCGGCCCGCACCAGGGCATCGCGCAAGCCGTCCTCCCAGCGCCGGAAGTAGGATCGGATCGCCTCGGCGAAGCGGTCGCGGGCGTCGCCGAGCGCGAAGATGCCGACCAGGCAGGCCCGCCGGCCGGAGCGGAAGTAGGCGTCGGTCTCGGCGAGCATCGTCCGGATGCCGTCGGCGGGATCGTCGGCATCGCGGAGCGGGGCGAAGACGCGGGCCGCGAACCAGCCGTCGATGTGGGCGAGCACGGCGGCCGCCATGTCCTCCTTTCCGTTCGGGAAGAAGTGGTAGAGGCTGCCCTTGCCGAGGCCGGTTGCCTTGCCGATCAGCGCCAGGCTGGCGGCCTCGTAGCCGTGCTCGCGGAACACCTCGACGAGCACGGGCACGACGTCCTGGCGTTCGGCAACGGTGCGGGCCATCGAGCGGCCCTCAGAGGCCGAGGTCGGAGAGACCCGGATGGTCGGCCGGCCGCGGGCCGCTGCGGTCCCAGTGGAACTTGCGGTCGTCCGCGCCGATCGCCAGGTCGTTGATGGAGGCGTACCGCCGGGCCATCAGGCCGTCTTCGGTGAACTCCCAGTTCTCGTTGCCGTAGGAGCGGTACCACTGGCCGGCCTCGTCGTGCCATTCGTAGGCGAACCGCACCGCGATCCGCGCGCCCTCGAAGGCCCACAGCTCCTTGATCAGCCGGTACTCGTGCTCGCGCGCCCACTTGCGGGTGAGGAAAGCGACGATCTCGTCGCGGCCCTTCGGGAACTCCCAGCGGTTCCGCCAGACGCTGTCGACGGTGTAGGCGAGCGACACCCGCCGGGGATCGCAGGAGTTCCACCCGTCCTCGGCGGCGCGCACCTTGGCGATGGCGGTGTCGCGGCTGAAGGGCGGGAAAGGCGGACGGGATTCCGACATCGGGCGGCCTCTCTTGTACCGATCGGTTTTGAGTGTACCAATTGGTAAACAGAAGGCGTGGCGGCGTCAATCGCCGCCACGCTGCAAAAGTGATCGGGCGAAGGGCTTTCCAGCGGCCCTCCGACGCGCGAGGGTGACCGCCGGGGGCGAACCCGAGCGTGCGTGTTGGTCTGGTGGGTTCAATGAACATTCGCGATACCGCCGATGGGGATATCGGCGCGGTTCTCGACGTGCAGCGGCAGGCGTTCGGCGGAGAGGCGGAGGCCGACCTCGTCCGGGCGCTGCTGTCCGATCCGACCGCGGAGCCGGTGATCTCGCTGCTGGCGGTGCGTGACCATGTGCCGGTCGGGCACATCCTGTTCACCCATGCGCGGGTCGGCGATCAGGACCGGCCGGCTGCCACCATCCTCGCGCCGCTGGCGGTGCTGCCGTCCGTGCAGGGGCTCGGGGTCGGGCGGGCGCTGATCGCCGAAGGGCTGGCCCGCTGCGCCGCCGGCGGCATCGCCCTGGTGTTCGTGCTCGGCGATCCCGCTTACTACGGCCGCTTCGGCTTCGCCCAGGCCATGCCGCACGACGTGGCGCCGCCGTTTCCGGTCGCCCCGGCCCACCAGGACGCCTGGATGGTCCGACCGTCCTGCGAGGGGGTGCTCGCCCGCGCCCGCGGTACCGTCCGGTGCGCCGACGCGCTGATGCGCCCGGAGCTGTGGGCCTGATCCCAGCGGCCTCCCGCGCAAGTCGAGCGTTTCCATCGTCTTCGGGTCGGCGCGGTCTTCGTCAGGCGAATATTTTCAATAGTGCTCATTGAGCCGGAACATTCGCGTCTCGTCGGTCGTTGTTGAGTGCCGCAACGACATCCGGAGAGAAAAATGGGCCGCTCAATTCTCCTTTGGTTCCTCGGGATTCCGATTCCGATCATCATTCTCCTTGCGCTTTTCTGGCACTAGGCGCGGACAGGACATAAGAACATGGCAACCGTCGTCGCCGATCCCGCGGGATCGACCGTGCCCGCTTACGTTGCGGGTCAAATGCCAAACCTCGAATCCTCCCGCTCGGGTGTCTCCTGGGGCGCGATCATCGGCGGCGCCGTCGGCGCGCTGTCGGTGTCGCTCGTCCTGTCGAGCCTCGCCGGAGGCCTCGGCTTCGCCAGCGTCTCGGCGTGGCCTGACAGCGGCGCCTCGCTCGCCGGCATCGGCGTCGGCGCCGTCATCGCGCTGGTGGTGGTGCAGTGGCTGGCCGCCGCCTTCGGCGGCTATCTCACCGGCCGTCTCAGGACGAAGTGGGCCGCGATGCACTCCGACGAGGTGTTCTTCCGCGACACCGCCCACGGCTTCTTGGCCTGGGCGCTGGCGACCCTCGTGGTCCTCGGCGGCCTGATGACCGCCGCCGGCACCGGCGTCGGTGCGGCGGCCGTGGTGGGCTCCGGTGCCGCGCAGGGCGCAAGCGCTGCCGCCGTCAGCCGGGGCATGGACGGCGCCGACGGCTATCTGGTCGACACGCTGTTCCGCACCGATGCCGCCGCCCCCGGCGAGCCGGCATCGCCGGCCGAAGCACGCGGCGAAGCGGCCCGCATCCTGGCGCGCGGCGTCACCGACGACCTGTCGCCGGCCGACCGCACCTATCTGGCCGGCATCGTCGCCCGTCAGACGGGTCTCAGCCAGGCGGATGCGGAGGCGCGGGTCGACCAGGTGGTGGCCTCGGCCCGCGAGACGGCGGACGAGGCCCGTCAGGCCGCCTCTGTCGGGTCGTTCGCACTTGCCCTGTCGCTGGCGATCGGGGCGTTCGTGGCCGCCGCCGCCGGTGCCCTGGGTGGACGGCACCGCGACGAGCTCTGAGCTGGCGAACCCCACGCCAACCGCCTCGACTGAACAGCGCCGCCGGATCTCTCCGGCGGCGTTTTTCGTTATTCGGCCGCTTCCCGATTGCGCACGGCCTCGAGCGCCGCCGCGAAGGCGGCCGCCGCGCGGTCGATGTCGTCGGGCGTGGTCGCCCAGGAACACACGCTGAAGCGGATCACTGCGCGGTCGCGGAAGCGGGCGCCGCCGACCCAGCACTCGCCGGAGGCCTGGATGCGGGCGAGCACCGCCTCGGTTTCCCGGTCATCGGCGCAGGCGACGAGAAGCTGGTTGAACACGACCTCGTTGAGGACGGTGAACCCGCGGGCCTGGAGCCGGTCGCGCATCCGGCAGGTGAGCGCGTGGAAGCCGTCGACGAGCTCGCCCAGCCCCGCCCGGCCCAGGTATTTGAGCGCCGCCCAGATTTCCACGGCGCGGGCCCGCCGCGACATCTCGGCGGTGTAGGTCATGCCGTCGCGCTGCTCGCTGTAGGTGATGTAGGAGCCCGACGCCTGCATGGCGTGGACCAGCGCGTCGCGGTCGCGGCAGAGCACGATGCCGTTGTCGTAAGGCGCGTTCAGCGTCTTGTGGGCGTCGGCGGACCACGAGGTCGCGAGCTCGACGCCGGCGACGTGGCGCTTCAGCGTCGGCGAGGCGGCTGCCCAGAGGCCGAACGCGCCGTCGATATGGACCCAGGCGCCGGCGTCGCGGGCCCTGCCGCAGATCGCCGCGAAGTCGTCGAAGGAGCCGGAGTTGACGTTGCCGGCCTGCAGGATCAGCAGCGTGCGGGCGTCCAGCTCGGGGATCAGGTCGGGACGGATGCGGCCCTCGACGTCGGTCTCCACCGTTTCGATGGCGCGGGTGCCGAGGCCCAGCAGGGCGACGGACTTGGCCACCGTGCCGTGGATCTGCCGGCTGGTGACGATGCGCATCGGCGGCGCGCCGGCGAGGCCGTCGGCGTTCACGTCCCAGCCCTGGCGTTCGAACAGCCGGTAGCGGGCGGCGGCGAGTGCGCAGAAGATCGCCATGGAGCTGCCGGTGACGAAGCCGGCGACGGTGTCGTCGGGCAGCCCGAACAGGTCGCGCAGCCAGCCTTCGGTGACGTCCTCGATGGTCGCGGCCAGCGGCGAGAGGAGATAGAGGGCGCTGTTCTGGTCCCAGGCGTCGGTCAGCCACTTGGCGGCCAGCGCCGTCGGCACCACGCCGCCGATGACGAAGCCGAAATAGCGGCCGCCGATCTGGGAGACGGTGGCCGGGCTGCCGAGGTCGTTCAGCCGGTCCAGGATCGCGGCGCCGTCGCCGGGGCGCTCCGGCAGCGGCTCACGGAAGCCGTCGAGGGCGGCGATGGCGTCGTCGGTCGGGAAGACGTGGCGGTCGAGCGCGCCGGACACGTAGGCGCGGGCGTGGGCGCCGGCGCGGTCGAGGAGGTCGAGGTCGCGGAATTCCCGGAACATGCGCCCGCGAATGCCGCCGTCTGCGTTGTCCGTGTCCATGATGCTGCCTCTGCTGACCGACTACTCGAAACGGGAGCCGTGCCCGACCGGTCAGGGAAATCGACCCGGCGGAAAGCGGCGCTGTCCGATCATGCTGGGTAGTGGCGCGGCGGCGAATGTCAATCCGCGACGCCCGGCGCGTCCGGACCGGCGGCGAACCGCCGGGCGGGGACGCCGTCGACGATGCGGTCGCCGCGCGCCGTCATGCCGATCTTCTCCGCCACCCGCATCGAGCCGACGTTGTCCGGATCGATGTCGGCGACGATCATGCGGTTGCCGGCGATCGACAGGCCGTAGGCGAGCACCGGGGCCGCCGCCTCGCCGGCGATGCCCCGACCCCAGGCGCTGCGCACCAGGCGCCAGCCGATTTCGATCTCGTCGCCGACGCCTTCGACGGGCAGGAGCAGGACCCAGCCGAGAAAGGACCCGTCGGCCCGGTCGCGGATGGTCCAGTAGCCGAGGCCTTCGGGGTGGTTTGCGGCCATGCGGGCGAGCACGAACGCCCGGTGGGCGACGGGATCGGCCCACGGGCCGGGGATGAAGCGGGTGACCTCGGGGTCCCGGTCCATCGCCAGACAGGCGTCGAGGTCGGCCACGGTGCGCGGTGGCAGCCGCAGCCGCGGGGTGTCGAAGGTCGGCTGCACGCTCAAGCACACTCGCTGCCGGATCACGTTTCAAGGCGGACTGCGGGCGGGAAACGGGTTCTCACATGTTCGGGTCCCGCTTCAATCCCCGGCCTTCACCACCGTTGGGAAAGCGAGATTGTAGGCCGTGACCTCCTCGATCTCGGCGTGGAGCGGGCCCAGCCAGCGATAGTCCAGCGGATGGAACAGCCAGAGGTCCGCGGAGGTGCGGACCGCGATGGTGCCGTCGACCTTGTCCATCTCGACGATCTCGCCGCCGGTGTCGAGTTCCGCTCCCCAGACCAGCTTGGCGGGGTCCCAGACCCACACCTTGCGGTTCGATCGCGCCACGATGAAGTCGCGCTCGGCAAGGCCGACCTTGAACTTCGCATCGCTCGGCGGGCTGACGATGCCCACGTTGATGACGCCGGGCGTGCCCGAGCCCGGGCCGGGAAAGCCGGGTGGCGGCGGCCACGGCCACGGCCAGATCCAGGGCGTGGGAGGCGGCGGCGGATTGAAGCCGCCGGGGTTCTGGGCGAGGCCGTTCAGATCTTCGAGTTCCTTTTCAAGGTCCTCAATCTTGCGCTCGGCGATCTTCTTCTTGATTTCCTTCAGCCAGGCCTTGGCCTCCTTGAAGCGGCCGTCGAAGCCACTATCGACATCGACATTCTTCAGGATCGCTTCGATCGTCCCGATCTTGCTGTCGATGTCGCCTTCCTGCCCCTGCAGTTCCTGAACGTAGGGGTGGAAGGGGTCCTTTTTCTCGTCAGCCATCCAACGACTCCCCGGGTTGCGAAGTAATCGATGGGTTTGAGCGTGCTGCAGCGCCACGCCCGTACGCCCCGAACTGGCCCCGAAAGGCCGCGGATCATACCAGAAGATGCGCGACCCGTCGCACCGCTATCTTTCGGTGCCGAACGAGGCTGCCGCCGCCCGTCAGAACGTGAACGACAGGTGGCCGGAGGCGGAGTGCTCCTGGGTGCCGCTTCCGATGCGGCCGTCGTAGCGGACGGAGACCTCGGCCGAGCGGAAGGTCGAGAAGTCGAGGCCGGCGCCGACCACCGCCGCGTCGCGGGCAATCGGGGCCCCGATGACGGTGAATCCGGCGCCACTCTGGGAAAAGGCGAGGTCGGCCTCCGGCTCGACGTCGCCGAAGGCGTGCTGCCAGCCGAGCGTCGCGTGGGGCCGGAGCCAGCCGCCGCCCATCGGATAGACCCGGGCGATCCTGAGGCCGAGGGTCGACAGCGTGTTGGACTGGGTGTCGCCGTCGCCCGACAGCGCCGCGAGGCCGGTTCCCTCGCTGAACGAGCCGGTGGTGGTCGACACGAAGGCGAGGCCGGCGAAGGCTTCCAGATCCACCGGACCCTGGCCGAGATCGACGGCGCCTTCCCCGAACAGCTGGCCGGTGGTGGCGGAATAGTCGGCGTCGTAGCTCTCGGAATAGCCGGGGACCGCGACGAGGCGGTCGGTCTCCACGTCGTGCCACGACCAGGTGCCGCCGAGGTTGGCGCGGAGGCGGCCGAAGGTGGCGCCGCCATAGGCCGCGACGGTGGTGGATCCGGCCGTGCCGGAGGATGACAGGTCCGCCGCCTTGAAGCGGCTGGCGCCGTAGCCGGCGGCGAGGCCGATCCGGCCCCAATCGTGGATGGCGGCGTCGATGCCGCCCAGCGTGCCGGCGAGCGATGTGGTGAGCTCGGCGGCGTTGAAGCTCGCGTCTGTGTCGCCCCAGTTGCCGTAGGCGGAGATCCACGCGCTGGCGGTGACGCCCGGAAGCACCGCGGCGGGGGCGCCGTTGGCGGCGAAGGCCGGGCCGCCCGACATCTCCGCGAAGGCGGCATCGAGCCGGTTGGCGAGCGTGGTGCGTACCACGGTGGCGTCGTTCTGCAGGGTGGTGAGCGCCGAGGCGTGGATCTGGCCGGACAGCTGGTCGGCGGCGACGTCGTACTGGGCGACGCTCAAATGGGTGAGCGGCAGATCGAGGGCCGAACCGGGGACGAACGTGTCCAGCGCCGCGCCGACGGACTTCTGGTTGTCGGTGACGCCGGCGGCCGCGTAGCTGACGCCGCTGCGGGTGACGACGAGGGCGGCGGCGTTGGCGGAGTAGGCGAGCCCGGTGGTGAGGAACGGGTAGGCGGCGTCGGGAAACAGCCCGCCGACGAGGGTGTCGTGGGTGCCGCTGACGCCGCCGCCGGCGGTGAGGAAGACGTAGGAGGCGCCGAGCACCGGCACCAGCGCCGGGTTCTCGGTGGCGACCACGGTTCCGCCGGCGAGCGTCGCCGTGCCGCCCACGGCGAGGAGGTCGATGGAGCCGTCGGAGCCCACCTCGACCTCGCGGGTGGCGCCGGGGCCGAAGGTGTAGTTGCCGGTGACGGTCATCGTGCCGACCGAGTTGCCGGTGGCGAGCGTGCCGCCCGATCCGACGACCAGGGTGCCGACGGTGCCGGCGCCGGTGAGGCGGCCGGTGGTGGTGAGCGTGCCGGTGACAGAGCCGTTGTTGGCCAGCGTGCCGGCGTTGGTGACGTCGCCGGCGACGGTGCCGGTGGAGGAGACGGTGGTGGTGCCGAAGTTGGAGACCGCGCCGGTGACCGTGCCGGAGAGGGCGAAGGCACCGCCGGTGTCGACGGTGACCACCGGGGCGGTGGCGCCGGCGACCGCGAGCCGGCCGGACAGGTCGAAGGTGCCGCCGGCGCCGACGGTGACGGCGCTGGCGAGCGCGTTGGTCACCGCGAAGGTGCCGGACTGCACCGTGGTGGGGCCGGTGTAGGTGTTGGCGCCGTTAAGAGTGACGGTGCCGGTGCCGTTGAGGGTCAGGCTGCCGGGGCCGATGAGGGCGGCGTCGAAGGTGGCGGTGGTCTCGGCGGCGATCGAGGTGGCGCCGCGCAGCACCACCTGCATGTCGGTGGTGAAGGGGCTGGCGAAGTCGAGCTGGCCGAGCGCCGAGATCACCGGGGTGACGGAGACGCTGGTGCCGGAGCGCTGGGAGTTCATCACCCCCAGATAGCCGTTCGCCGGGTCGAACAGGTAGTCGAAGCCCTTGTAGAAGTAGATGCTGGAATTGAGGTAGGCGTCCGACGTCACGCGGGTGACCCAGCTGATGCCGTTGGGGGCCTGGGGGTTGCAGTTGGCCGGCTGGGGCGCCTGGGCGCACTGGGAGCCGACGACGAACGAATAGGTGACCAGGTCGCCGGCATCGAGCACCTGGACGGTGACCAGGCTGCCGGCGGTGACCGCTCCCGAGGTCTGGGCGCCGGGGATGTGCACGAAGCCGTCGGTGACGCCGGTGTCGGCGAGGAGCACGCCGGTGGCGGGGCCGGCGGCGCCGACCTGGATCGCCATCGGTGCCTGGCTCCAGGTGCTGGTGCCCTGGCTGTCGGCGGTCGGCTGCAGCTTGCCGTAGGCGAAGTTGGAGGTGTTGGCGGCGGTCAGGCCGACCTCGATCTTGCCGTCGCGGATGATGTAGCCCTGGTTGAAGGTGGAGGTGCCGTTGGGGACGACGTTGACCAGGGGGTTGTAGGCGAGCGGCGTCACGCCGACGCCGTCGAGCTGGCCGGCCAGCGACGCCTTCTCCGACGGCGACATCGTCACGAAGTTCAGCGTGTTCACGGCGACGGTGCTGCCGTCGGCGCCCAGCGTGTTGCGGCCGAAGCCGACGCCCATCATGGCGATGGTGCCGGTCTCCGAGCAGTGGGCGGAGTTGCCGCCGACGCCCAGGCAGTAGCGGTTCTTGACGGCGAGGACGGGGACGCTGGCGGTGACCGGCGTGCCGTTGGCGGTGTTGAGGTAGGTGACGGTCGCCTGGGTGAGGACGCCGGTGAGCAGCAGGCCGGACGAGTTGTAGAAGGCCCAGCCGGGCGGGCCCGTGAGCGCGTTCGTGTTGCGGCTGATGAGGTCGGCGGTGATGACGATGCCGGTGGAGCCGGTGTCCATCTCCACGGGGACCGGGGTGTTGGTGCTGGTGACGCCGACGTCCAGCGAGATCGCGTAGGTGTAGCGGTTGGCGGTGCTGCCGGTGGGCTCGATCGCATAGGAGGCGCCGCCGCTGTCGTAGAGCGACCACGACTGGGCGGCGGCGGGAAGCGGCGGCAGCGCGGTGGCGAACAGCCCGGTGGCTGCGGCGGCAAGGGCGGCGAGGGCGGCCGGGGAGCGCAGCGCGCGGGCCGGAGGATGGGCGACGGGTCGATCGGCCGAGGGGTCTGCCACGCTGCGGGTTCCGCCTCCGTCGTTCATACCGGTCTTTCCAGCGTTCTTGTCGTTGCGATCGCCCTGTCCGGACGGGCGTCCAGGCCGGCCGCGCGGCCGGGACTCAGAGCGTCACCGGCCATCATTCCCGCATCCAGGAATTGCGCAAGACGGGATCGCTCGCGCGCGCCTCGTTTGGGGCGGGGTGTTGCGCGCCTGCCGCAGCGCCAGCGCGGCTCAGGCGCGGATCGGCCGGGCCAGGGCAAGCACCCGCACGCCGGCGACGACAAACCAGACGGTGGCCGCGGTGGCCGCGACGCGCTCCATGCCGCCGCGGCCGAGGCCGAGATAGAGGCCGGCGGCGTAGAGCGCGAAGCTTGTCAGGACAAGGGCGCCGCAGGCGACGCTGAAGGCGGCGAAGCCGGGCTCGCGCCGCCGCACGGCGAGGCCCATCAGCGCCATGCCGATGGCGCAGCAGCAGAAATCGACCACCGCGCCGACGGCGTGGACGACCGGGCTGGTCGCCACCGTCGCCGCGCCGACGAGGATGGCGCCGACGCCCGCCCCGGCCAGCACGACGCGGGCCGCCCCGGCGAGGCGGCCGGCCGGCCAGGCCCGGCCGGTCAGCAGCGCACCGGCGATGGTGAGCACGCCGACCAGGATCATGCCGCCGTTGAACAGCGCGTGGAGCGGCGAGCAGGTGGCGATGGCGGGGCTGCAGAACGGGATGCCGAGGGCGCTGATGTCGTCGTCGCGCATGGTGTAGCCGGAGGCGCTGGCCTGGGCGACGATCTGGACGGCGAACAGCTGCACGGTGGCGAGCCATGCGAAGGCGCCGGCGAGGGCGGCCCGGCCCGGCGGGTCACGGTCGGTGGAGAGGCGGTCGGGCACGGCGGGCATCCTGATGCGGCAAGGGGACGGGCGGGCGCCTGCCCCGACCGGTGATACGCGGCCGTGCCCGGTTCGGATCGCCGCGGTCCGCCCGGAAAACGGCTGCGGGCCGGTGCGGGACGGGAGCGGCGGTCAGCGGGGCTCGGCCGACCACACGCGGTGGCGCCCGCGGCGGTTCCCGGCCGCGCCGGAAAATTTATTGGGGAACGAATGGCCGACGGGATCGTTGGCCGGACCGTGAACGGGGCGAGAGCGATCTCATCACCATCGAGCGCTCTTCGCGGCTGCCTCGACCGTCGCCAGCCAGGGAACCTGGGAGGGGGCGGTCTCACACAGCAAAGGAGTACCGATCATGAACAAGTTCTTCACATTCGCATCCGCTGCCACCATCGCCATTGCCACGGCGGGAGCGCCGGCGCTTGCCCAGGATGCGACGATGACCGGCGTGGCCGGCGGAGCCGCCACCGGCGCGATCATCGGCGGACCTCCCGGCGCGGTCATCGGCGCGATCGCCGGCGGTGCCATCGGCGCCACGGCCGACACCACCGAGGCCGAGATGAACAAGGGCCAGACGCAGCAGGCCCACGTCGTCAAGCAGGTGCCGCGCGAAGTCGGGACCTACGCGATCGAGCAGCCGGCCCCGCGCGTGAACGTGCAGGAGCCGGTCCGCATCGGCGAACCGCTTCCGAGCTCGGTGAAGGTCGTCAAGGTGCCGGATTACCCGAAGTACGCCTACGCCAACATCAACGGCCAGACGGTCGTGGTGGACGCGCAGACGGGCAAGGTGCTCGGCGTCGTCAAGGGGTAACCCCCTTGGCCTAATCCAATCACAGTGACGAAACGCGCTACGCGGGCCGGCTCTTTGCCGGTCCGTTTGCGTTGGACATCCCTGCGCGCGGTATTCACGCAGAAATCATCCGGCATGAGAAAGTAAGAATTCGTAACGCAGGGTGATGGCGTGATGGGAACCGGAATTCGAGGATGGCGTTGTTGTCCGGAAGCTGGGGAGCGCAGAGGAGAAACCTAAAATGAACAAGATCTTCACGGTCGCTTCCGCGGCCTCCCTGGCGCTCGCCATCACCGCAGCCGCCCCCGCCGCCGCCCAGGACGCGACCCTCACCGGGGTGGCCGGCGGCGCCATCGCCGGTGCCGTCATCGGTGGCCCTCCCGGTGCGGTGATCGGGGCGATCGCCGGCGGGACGATCGGCGCGTCGGCCGACACCGTCGAGCAGAACTCCCGGGCTGCAGCGACCCCGCCCGAGAGGTACGTGGTTTCGGACGTCCCGCCCGCCGTCGGCACCTATGCCCTGCAGCAGCCGGCCCCGGCCGTCCGGGTCGAGCAGCCGGTGATGATCGGCCAGCCGCTCCCGGGCACCGTCCAGGTCGTCCGCGTTCCGGACTATCCGACCTATTCCTATGCCAACGTCAACGGTCGCACGCTGATCGTCGACTCGCAGACGGGCGAGGTCATCGGCGTGGTGCGCAACTGACCGCCCCACCCTCCGTGTGATGCGTGAACGGGTCGGCCAGCGCCGGCCCGTTTTTTCGTCTGAGAGCTTATGCGCGCAGCAGCCGGTCGAGGGTGTCGAGGGTGGAGATGTCGGCGCGGCCGTCGATGAGGGCCGGGCGGTGGTGGCGCTGGAAGGCGGCGACCACGGTCTCGGTGCGGTCGTCGTAGCGGCCGGTCTCCTCCAGCACGTAGCCGATGGCGGCGAGCCCCCGCTGGACGCGGGCGACGGTCTCGCCGGCATCGCCGGGGCCGAGGGACGGGCCGTCCTCGAGCGGCGCGGGCGGCACGAAGGCGCCGATCCCCACCTCGGCGAAGCGCGCCCAGGGAAACCTCTCGCCGGGGTCGATCTTGCGGCCGGGGGCGACGTCGGAATGGCCGAGGACGTTGCGGCCCGGGATGTCCCAGCGCGCCATGATGCGGCCGACCAGCGCCTCGACGGCGTCGATCTGGACGTCGGGAAAGGGCACGTAGCCATGGTCGTGGCCGGGGTTGGCGATCTCGATGCCGATGGAGGCGGCGTTGAGGTCGCGCAAGGCGTGCCAGCCGGACACCCCGGCATGCCAGGCCCGCTCGGCCTCGTCGACCGACTGGACGATGCGCCCGTCCTCGAAGACGAAATAGTGCGACGAGACCTTCGAGCGCGGGTCGCACAGCCAGGCGAGCGCGCCGTCGGCGGTGGGCATGCCGGTGTAGTGCAGGATCACCAGCGACGGGCGGACGCCGTTGCGGCCGTCGATGTTGGGCGATGGCTGCCACGTGGCATGGGGATCGCGGCCGGGGGAGGCGATCATCGCCTAGATCCCGCGCTCGCGGCGGATCTGCGCCCAGGCGTCGTTGACGGCGGCGAGCCGGTCGTTGGCGATCGCCACGAACTCGGCCGGCACGCCGCGGGCGATCATCCGGTCGGGGTGATGCTCGACCACCAGCTTGCGGTACTGGCGCCTCAGCGCGTCCGGATCGGCGCCGGGGTCGATGCCGAGCACCAGATAGGGATCGACGGCGCCCTCGCGGATGTGGCGGGCGCGCAGGCAGCGGAATTGCAGGTCGCCGATGCCGAAGATCTCGCCGACGCGCGCCAGGAAGCCGAGCTCGTACTCGTGGACGATGCCGTCGGCGGCGGCGATGCGGAACAGAACGTCGAGGATGTCGGCGAGAAAGGCGGGGTCGTCCTGGAACAGGCGGGCGATGCGCTCGGCATAGCTCTCGAAGCCGGCGACGTCCTGCTGGGCGAGCCGGAACAGCCGGTCGACGTTGCGCTCCTCGCCCTCGGGGATCTGGACGTTGCGCCGGAACACCGCGACCTCATCGGAGGTGACCACCCCGTCGGCCTTCGCCATCTTGGCGGCGAGCGCCACGATCGCCGCGGTGAAGGCGACCGCGCGCCGCTCCTCCTCGGTGCCCGCGACGCTCTCCACCACGCGCTCGACGAGGTCCGCGCCGGCGGTGGAAACGTCCTGAACGGCATGGGTCACACGGGACCAGATCGACATCGCGAAGAGCCCAGGATCCTACGGCTTGGCCGGTGCGAATCGGTCCGACCGGCAGATACGCACGCACCTTATGGAATCCGGCGCCGGTCCGTGTCGACCGGGTGGAGCCAGCGGACCCGAAGCGGCACCGGTGGGGGTGACGCTGGATCGACGCGATCCGGCGCACTGCCGGTAGTGGCATGATCTGCCGCGCCGGCAAAGGGCGCGACATGCCGGTGCCGACCTTTCCTCATGCCGCGCGAGAGCCTTTCCCATTCAGATTGAAGCGATCTGACTGAAGAGGAATTGCTCAAGGCGCTGAATTTTAAGCCCTTTCGAATCGATCAAGCGCGTCCACCTGATTGGAAAGGGCTCTCAGCGCTTGCGCTTGCGCTTGACGGGACGCGGGGTCGGCCGGGCGGTGCTGCCGACCTTGCGGCGCCCGGCGGCCTGCGACGGGTCGGCGCCGGGGTCCGGCTCGCCGCCGCCCAACGCGGCATCCGCGGGCGGCTCGTCCGCCTCGGCGTCGGTCGATGTGTCAGATGGCATGGGATCGGGCCCGGCACCGGCCTCGCCGGACGGTGCGGCGGCGTCTTCCGGAGACGCTGCAAGGTCCGACGGCCCCGCGGCGGCTACCGCCGTCGCGTCGCCCGGCTTTGCCGGCTCGGCATCGGCGGTCTGCGGCAGCGGCGCGTCCTCGGCGGCTGGCGGCGCGTCGGTCGGCGCGGCCTCCGCCGAGGCTGTCTTGAAGGTGATGGTGGCGGTCATGTCCGCGTCGGCCGCTGCGGCGTCCTTCGGCTCCGAGGGGCTCTCCGACGCGGCGGCGGGCGGCTCAGTCGCGCCGGTGGCCTGCAGTTCGGCGGCCTGCGGTTCGGCGGGCGCCGCCGGCGCTTCGGCAAGGGCCGTTTCGGCGGCCTCGGCGGGGTCCGCCTCGGGCCCGGACGGCTCGGAGGGGGTGCCCTCCGACGGGGCCTCCCGTGGCGGGTCGGCGGCTTCGGTGGCCGGCCCGGCGTCGCGGCGCCGGAACAGGCGGCTCACCCGCGACGGGCCGTCGCCGCCGGCGGACCGCGCCGGCGGCGCGTCGGGCGATGCCTGCTGGACGGCGGGGCCGGACTTGGCATCCGGTGCGGCGGAGGAGGCCGCGTCGTCCGCGCCGGACGGCGCCTGCGCGGCCTCCGGCGACGGGCGGGTCTCGCCCCGGGTCGCCTCGGCGACGAGGTGGGCGGCCGCGGTGAAGGCGGCTTCGGCGGCGTTGGGCTGTGCGTCGGCCCGGGATCGGTCGGCTTCGTCTTCCGATGGCTCGGTGGGCGTGGTCTCGGGGGCGGAGGCCTCGTCGGCCGTATCCGCCTCGGCCGCCTTGCGCCGGCGGAAGAAGCCGAACCGGGAGCGCTTCGCCGCCACGGCGGCCTCGGGCGCCGCAGGCGCCAGCGCCGCCGGCTGCGCGGCGTTCTCCCCGGTCTGGGCATCCGGACCGGCGGTCGCGGCCGGGGCATCCGTCGCGGTGGCGTCCGCGGGACGGGTGTCGACGGCCGACGCGGTGTCGCCCGCAGAAGCCGTGTCGCCGGCGGGCGCCTGGGCCTCGCCGGCCTGGCGGGTGTCGCCGGGCGCCACCGGGGGCACCGGCGGCACGGAGGTCGCGACCTTGCCCTTCGGCGGCGCGATCCGGATCCGCGGCGGCGCGATGTCGGTGGGAAGCCGCAGGCCGGTGCCCGGGACGAAGGCGTCGAAGGCGGCCCAGAACAGGGTGCGGAAGCCGGTCCGCTCCATCAGGATCTCGTGGCGGGCGCCCGGGATCATCACCCGTCCGCCGCCACGCAGCGTCCTGGCGAAGCGTTCGATCGCCCGGACCGAGACGACGGTGTCCATGCCGCAGGCGACGACCAGCACCGGGATCTTCAGCTCGTCGCCGAAGCCGGGCTCGTTCAGCGTTCGCGTGGCGCGGTTGGCGGCGGCGAACCAGCGCACGGTGGGGGCGCCGAGACCGAGCCGCGGCTCGGCCTTCAGAACCGCCTGGGTGCGGGCGAAGCGCTTGCGGTCGGAGGTGACGACGTTGCTCTGGAACGGCACGTCCTGGGGCGGCGGCGCGCGGCGCGGCCGCACCGAGCTGCGGGCGAGGCCGACGGCGGCGGCGACGCTCGCGGCGTTCTTCGCCCAGCGGCTGGAGGCGCGCTTGTCGGCGAGCTCGATCAGCGGCGCGGTCAGCACCATCCGCTCGATCTGGTCGGCGAGGCGGCCGGCCGCCAGCAGCGCCACCGCGCCGCCCATGGAATGGGCGAGCAGGTAGAACGGCCGCGGCAGGCCGCGCAGCGCGGCGGCGGCGACGGCCGCCTCCAGGTCGTCGACATAGTCGTCGAAGCTGGCGACGTGGCCCTTGGTGACGTCACGCAGGAGCCGGCTCGAGCCGCCCTGGCCGCGCCAGTCGAAGGTGGCGACGGCGAAGCCGCGCGCCTGGAGGTCTTCGATGGTCTCGAAGTACTTCTCGATGAACTCGGCCCGGCCGGTGGCGAGGATGACCGTGCCCTGGGGGTCGTCGACGGCGGCCGGCCAGGCGGCGAACCGGAGCCAGACCTTGCTCTTGTTGAGGTAGAGCCAGTCGGTTTCACCGCCTTCGGGCAGCGGATTTTCGGCGGTGTCGACGAGGGTGGGCTGGGCTTGCGGATCGACCATATGCGGCGCCTTCGAAAATCTTGCACCCCGGAATGAGGCAACCCATATCACGATTTGCGGACGCCCGTGGAGGGTCCGCGCCTTCGGGGTTTCGTCCGGCCAACGCTGGCGGACGGCTCAGCCGGCAGAAATCCGGTCCCGGAGGATGCAACCTCGCTTCTTTGGAGGACGACCATGCGTCATTTCGACCTGAGCCCCCTTTATCGTTCGACCGTCGGCTTCGACCGGCTGTTCTCGATGCTCGACACCGTCGGCGCGCCCGACAACGCGGGCTCGACCTATCCGCCGTACAACATCGAGCGGACCGCCGAGAACGACTATCGCATCACGATGGCCGTCGCCGGCTTCGCCAGCGACGATCTCACCATCGAGGTCCGCGAGAACACCCTCACCGTGAAGGGCGACAAGGCCCCGGAGAGCGAGGAGAACAAGGAAGTTCTCCATCGCGGGATCGCCTCGCGCGCCTTCGAGCGCCGCTTCCAGCTGGCCGACCACGTGGTGGTCAACGGCGCCAGCCTGGAGAACGGCCTGCTGCACGTGGAGCTGAAGCGCGAGATCCCCGAGGCCAAGAAGCCCCGGCAGATCGAGATCCAGGCGCCGGCCAGCCAGCGCAAGCAGATCGAGGCGGAGGTGGAGGCGGCCTGACCTCGCGCCTGCGAGAACCGCCTGTCCGCATCGGACGATAGACGACCGCTGGGGCGCTCCGGGAAACCGGGGCGCCCTTTTTCGTGGACGATGGGCAACCCCCGCCTTGCCATGGGTCGTCCTGTCGCAAATCGGCTGTAAGCTCCCGCGCATCCTCGGCCGGCGTCGGGCCGCGCGCGTGGAGGGGCCGAGCGTTGATCGAGCATCACCTGATGGCCCTGTCGGGCCAGAGCTGGTTCCTGGCCGTCGACCTCCTGGGCACCTTCGCCTTCGCGCTGTCGGGGGTGATCATCGCGCGGGAGGAGAACTACTCGTTCTTCGGCTGCCTGGTGATGGCGCTCTTGCCCGGCGTCGGCGGCGGGCTGATCCGCGACATCATCCTCGACCGTTCGCCGCCGGCGATCCTGCAGTCGCCGGTCTACGTGCTGCTGATCATGGCGACCGTCGGCATTTCGATCGCCTTCCTGAAGACCATCGACCGGTTGCGCGGCCGCTCGCTGATTTTCTTCGACGTGGTCGACTGGTTCGTGCGCCATCGGGGCCGCATGTCGCCGCGGACCCTGCTCGGCGTCTCCGACGCGGTCGGGCTGGCGACGTTCACGGTGATCGGCGTGCTGGTCGCCCACCGCATGCACGCCGAGCCGCTGTGGCTGTGGGGGCCGGCATTCGCGGCGCTGACCAGCTCCGGCGGCGGCATCGTCCGCGACGTGGTGCGGGCGCGGGCCGACAACCCCACCCTCAAGGGCGCCTTCTACGCCGAGATCAGCGTCTTCTGGGGGCTGATCTATTCGCTGTTCATCCTCTATCTGCAGCCGATGGCGATGGTGACCTTTCCGGTCATCCTCGCGGTGACGCTGATGGTGATGGTGGGGGCGTTCGCCATGCGGATGATCGCCCTGAAGCGCGGCTTCCGCGCCCCGCTGGTGAGCGCCAGCCGGACGCCGGCGCGGGAGGACTGGTAGGGCGGGGCGCGCGGGGTCACACAACCGATGCACGGCGCTCTTATTCCTCTGCCTCCGCGGCCTTGATCCGGCGCAAGTCGGAGGCGGCCGGACGGGTCTACCGCTGAGCGTGCGTCCGCCCGCGGATGCCGAGGACCGTGCCATGATCGAGCCTGCCCACCAGCCTGCCCCTTCGCCCGCCGACCCCGCCCGCCTTCTCGCCGAGTTCGACGCCCTGATCGCCGAGGTTGCCGCCGACGCTGCGGCGCAGAACGGCGCCTGGGCGGGCTGGGACATCCGGCCGGAGTTCGCGCCGAGCGTCGACAACCTCGCCGCCTACCTGGCGCTGCGCCACCACGACCTGCGCGCCCTGCAGCGCCGCCTGATGGCGCTGGGGCTGTCGTCGCTCGGCCGGCTGGAGAGCCGGGTGCTGCCGACGCTTTCCGCGGTGCGTGCGGCGCTGGCCGCGATGGCCGGCGACGCACCCGCGCCGGCGGCGGACGCGGCGGCCTTCTTCGCCGGCGAGGCGCGGCTCGCCGGCCGCGCGGCCCAGCTGTTCGGGGCGCGCGGCGCCGGCCGGCAGACGGCGCTGCTGGTGACCTGCCCGAGCGAGGCGGCCGACGGCCCGGCCTTCATGCGCGCGCTGGCGGAGCGCCGGGTCGACGCGATCCGCATCAACTGCGCCCACGACGACGCCGACGCCTGGGGCCGGATGATCGCCCACGCCCGCGCCGCCGAGGCGGAGACCGGCCACCGCATGCGCGTGTTCATGGACCTCGCCGGCCCGAAGATCCGCACCGGCGAGGTGCGGCTGCCCGAGGGGACGAAGCGCGTCCGCCCGGACGACCGCATCGCCATCGTGGCGCCCGGGGCGCTGCCCGCGACGCTGGCGGCCGGGCGCGCGGCGGCGGTCGAATGCACGCTGCCCGACGTGCTCGGCGCGGTGCTGCCCGGCCACCGGGTGTTCATCGACGACGGCAAGATCGGCGCCGTGGTGGAGGCGGCCCGCGGCGGCGAGCTGGTCGCCCGGGTGACGCGCTGCGACGGCGGCGCGGCGAAGCTGAAGCCGGAGAAGGGCATCAACTTCCCCGACAGCGACCTCGACGTGCCGGCGCTGACCGCCAAGGACGCCGCCGACCTCGCCTTCGTCGCCGCCCACGCCGACGCGGTGGAGTTCTCCTTCGTGCAGGCGACCGCCGACGTGGCGCGGCTGCAGGAGGCGCTGGCCGAGGCGCGCCCCGACGGCTGGGAGGAGATCGCGCTGGTGCTGAAGATCGAGACGGCGCGGGCGGTGCGCAACCTGCCGGGCATCGTGGTGCGCGCCGGCGCCCGCCAGCCGGTGGCGATCATGATCGCCCGCGGCGACCTCGCCATCGAGATCGGCTTCGCCCGGCTGGCGGAGATGCAGGAGGAGATCCTGTGGATCGGCGAGGCGGCGCAGGTGCCGGTGATCTGGGCGACCCAGGTGCTGGAGCACCTGGTGAAGAAGGGCGTGCCGAACCGCGCCGAGCTGACCGACGCGGCGATGGGCGTGCGCGCCGAATGCGTGATGCTGAACAAGGGGCCGTTCCTGCTCGACGCGCTCGACGAACTCGCCGGCCTGCTCGGCCGGATGGGCGACCACGTCCACAAGAAGACGCCGCAGCTGCGCCGCCTCGGCAGCTGGTGAAGGGGGCGGCGCCGCCGCCCCCCGCCCCCGGCGCGCCGCCCCCGGGCCCACCCCGACTGCCTCAGGCCGCCTCGGCCAGGGCGACCGCGTCGGCGCCGGCGGGAAGCCGCATCGGGCACGCCGGATCGGTCGCCGCCCGCCACACCGCGTCGGCCACGTCGCCGGGCAGCGTGAGCGCGCCCCCCTCCTGCTGCCAGGCGGCGAAGGTGGCGGCGGCGAGCGCGCCGTAGGCCTCCGGGATGTCGAAGCCCATCCGTTCGCGGGCGTTGTCGCCGAAGGCGGTGTCGGGCGCCCGGCCCGGCAGCACCAGCCGGGCGCGCACGCCGAACGCCTCCAGCTCCAGCGCCAGACACTCGGTGAAGGCGTTCACCGCCGTCTTGCTGGCCGTGTAGACCGACAGCAGCGGCAGCGGCACCAGCGTCACCGTCGAGGTGACGTTGACGACGACGCCGGCGCGCCGCTCCCGCATCTGCGGCAGCACCGCCCGGGTCATCGCGATGGTGCCGATCGTGTTGGTCTCGAACACCTCGCGGATCATCCGGTCGCTGAGGCCCTCGACCGCGTTGAGGAGGCCGACGCCGGCGTTGTTGACCAGCACGTCGATGGGCCCGGCCGCCTCCACCGCGGCGGCGATGCTGGCCGCGTCGGTGACGTCGAGCGGCAGCACGCGCATCCGCTCGGAGGCGGGCAGCAGGCCGTCGCGCGGCGTGCGCATGGTGGCGACCACGGACCAGCCGCGGTCGTGGAAGCGGCGGGCCGTCTCCAGGCCGAAGCCGGACGAGCAGCCGGTGATCAGGACGGTGGGGGTGGCGGTCATCTCGAAGGCCTCCATGAGGGGGGAATGGCGGGAGGCTAGCCGGCCGCGGCCGGACGATCTATCATCCGGCGTCCGAGTATCATTGGAATGCGTCCGGAAATGGTTGACCCGCTCGCCCAGATCGTCGGCCTGCTCAAGCCCAGCGCCTCGTTCTCCAAGCAGGTGCTGGCTGGCGGCGCCTGGATCGTCCGCCGCTTCGACGAGGACCGGCCGTTCTACTGCGCCATGCTGGAGGGCGCCTGCCTGCTGGAGGTGGCGGGCGAGGCGCCGGTGCGGATCGGCCGCGGCGACTTCGTGCTGGTGCCGACGGCGCGCGACTTCACCACCACCAGCCTGGTGCCGCCGCCGCCGGGCACCCGCTCGCCGCGCACCGAGATCCGCCCCGGCGTCTACCGGCTGGGCGACCCGGCGATCGCCCCGGACGTGCGCATGCTGGTCGGCCACTGCCGCTTCGGCTCCGGCGACGCCGGCCTGCTGGTGCCGCTGCTGCCGCGCGTCGTCCACGTCTCCGGCGAGGCCCGGCTGACGACGCTCCTGGAACTCGTCGACGGCGAGACGCGCGGCACCCGGCCCGGCCGCGACGTGGTGCTGGAGCGGCTGCTGGAGGTGATGCTGATCGAGGCGCTGCGCGTCCCCGGTGGCGCCGACGCGCCGCCCGGCCTGCTGCGCGGCCTCGCCGACGCCCGGCTGGCGGTGGCGCTGCGCCAGATGCACGCGCGGCCGACGCGGGCCTGGACGGTGGCGGAGCTCGCGCGCGCCGCCGGGCTGTCGCGCTCCACCTTCTTCGCCCGCTTCCGCCGGGAGGTCGGCACCGCGCCGATGGACTACCTCGCCGGCTGGCGCATGGCGCTCGCCAAGGACCTCTTGCGCCAGGGCGGCGCCGGCGTCGCCCAGGTCGCGGAGCGCGTCGGCTACGCCTCGGCCAGCACCTTCAGCGTCGCGTTCGCCCGCCACGTCGGCATGCCGCCGGTGGCGTATGCGCGGGGGGCACGGGCGGGGTGAGGGGTGCGGAGTGCGGGGGCGCTGGCTGCGAGTGACGGGCTGGTTTTATACCCCTCACGCCGAATGCGCTGGCGCGCATCGGCTCCGGGAGGGCGCCCTATCGGGCGGCGCGCGGTCGCGCGCTGGTGGGGGGCGTGCGGAGAGTGCCCGGTGTGGGGGTGGTTTTGGTCCGCTCACGCCGAATGCGCTCTGCGCATCGGCTCCGCTAGGGCGGCCTATCGGCCGGCGCGCGGTCGCGCGCTGGTGGAGGCATGCAGAGAGGCCCCTGGATGTGCGTTTCCGAGCCGGCCTCATTCTCCGCTCATCCCCGCGAAAGCGGGGATCCATACTGAATCGCGCGGTGAACGGCGGGAGGGATTGCGCCTCGAAGGCTGCAGCGCCTTCCGTCTCTCATCCCGCACGAGCCAGCGGCAAGGCCCTATGGATTCCCGCTTTCGCGGGAATGAGCGGAATGTGTGGTGCATGCGGAGAGCACCAACTCACGCCCCATCCGGACTGCACCCGCCAGCGGACGACCGCCCGCCGGCCGGAGGCCGCCCTCGCGGAGACATCGCGCGCAGCGCGACTGTCGCGAGCGGAGTGAAAGGCAAATCACGGCGCGCACCGGCCACCTCCCATCCGGCCACCTCCCATCCGGCCTCCGCCCATCCGGCCTGCACCCGCCAGCGGACGACCGTCCGCCGGCCGTCAGGCCGCCCTCCCGGAGCCGGTGCGCGTGAGCGCACTCGGCGTGAGGGGTAAAAAAAACCGCGCCGTGCCCCATGCTCCGCCCGTCCTGACCGCACCCGCCAGCGGACGACCGTCCGCCGGCCGGAGGCCGCCCTCCCGGAGCCGGTGCGCGCCAGCGCACTCGGCGCGAGGGGTAAAAAAACCGCGCCGTGCACCATGCTCCGCCGATCCGGACCGCACCCGCCAGCGGACGACCGTCCGCCGGCCGGAGGCCGCCCTCCCGGAGCCGGTGCGCGTGAGCGCACTCGGCGCGAGGGGCATAAACCGCAAACCAACCCCCAAGCACCTTCATCCCCGCGCTGCTTGCAGCCGGGGGTGTTGGCAAACAGGGATCGGTGGGGCGCGGAACGGCGGCCATCCGATTGTGTTTTTTGCGGTCGCCTTCCGACGCCCCACCCAGACGTTCGAACCGATGCAGCCACCCTTCTCCCAAGGGCGGAAGGGATAGGACCTTCCACCCCTCCACCGGGCAGCGGACGCCGCACAGTCGCACAGCACCTCTACTAGGGGCGGCTTGCGAGAGCCGCGTCTTCGAGGTCATGCGCGGCGCGTCCCGCCTTTTGTCCCAGCGGACACCACACGCCATCGGCCCACCGAGCCCGCCCGTCCGTTACACGCGCTGCAGCCCGGCCGTCAGGTCCTCGACCCACGTGGCGGACGGTCCGGCACGGCTCCCAGTGGGTTGAGCGACAAGGCGGAGCATACGGGAGGTTCTGGGGGGCGGGGATAAGTGGGGGGGAGTTTGGTGCGCTCACGCGGAGTTTGCGGCCTGATTTGTTTTCCCCTCACGCCGAGTGCGCTTGCGCGCACCGGCTCCGGGAGGGCGGCCTCCGGCCGGCGCGCGGTCGCGCGCTGTGGGGGGCGTGCGGGGAGGTCGGTGAGGGGGTGGTTTTTGGTCCGCTCACGCCGAATGCGCTGGCGCGCATCGGCTCCGCGGGGGCGGCCTGGGTCTTTGGGTCGCAAAGCCGGACGGAAAACCGCTTCGCACTTTTCCTGGCTTTGCTCGGCCGGCGCGGTCGCGCGCTGGTGGGGGCCTGCGGGGAGGGGCGCGTGAGCGGCGGGGTGCTGTCCGGCAAGGCCTTGGTCGTAGCCCCGCAGCCGGCCCCATCTTTCGCTCAATCCAGCGAAGGCTGGAATCCAGGGCCGCACGGACGGCGGTTGCGATTTGAAATCATGAGCCGGCAGGGACGAAGCAGACCGGCAGAGGTGCGGTCTGACAGGCAACGCGCATCCTCTCGCTCAGAACCCCCCCCGGAGAGGCCGCACCTGGATTCCAGCCTTCGCTGGAATGAGCAACCGTGTCGGATTAGGGTGCGATGGTCTGTGCTGTTTCGGCGTTGCGGACGATGGCGTTGAGATGGGTGATGAGCTTGCGCATGA